>DALYDF010000021.1:482-16935 GCA_031973355.1 Candidatus Magasanikiibacteriota bacterium
AATTGAAGGGGTTGATCAGGAGATAGTTAATGCTGAAAAGTTTAAACAGAAATCTGATGTAACTGAGAGTGATATTCAGAGCTTTATTAATTGTGCCAACTATTTGGTCGAACACCTTGAAGAATTGCTTTTAGATAAGCAGAATATAGCCCGACAACAGGCATTATTTGGTCTTGTTTTTGAAGAGTTACCGACCTATCAAGAAATTTTGGATCGAACACCAAAATTATCGCTAGTCTTTCAACAAAAAAGGACTTCTCAAAATGAGAAATCCCAATCAGTGACCCGGGCGGGGTTCGAACCCGCGACCATTAGCTTAAAAGGCTACTGCTCTACCAGCTGAGCTACCAGGTCATGACTGCCTCGGTTAAAACTTCGGCGAGTCAAGCAATATGATATACTAATCTCATTAAATCGTCAATAACTTTCCTGATTATGACTGTATCTGTGGATAAAAAGCTATTTAGTACCCTCAAGGCCGCTCAGTTAGCCTACGCCACCAAACGCCGGGAAGTAATCAAACAGAGCGGAGACGCCCAACATCAGGCTAAACGAGCCATTTTTGCCCTCCAGCGAGGTGATGCCCGGGAAGCAGAGGAACGATTAGAATCGGCCCGGAAAATTTTCACTCAATTGGAAAAACAATCTAAAAAAGACCCGGGGCTGTTTACTGAAGGCTCATATCAAGCCGGGTTAGAAGAGTTTGTGGAAGCTGAACTTTTCCGTCAATTTATTACCACTAAAAAAATCGGCGCCATTAAAGGTTTAACGATTACTAATGATATTTATGTAGCCGGTTTATGTGATGTGCCGGGTGAGCTACAGCGCTACGCCATTAAAGCAGCTACTGCGCGTGATTTTACGCTAGCGGCTGAGTGCGCAACTGCGGCCACTTTGATTTTAAATGAATTGGTAGAATTTAATTTAACGAGTTATTTACGGACCAAATTTGATCAAGCTAAACAAGCCATGCATCGTTTAGAACAAATCGTGTATGAAACTTCTTTACAAAAATAAAAAAACGCCGGGTGGCGAAAGGGGAAGGACCAGGGCCGGAGATGATTCTCAACGGCCCTAGTGCCTCAGTGGTGGGTCGCGCGGTGCCATGGAGGGCAGACGTGGAGCGGGTGGCGGTGTGGGTTTCTTGAGGAGAATCACCAGAACCGAGGTAAACACGAGGTAAACTCCAAGGACCTCGTGATACCCCAGAAAAATGGAAGTGATCGTGACCGTGGCTGCCCGAAGTAGGCACCGGCTGAACCACCAGGTCAGGCAGAAGCCCACGACGATTGTGGTAGTGATGAGCCAGGCCAGCCAGTCGGGCGACGGCTGTTCGCCGGAAGCTCTGAGGAGCATCCCGGCAACGAAGGAAAGAGCAGTAAACAGCCAGAAATTGAAGGTATTGGACCAGGTCATGGGCCCCTCCCTTTTAACGGGTTTTTTGGTATACTTCGTTAGTTGTCAATGATCAGGTCGGCTTTGAACGGAACCGCTTTTCGGCCGTTGAGAACACGGTCTGGCCCGCCAAGCGGGATAGCGGTTTTTTTACCGGACTTCCGGTATAGCCGACCATTATACCGGAAACAGGTAAATGGCGGCAGCTCACCAAAAGTCTGGTGAGTGTTTTGAACGGTGTGATCGGCGATTTTTTTCTCTTCGTCCATTTTCCCTTGTCCCTCCTGCGCACACCAATACCACAATTTTCTCTTTTTGTCAATATGAAATTAAAAAAATATATACCAAAAAAAATTCTTAATCTCCGTCACTGGTGGTTTGCTTGGTATGGGGCATTTAAATATCATCATCCGTCTCATGAATTGTTGGTAATTGGGGTAACGGGAACCAGCGGTAAATCCACCACAGTTTTTCTACTTCGCCAATTACTCGAATCAGCTGGCTACCGAGTGGGTTCACTCTCTACGATTGATTTTTATATTGCCGGTGAAAATAAATTAAATGATCAAAAAATGACCATGTTGGGTAAATATGCCACGCAAAAATATTTACGCGAAATGGTGGATAAAAAATGCAATATTGCGATTGTGGAAACCACTTCTGAAGGACAATTACAATACCGCAATCACTATATTGCGTATGACATGATGGTGCTGACAAATTTGTACCCGGAACATATTGAAGCACATGGTGGGTATGAAAATTACAAGCAAGCAAAATTAAATATTTTTAGGCGCGCTGCGGTGTATGGTAAAAATAAAAAAAATGTGACACCAACAGAAAAAACTTTTGTGATTAATGGTGATACAACCGAAGCGCCAGAATTTTTGCAAACTGGGGTCGCCCGAAAAATTATTTTTGGAAAAAATAGTCCGGTCATGCAGAATATAAATTCTGTAGAAAAAATTATTTTGTCAGAAGCCGGGAGTACGGCCGATGGTGTGCGCGGAGTGATTGATGATCAAGCAGTTACTGCTCCAATGTACGGAGAACATAATTTATTTAATATTATGGCTGCGGCCACTGTCTGTCGCGCCCTCGGCATTGGTTGGGATATACTTAAACCCGCCATTAGTCGTTTAGAAAATGCCCCTGGTCGCAATGAATTTATTCCCGAAGCAGAAAAATACGGGTTTAAAGTAATTGTGGATTATGCGTTTGAGCCAAAGGCTATGACCGCTCTACACACGGTTGCCGCCCTGTTAAAACCAAAACGAGTTATTCAAGTATTTGGTTCCACTGGTGGTGGGCGTGATGTTTCCAGAAGGTTTAGTGTGGGAGAGCTAGCCGGAAAAACCGCGGATATTTGTATTATTACTGACGAAGATCCGTATGATGATGAGCCAGCGATCATTATGACTGATGTGGCCAATGCTGTGCGCCGAACCGGTAAAAAAGATAATGAAAATTTATTTATTATTGCTGATCGCCGAGCGGCTATTGCTCAGGCTTTACAGTTGGCTCAAGCAGGTGATTTAGTTCTCGTTACCGGAAAGGGTAGTGAACAAGCGATGATTGTGGCCCATGGTCAAAAAATTCCGTGGGATGATCGACAGGTCGTCCGTGAAGAATTAGCAAAATTATAATGTGAATCAAAATCTTCCGCTGATTAGTATTATTATTCCGGTGTATAATCGACCAGAAATTTTTGCGCATTCATTAGATTCGGCGTTGGTGCAAGATTATCCCAATATTGAAATTATTGTGGTAGATGATGGCAGCGTGCCGGCAATTACTGTACCTCAACACCTTTTGAGTAGAGTTCGATTGTTTAGACAAGAAAATAAAGGGGCGCCAGCTGCGCGTAATTTTGGGTTTAGTAAATCAGCCGGTGAATTAGTCTTTTTCTGGGATGCAGATGTGGTGGCTAAAAAAGAATTGTTGAGTACCTTACAATCAGCCTTGGATAAAAATCTCACTAAAAGTTACGCCTATTGTGATTTTACATTTGGAAAAAAACTAATGCGCGCCCAACCTTTTTCGGTCGAGGCTTTGCGAAAAAATAATTATATTACTACTGGGGCATTGATTCGGTGTGAAGATTTTCCAGGCTTTGATGAGAGTTTGATTAAATTTCAAGATTGGGATTTGTGGTTGACTATGCTTAGTAAAAATAAAACTGGCGTCTATGTGCCAGTATGTTTATTTTCAATAGAAACCGGGGGCACTATGAGTACCTGGTTACCACGGTGTGCGTATCATGCGCCGTGGAAATATTTACCAGGAATATATTCACGAGTGAAAAAATATGAGGTAGCGAAAAAAATAATTGTAACCAAACACGCTCTTAATTAAGGCGTGTTTTTTATTGTGTGTGAAGTTATGGTAAGCAACATAACCAGATAGAGCATACCAAAACCATGTAACAGCGCCGGGGTGGTAATGGTAATCACCGCGAGTGCGCTCGCGCCAGCTAATAAGCCACGAACCACCGGATTTGGTAAATTGTTACCATAACCAGCTAATACTGTTTGTTTTATTACAGTACCAAAGAAAATAAAGTACACCAGTGTGCCAACAATTCCTAATTCAGCCAACAATTCTAAATAACCCCAATCAAATTGCGTGCGCGTGACGAGTTCTTTGGTGGCTGGATCAGTATACCTAATCGTTGCCCCTAAACCTGAGCCAAACCACGGGCGCTCTTTAATTTGTCGTAGGGCATCAGGTAAAATTGCTAACCGAATTGCTCCGCTCACATCACTGGTTGGAGCCGTGGTACCACTAACACGGACGCCTAAAAGTTCTAAACCACTTGAAACTCCGCGACTGGCCAACAGGTGGGTGCCGGTAAAAATTAAAATTAATAGACACGCACTGGCAGTAGAAACCACTAACCATTTTTTCCAGGCGTGCTGGTAAATCAAAACTAAAAATCCTATTGCCAAAGCTAAGAAATAAATTCGTGAAAAATTAAGGGCTAAAATAAATAATGAACTACTGAGATATAACCACAGTTTTTTATTTTTTAAATCAGTAAGTAATAAAGCGGCTAACACTAAAATTATCGGTACAATAAATACCTGTTCAGGCAAGACGATTCTAAAAAAATGATTGCCTAAATCCGTAATTTTTCCGGCGGCAATGTTTCTGAACCAATGATAATAGGTATCCGGTAGATGTCCTAAGCCGCTAGAATAAATACCTAGAGTTAGTAAAGAAAAAAGACTAGTGCCCCAAATCCACGCTTTTATTAGAGGGTTAACTATTTTTTCAGTATCAATTTTCCAGTCCGCAGCCGGAAATAATAGGATCAGAAAAAAGAATAAAATCATATCTTGAGCAATATTCATGGGCGCGTGACCATGAATAAAGCCATTGATGACGGAAAAAATAACCAGTGCCCCTAAGCCAAGCAAGGAGTAAAAAACGGATTTGCTTGGAAGTCGCACGTCCTTGGTTCTAATTTTTTTAACTACCCACACTAAACCAAATATTCCTAAAAACCAAGTACGGAGAAGTAGACTTTGTAATTCAAAAAAATGTCCAGCACCATCTAAGATTAATTCAGCTACGAGTAATAACCAGCCTAATTTAGTATTTTTAAAACAAAGATAGCTAAAACTTAGAATACCAAGTGCGGCAAGTATCTCGTTACCAAAAGGATACTGATAGGTGCCAAAAGACAGGAGGCGAATAAGCGCGTAAACAACTACCAGTGGAAAAATGGGCATATTATGCCAAAAAAGATTGGTCAAGATGTTTGTATCCAACAATAAATTCTTTGGCCGTTACCGCGGATTTTCCTTCTAATTGCAGAGAAATAATTTCAATGGTGCCTTGTTTACAGCCCACGAAGAGGTGATCATTACTAACCAGTACTTTACCAGGTTCAGTTAATTCTGTGGCCGGTTTAATGTCCAATAATTTTAACCGTTTGCCTCCCCACATCGTCCAAATCCCTGGCCACGGATATAATGCCCGAAAAAGATTATAAATTTCCGCCGCAGGTTTGTGCCAATCCACTCGACCGCTATCTCGATCCAATTTACCACACACACTGGCCAAAGCATTGTTTTGTGGTTGGGGTTTAAGGGCGCCGCTATACAGCCCGTCAATGGCTTTTATTAAAGTGGGTATAGCAGCGGTGGCTAAGTTTTTTTCTACTTCTGGATACCTATCATCAGGGGAAATGGTAATTTTTTCTTGTAATAGAATTGGACCGGTATCCATCCCTTCATCCAGGAGCATAATCGTAATCCCGGTTTCTGTATCACCATTAAGGAGAGCGGCTTGTACTGGCGAGGCGCCCCGATATTTTGGTAACAGTGAAGTGTGAGTATTCAATGTGCCATATTTTGGCCAGGCAAGAATTGCTGGTGGAATTAGATTGCCATACTGAGCAACAATGACAAAATCTGGACGAGGAATAGCCGGCAAAACAAAATTTTTCAAAGATTCAGGCTGTAAACAGGGGATAGCGTGACTGGTGGCAAGTAGCTTAACTGGCGGCGCAGTCATAATTTTTTTGCGGCCCACTGGTCGATCTGGTTGAGTAATAACGGTTGAAACAGTAAATTCCTCATTTGCTAAAATACCAGCCAATACCGTGGTGGCAAATTCGTGTGTACCAAAAAAAACCACGGAATACTGCATATTAATCGTTGATTGGTTTAATATTATCTAACACAACGTCAGCGGCGAGTTTGCGTTTATGATCACCATGAAAAATATCAGGTGCACGATCAATAAATAAGTGACCATTTAAATGATCAACTTCATGTTGAATTACGCGCGCAAAAAAGTTTTTAGCCGTAAATTCAATTGGTTCGCCCGTTTCACTAAGTGCGGTCACATAAATTTCTTGGTGGCGTTTTACATCACCAAAATAACCCGGAACCGACAAGCAGCCTTCAGAATCTTTGGTATATTTTTTATTTAATTTTTGGTAGGCAGGATTAATCAGCACTAAATCTTTTTCAGTTTTACGTGCTTTATTTTTTTCTGGTCGTTCATCTTGGTGAACCGCATTTTTACCAATAATACATAACCGAACATTCACGCCTACTTGTGGAGCCGCGAGTCCAATCCCATCGTTATCATACATTGCCGGAATCATGGCCACCATTAATTCTTGAATTTTTGGTGATAAAATTTCGGCCTTAGATAAAGTTTTAGATGGTTCGCGTAATGATGGAGTAGGTAAGTAGGTAATTGGTAGTGACATATTAGTGTGGTGAGGTAACTGAAATTGGGTTGGGATCAATTTTGATCGGTGTAGGAAAAAATTGGTTGAGCCAGATGACCGAAGTTAAAATATCAGGCTCAGTTAATTTTACCATAATTATGGCCCAAGCCTTGTTTTGCCAGTGGCCATTGGCCAGTAATGGACCCTGGATTATACATTTTTTTGGAGTGCTCGTCAACGCCTGTTGTAGACGTTTAATGACAGTTTGGGCAGTGTGTAAGGCCTGCTCATCAGTGGGCCCGGGTACAAGATAGCGCACAACATACGCGTACGGTGGAAAATCTAATTGTGAACGTTCAAATAATTGTGTCTCATACCAGCGGGCATCATTGGTAAGTGCTTGTAATAACGGGTGTTCGCTACTTTCTGATTGAATTAAAATGGGCGTATTTGGTAAAACAAAAAATTGTAATTGTTTGATGCGATAATGTAAATCTTCGTGCGTAATATATTCAGCAAATATGGCCTGACGAGTAAAGTCTAATAAGGCAACTAAACTAATGTTTGCCCACGAAATTTTGGCGAGAACTGCCCAGGTACCAATTACTATTCGCCCTGAAGTACTAGCCGTAAGTTCAGTTTCTTTATCAACGGTAATAATCTGCTCGGCCACCTGAGGTAATTCTTTTTTTAAAAAACTAGCGACGCTGTTAATAGTGTGACCGATCGTCACTAAATTAGTGTTACCGCAGTGTGGACATAGTTCAGGCAGCGGAGTGGGGATTAATTGAAGACACCCGCGGCAAATACCGGTTTTACCAGGTTTGGTTTGGTTAAAAATTAAAACAATATCCTTGGAAGGGGAAGTAGTAATAGTTTTTTTAATGGTTTCCAAGGTTGGGGAAAAAATAGGCACTGCTCGATTGCTGTCTGGTAAAATGACCGTAATCGGAGTTTGAATGCGAGATTCTGGTTTAGTAACAAGGGAATATTTTTTTTCACTAATAAAAAAATAACTCGCCACACTCGGTGAAAAACCAGCTTCGGTGTAATGTAAACCAAAATTTTTAGCGTGTAATTTGGCCACATCGCGCGTGGTAAAACGCGGTGCCTGTTCGGTATGTTTATGATTGTGGTCACCTTCGTATTCAATAATTATTCGATCAAAACTTTGGCAAAGTGGTAACCACAGGGCACTGCGTGTGGCAATTAACGTGGTGGCCTGACCATTACGAATCGTAAACCATTGTTCCCGTTCAATCTTTTGTGAATTATGACTGGTCCAGACTAAAGCCTGGGCTTGTCGGTCGGCAGGTAAGGCAGCGAGCACGGTGGCAACATCCTTAATTTCAGGTACAATAATCGCGATTCGTTCTTGAGAGTACTGGTGATAACTATCTGTCTGCTCATCAAGATTTTTATACCATACATACTGTGGCTGACCGGAAGATTTTTTAATGGTACGCCACGGAGTAATATTTTCTAAGCCAATTTTATTGGGTTGTAACGGCGGTAACGCGCTTTTAACTAAGGTTGCGTGTGATAAACCATAAAAAGCCGCCAATTGTTCTAAAAAAAGTAAATAATCAGCACCCAATAATGGAACCGGATTAATAATTTCAGTAATTGTTTTTAAATTTTTTTCCGAACCTGACCGTATTTTTAAGGCGACACCAATAATCGTTTGTGAACGAAAGGGAATTTTTAGACATTGACCAGCTTGTATTTGGGTTGCCAAATGGGCTGGTACTGAATAGGAAAAAAAATCCAAACCGCGCGGCAGAGTACGAAGCGGTAGGACATCAACAATCATATTAAAAATGAAAAATACCAGTTAAATAACCAACTCCAAAGGGTGCTTCGTAGGCCAATGTTTCAAATTGCGCGTCAGTGTTTTTTAATATTCCCAATAAAATTAAAATTGAACGATACCCACATTCATCAGCACTCTTAACTAATTGAGGATCAATGGTCGCAAAGCCCACTGTGTTTTTGGAACCTAATAAGTCGCGAACAAGTTGGTCAAATTCTTTTCCTTTAGGATTAAATTTTCCAGGTGCGCGCGCACTGAGAGTGTGCGATAAATCACCTGAAGCAATTACGGCTGCTCGAATTCCATTGCCGAGAACTGTTTCTTTAATTAATTCTCCAAATTCCAAATGATCAATTGGTGGCAAGCCGCTAAAACCAACGGGTAGAATTTTTGTTTGTCGATTGTGTTCTGTTAAAAACAGAAGAGGGATACTTGCACCATAATCCAATTGCTCCTCGCTGATTAAGCGAACAGGTAAACTGAGGTGATTGTGATGATGACCTAATTGCGCTGCTAATTCTGGTGCACCACGCCAACTGCGTGTGGTCTCTACATCACCAAATTCAGCTACTTGTGAAGTAAGTTCAGGGCTCGCATTAATGGTAAAAGCTTGAGTATGAATGCCCGTGTGTGGAGAAATAATAATAATAATCTGCGGCTTGGCCGCATATAACTCAGCTTCAAGTTTTTGTAAGGCGCTCATTGTTTCCGCTAATCGTTCGCGGGCATCAGTAGGGGCATTGGGCAATAAAACCGGAGTGTGTGGGGTAATGGCAGCAAAGACAATAGGCATAATAAGCGCCTTGGGCGCATTAGAAACGGGCCAGAGCCCACTTAGTTAAACGATCAGTTTCAGAATATTTAGTACTGTAGTTTGGATTTCCCATGGTGAGAATAAAAAATTCTGCGCCATCACTTGACCGAGTAACGGTCATGGCTAAATTAAATCCAGCTTCGTATAAATAACCGGTTTTTGTGGCAGTAATTGTATACGGTAATTGGCTGGTAACTAATAATCGATTAGTGTTGAGATCGCTGTGACGAATTTGTTTGTCAGCTGAGAAAATTTCATCGTACGAATACTGGGGAATAGCTAAATATTTTTTAAGTTCGGGGTGATTCGCGGCGTTTAAAAAGAGGCTCATATATTCACGCGCCGTACTTTGGTTGCGGGGGTTATAGCCATGCGCATCATAAAAATAAGTGCGGTGCAGGTCTTGTGCCTGAGCTGTGGCATTCATGTTTGCTATAAATTCAGTAGAAGTTTGACCGGTAGCGTCCACTAACATTTCGGCGGCTTGATTAAAAGAAGAAGCTAATAGAGCCATTAACAAATCTTTATTCATAATCACATCACCTTCGGCCACGGGAAAAGGATTACCCTCAGCCGGGGCAGCGTGTTTGTTGCGCGAATAGGTGGTGGCTAAATCAACATTTAATTGATTTTTAAAAAGTAAATCAGCGGTAACTACTTTGGTTAGTGACGCGAGCGGGCGAGGAGCGTCAATGTTTTTACCAGCGACAATTTCTGGTACGCCGTTAATTAATGTGGCCACTAAATAGGTATCAATATCAGTGTGAAAAACTGGTCCGGAGGTAGTTATTTCCGTACTGGTTACGGCATACATTATGCCCGCATCAGTAAAAGGAATTGGGGTTGTGTCAGTAGGAATAGAAAAATAACGATACTTGGGGGTCGTAATGGTTGGAGTTGGTGCGGTGGTCACTACGGTTTTGTTGGTCAAGGTGTTGAGGGCGGCGCGCGTACCAATTCCCACATACCCAACCGGATTAATCGTGTTTGCAATTTGGAATTTTTTTACGGCAGCAGTGGTGCCTGCGCCATAATACCCATTGGGTGTGACTGTTAAGTATCCGTGTTTTTGCAGTAATTTTTGTAAGGCTAAAACTTCAGGGCCACTGGATCCTTTGGTTAATTGTTTGGTAAAAGTATTGGCGGTGGCAGCGCTAATTGTTTTGGTACCGGTTACTGAAATTGTGGTGCTGGCAGTGGTTGGGATATCGTAATACACGGTTTCACCGGTTGGGTGTTGCTGTAATGTTACATCATTGGCCCACACCACATTTTTCCACTGGTAACCCAATGCAGTAAATACTATTTCGTTTGGAATTAAGCGTTTTTTACCATTCTCAATGACATAAATAGCTTTGGTTAATTTGGAACCAACCAATGATGCATCTGGAAATAATAATTGACCAAGCGGGGATAGGTTAGTAAAAAATTCAGGAGCTAACGTTTCGGCTTTAATACCAGGAAAACGCGCTTGTGCAATAGCTGGGTCAGGTAATGAATAATATCCGTTGTCTTTAAGATAATAGAGCGAATCGCCAATGCGCACTAAGCGGCCAGTAATATTTACGCTGGCCAGTGAAATTGGTTCTCCGATCGTATAACCACTTAAATCCATTGGTAACGCGTCAATAATTTCATCATCAGCATACCCCAAGCGTTTGACAACATCGGCCGAAGCAAATGGCCGGGCCACATCGTAATCTAATAAATAGTATTCACTCCCAATTCTTAAAATTGAAAAATTACGAAAAGCGAGGGCTGGACCTTCGGGATATTTTTGCAATTCAGCTTCACTAACTGGCACAATTAATTGCGCGTTAAATCGTGATTGCAGCACAGACATACTTTTGACCGGTCTTTTTTGACCATCAAGGAGTGCGTAAACGGTTGGGTTAGTGTGGCTTTTTAACAATGTGCCATTTGGGTATGAAGCGGCAAACCAAGTGCTCCATAATTTGGCAAAATTTTGGTTACCTTGTAAATGTGGGGTGTAAGTATACAAAAAGGCCGTGGCATTATTGGTGGGAGTTACGGGTTGACCATCGATTTCAAAAGTTTCACCTGCTTCTTTAATCCAATTTTGGGTAGCGGCATTATCATAATACCAACGCATAATACCTGCGGCACTATCGACTTGTTTACCAAAACCTTTATATTTTTCCAACCGTGGATCAGTACTGTCACAACTATCACAAACACCGTAACCAGTGGCCCAATTTAATTGGCGTTCAGTGGGATTTTTACTTGTAATTAAACTTTGTTCTTTTTGTAATTTAACTAATAAATATTTAGGATTAATTTTATAATCCTGACTGGCTTTATAAATAATGTCACTGGCGTACCGATTTTTGCCTTCATAATCGGGGACTATTAAATTTACAAGAGCTGAATTTCGATTTTCCAAAAAACTGCGAATTTCACCTTTACCAAGAGATTGATAATCCTGGAGTTCTTCATCAGAAATAATATTGTGGGGATTGAATTCTATTGCTTGGGCCGCGGCTGGTGCCAGGAGGCCTAGCGACAACAAAAACAGAAGATTTTTTAGGTTTTGCATAGGTTGTTAGTATACCATAAAACAAAACCCCCGCCTCCACGCCTGAACAGAAGAAATTCTGTCCAAACGCAGTGTCGGGGGTCAAGTTGTTCTTGGTTGAGGTGAGGTGGGTCCCCGAACCGCTTTTTGGTCGTTTCTAGGGGGTGACTCCATGGGGGTTGTTCTGGTTTTGACTGGCCAGAAGTGGTTCAGGTTGCGGGTGGGTGACAGGGTAATTACTGTTACTGCTGAGCACCCTCATCTCAACGAGCGCGAAGCTCCTGGCCATGAGGTGTTCTATTTCGCAGGGGCAGCCGGTCCCAGGCGGGGCTCGGAAGTTACAGACTGGACAGCCGTAGCTGCTTGATTGTATCCGATCGATCACTTTGCTAATCTCCAGGGTTGAATCTTCCAAGAACTGGCTGAGTATAGCCAAAATCTTGGTTTTTGTCAACCTGGTAAAACAAAACCAACCGACCCCTCGCTCTAAGTCCAATTTTTGGAATTAGAGCGTGGTTTCGGTTGGTCAGCTGTTCGTTGGCTCGGTCGGTGAAGGTTGAACCTCGGAAACCACGGCCCTTTGGGGCTAGTTTAACCAGGCCAAAAACCGGTCAAACCAACTCTGCTTGGGCTGTTTGGGCGCAGGGGGTAGGCCGTTACGGTCTCGCATGAGACAGTTTTGGCAGATCTTCCTCACGTATCCATGGACGCTCTTCTCCTCGTAGAGCGTGGTGGTGATTCGGTTGCAGTCCTCACAAGTTTTGATTTCGTCGTTCATAACGCCCCTCAAGCCAACGAACACCACATAATAGACAAAAATACTGATTTAGTCAAGTATAGCCTTGTTTTTTTGCCTTATTTAGGCTAAAGTACTTCCATTATGCCGTTATATATTGTGGCCACACCCATCGGTAATCTAGGGGATATTTCTCCTCGCGCTTTGGATTGTCTGCGAACTGCGGATGTGGTGCTGTGTGAAGATACTCGTCAAACCATAAAATTATTGAATCATTACGAAATTAAAGTTAAAACCCTGAGTTATCACCAGCACAGTACAGCCAGCAAAGTGAATGAAATTCGCGCGTTACTTGATGAGGGTCAAAAAGTGGCGCTGGTATCTGATGCGGGTACACCAGGAATCAGTGATCCAGGTAATCGTTTGATTGCGGACTTGGTTGTGCAAAACCCTGATTTAGAAATTTCACCATTGCCTGGGGCATCGGCCATGATTAGTGCGTTATCGGTTTCTGGATTTCCAACTGACAAATTTTTATTCTTAGGATTTCCACCGCATAAAAAAGGCCGACAAACTTTTTTCCGGGAAGTGGCGGCTAATGAAGTTACTACTGTATTTTATGAATCAAATCATCGGATAGAAAAATGTTTACAAGAATTGGCCGTAGTATTAGAGCCACATCGTCAAATGATGATTGCTCGGGAATTGACTAAGCAGTTTGAAAGTATTTACCGTGGTACTATTAGTGAATTAATAAGTAAAAAAATTTCACCTAAAGGCGAATTTGTAGTGGTTATTTCTAAAAATTATGACAAATAAATATTACCTTACTACCACGTTACCGTATGTAAATGCTGATCCGCACATTGGTTTTGCTTTGGAAATTATTCAGGCTGATGTGATCGCGCGTTACCAACGATTATTAGGAAAGGAAGTAGTTTTTAATACCGGTACTGATGAACATGGGTTAAAAATTTACCAAAAAGCAATGGCTGAAAACAAAGACACACAAGCCTACTGTGATGTATATGCAGCCCGGTTTGGTGCGCTTAAAGAAGCTTTAAATCTTAGTTACACGCATTTTATTCGCACTACAGACCCAGAGCATAAGGCGGCGGCTCAGGAGTTTTGGCGGCGCTGTGACGCCAATGGGTATATTTATAAAAAAGAATATAAAGTTAAATATTGCGTTGGTTGTGAATTGGAAAAAACTGATTCAGAGTTAGTTGATAATCATTGTCCTATTCACCCAAAAATGGACCTGGAATTAATTGAAGAAGAAAATTACTTTTTTAAATTTTCCGCGTTTCAAGATCGTTTACTGAAATTATACTCAGATAATCCTAAATTTGTTGTTCCAGCTAATCGCCAGGAAGAAATAAAAAAATTCGTCGAGCGGAGACTGGAAGATTTTTCTATTTCTCGTTTAAAAGCCAAAATGCCGTGGGGTGTGCCAGTGCCAGGCGATGAAACCCAAGTAATGTATGTATGGTTTGATGCGTTGGTAAATTATATTTCCACGCTCGGTTGGCCAGAAGGAAATAGTGATTATGAACATTTTTGGCCAGGCACACAAGTAGCCGGCAAGGATAATTTGCGTCAACAATCTGCTATGTGGCAAGCCATGTTGATGGCTGCAGATTTACCAACTTCCAAGCAAATTTTTATTCATGGGTTTATTACGGTTGATGGTCAAAAAATTAGTAAATCATTGGGAAATGTGATTAATCCCCTTGATTTGGTCAATGAATTTGGCACAGATCCAGTGCGCTATTATTTGCTTGGTGGTTTGCCAGCCTATGAAGACGGGGATTATTCTCGCGAAAAATTCATGGAATATTATACTGCGCATTTGGCCAATGGAATTGGTAATTTAACTGCCCGCATTTCTACGCTCGCAGAAAAATACACTGGCGGTAAGGTTATGAATACTGCAAATGATTTATTTGCCGTACAAGAATTTTGGCCTTTGTATGAATCAGCGTTGAACAATTTTAAATTTGATGAAGTAGTTCGTTTGGTTAATGAGCAGGTCAGTGCCATTGATGGGTATATTTCGGAAACTAAAGTTTGGGAAACGGCTAAAAAAGGAACTGATGTAACTAAAGAAGTTTCCGTAATGATTGAAGGGTTGTACCACCTGGCCATTGCTTTGGTACCAATTTTGCCACAAACAGCCGGGAAAATGTTAACTCAATTTGGTCAAGATGTTACGGCTGTGCAAATTCCCGTGTGGGGAAAATTTCCTCAATCTGCTATACTTAAAAAAGCGGAGGCTTTATTTCCGCGCTTGCCTGCCGAAACACTAGTATAGGCTGGTTTACCAAAATTATATGTCGTGGTTTGACGTATCACTCGCTTTTATTATTGGCTCCTTTACTTTATTTGGTTTTTGGTTTGGTTTCGTACACACCGCTGGTTCACTGTTAGGTACCTTGGCTGGAGCGTTTGTAGCGAGTCGCTATTATGAACTGGCCGCCCAATGGTTGCAAACAATTACGGGCTGGGAAGGGAATCGAACAAGAGTGATCATGTTCGTTCTCATTTTATTTGCCGTGAGTCGGGTGATTGGTTTTTTGTTTTTTATTGTTGATAAAATACTTTCAATAATAACCCGTTTACCTTTTATTAGTTCGCTAAATCGGGTACTTGGGTCTGCTCTTGGATTTTTAGAAGGAGTGATGACAATTGGTTTATTTTTATTTTTTGTCGAACGTTTTCCGATTTCGGAAAGATTCATGATTATGATTGCCGAATCGGAACTAGCACCAAAATTAAGAGAAGTGTCGGCCGTGTTTATTCCGTTGTTACCTGATGCGCTAAAATTATTACAATCAACCATTGATTACGTGAATCATAAATTCATTTAATCACATTTTGCCTAAAAATGACGAAGCCTCGGAACGCGCGAGCGCGAACCGAGGCTCTGGGTCAGCCGTTCTCTCCTTTAGGGCGGCTGAAAGTGGCGAGGAGGAACGCGGGTGACCCGTTGTATCCGACCTCGGATTGTGAACTGACGATGTGTGGCCTCAACACTAGCTTGGCGAAGGCCAGCTTCGTGCAGACATCATCGCGGATGCCGCGGATGTATTCGCCGATCTTGACATCGGCTGATGCCAGCTCAATGTTCGTAATGAGCTCGTAGTCGCCGAGTTGGCCATGGCCTAGTTTGGCTTGGACGAGGTACCAGTTGATGGAGAGGTAGGTCCCCTCCAGAACCGTGATGTGGGTCCTTCTAACCCGGACTGAAAATTCTTTCTTCATGACCCCTCCCGTGGGTGTAGGTCACTAACATACCAAATATTGTCAAAAAGTCAATAAACGTTATACTACTAATCTATGATTATTGATACCCACTGCCATATTCAATTCAAAGGTCAAGATACTGACCGCGTGGAAATTATTAAACGCTCACGTAACCGGGGGATTATTTTCAATTTAGTGGGTACGCAAAAAGACACGAGTAAACAAGGAGTGCTTTTGGCTATGGAAAATGATGATATGTACGCCAGCCTTGGTACACACCCAAATCATCTTTTTCCAACCCATATTGATGAAGAAGAAAGTCATTTTATGTCGCGCGAAGAAGATTTTGATGTGGAATATTATGAAGAAGTTTTTAATCTCGCGCCAGATAAAGTAATTGGTGTGGGGGAGTGTGGTTTGGATTTGTATCATTTACCATCAGATATTTCTGTGGAAACAGTCTTGGAAAGACAGAAAATGGTGTTTAAAAAGCACGTGGTGTTTGCGATTGCACATGATTTGCCTTTGGTAATTCATGTTCGTGACGCGCACAATCATATGATTGAATTGTTAAAATCAATTGAACTTCCAGCGCGTCGCGGCACCATTCATTGTTACACGGGTAATTGGGCTGATGCACAGGAGTATTTAAAGCTCGGATTTTACTTAGGTTTTACGGGCGTGATTACGTTTCCGATTAAAAAAACTAATCCTGCCCAGCAAGA
>DALYDF010000022.1:0-583 GCA_031973355.1 Candidatus Magasanikiibacteriota bacterium
GTAGTGAGCGGGGACACTATTTTAGTAGAATTAAAAGATGAAAAAGCTAAAAAATTATCAATTAAGAAAGAGCCGGCCCAATCGTTTTCAGAGTTAATGAGTAATTTAGGGACCGATCAAGCCAAATTACAAAAAATAGAAATTACGGTTAAAGACCAAAGTGGTTTTAAATATTGGGCTGGCGCAATTATTCCGTATTTATTGCCATTTATTTTGTTAATTGTATTGGTGTACTTTATGAGTCGCCAAGTGCAAGGAGCAAACAGTAAAGCCATGATGTTTGGTCAAAGTGGTGCGCGTGAAGCTAAACCAGATGATAAAAATAAAAAAACATTTAAAGACGTGGCTGGAGCCAAAGAAGCCAAAGAAGAATTGCGTGAAATTGTGGATTTTCTAAAAGAACCACAAAAGTTTGCGGCGGTCGGTGCGAAGATTCCTAAAGGGGTATTATTGATGGGTTCGCCAGGAACAGGTAAAACTTTACTAGCCAAAGCTGTGGCTGGTGAAGCTAATGTTCCGTTCTTCCATATCTCTGGTTCAGAATTTGTAGAAATGTTTGTGGGTGTTGGTGCGTCTCGTGTTC
>DALYDF010000022.1:593-14715 GCA_031973355.1 Candidatus Magasanikiibacteriota bacterium
CGCCAAAAAAGCAGCTGCACCAAAGAAGACGGCAGCCAAAAAAGCCGCACCAGCCATTATTTTTATTGATGAAATTGACGCAGTTGGTCGTAAGCGTGGTTCAGGGTTGGGTGGTTCTCATGATGAACGTGAACAAACTTTGAATCAGATTTTAGTAGAAATGGATGGGTTTGAGCCAAACCTTGGTGTAATTATTATGGCCGCGACCAATCGTCCTGATGTTTTAGATCAAGCATTATTACGTCCAGGACGCTTTGATCGCCGCGTGGTAATTGACATGCCAGATATTAATGACCGAGAAGAAATTTTGAAAGTACACGCTGTCAATAAACCACTAGAAAGTACGGTTTCTTTGCGTAAGATTGCTGAACGAACTCCAGGTTTTTCTGGAGCTGATTTAGATAATCTTTTAAATGAAGCCGCGATTAGTGTGGTGCGTGATAATCGGACAGCAATTAATGAATTGGATATTTTAAAAACTATTGAAAAAGTGTTACTTGGACCTGAAAAACGTTCACGTGTAATGAGTAAAAAAGATAAAGAAATGACTGCGTACCACGAGGGTGGTCATGCGTTGGTAGGTCACTTCCTAAAGCACTCGGATCCAATTCGTAAAGTTTCCATTATTGGTCGGGGAATGGCCGGAGGATATACGCTCAGTATGCCGGAAACAGATACTCATTACCGCACCTTAGCTAAGTTTAAAGATGATATTGCCATGATGTTGGGTGGATATGTGGCCGAAAGAATGATCTATGGTGATGATCAGTTATCAACCGGACCATCAAGTGATTTGAAAAAAGCGACTCAAAATGTCACTGCCATGGTAATGCAATATGGTATGAGTGATAAACTTGGTCCACGTCAATTTGGTGATAATGAAGGCTTAATTTTCTTGGCTGAAGAAATTCACAGTAAGAAAAATTACAGTGAAAAAACAGCTGAATTGATCGATCAAGAAATCAATCGCCTTTTGGAAGAAGCCAAAGCGCGTGCCACTGAAGTGCTCACGAAGCAGCGAGCAGAATTGGATGCCTTGGTTCGCGTCTTGATTGAAAAAGAAACCGTAGAACAAGAGGAATTTGTAAAAATTATGGGTGGAGTGGTGCCAAAAGCTGATGATGCCGGTGTGCCAGTAGAAGTAACCATGTAAACGAGACATAAAAAAAGACTCCGTTCTGGAGTCTTTTTTAATTACCCAAATTATGTGGTATACTAAGCACGCAAACAATATTCTTCTTTTATATGCACGAACCATCGTACCGTGATGCACTGCGCGCCAGTTGGCGTTTAGCGTGGCATCATAAAAATATCTGGCCCTTTGGCTTATTTGCGTTATTATTGGGGCAGTTTGGTTTTTTGGAAATTATTACCAAGGTCTGGGCAGTTAAAAATCAGGTAGTACAAAATACGTGGCTGCTTGGCCAGCAACTGTTTACTTACGATTCCTGGGTGCAGATTAAAACAATGATGGCCGGTAGTGTCGGTAATTGGATTTGGTTGGTGTGGCTAACGATTATTCTGACCGGTTTATTTTTATCACTCGTGTTTGTGGCCACTGTTTGTCAGGGGGCTTTGGTATACATTGGTGCCAAATACGCCAAAGTAAAAATTCGTTTTCCGAGTGAACAAAGCGCGTGGCACATGGGAGTCCGGCATTTTTGGCGGGTTTTTGCTTTAAACGTGGCCCGAAAATTTATTGTCTGGACTTCGGCTTTTGCCGTGGCTGAATTAGCAATTTTTCTAGCGATTGAACAGACTTTGTGGTTGTGGGTAGGTTTTGTGGGAGGACTTCTGCTAGGTATGATTGTGTCAATCATTACCATGTATGCCACGGGCTATGCTGTAGTAGAAGAGTACACCTTTCCGGCTAGTTTTAATGCCGGCGCCCGATTATTCTTTAAACATCCATTGGTTTCTTTGGAAGTGGGTATTATTACTTTATTGCTCAATGGTAGTTTGATGATTTTTGGGCTACTTGCTTTGTTATACGTGTTTTTCTTACCAAACCTACTGGCACAATACGTAGTACTACTCATCCCTATTCCTCTGTTTGGACAAGTGGTGGCCTTGCTTAGTTATGCTTTATTTTTAGCCATTAGTTTGGCTGCGGGTGCTTTGTTTACAGTATTTTCTACTTCAGTCTGGGCTTATTTATTTAGTAGAATGCACCACGGCAAAGTTACGAGTACAGTTCTGCGCTTGATAAGTCGTGATTAGTATGGGATTTGGAAGTATTAATGATTTAATTAAAAAAAATCAAACTGGGCCAGCGGCTGCCAGTCAATTTGACGACCCACAAGAAAAATTTAAACAAAAAATGTCCAAAATTGGTATGCAGGGAGCTGAAATGCAAACAGCTCGACTCGCAAATCAAACTGGTTTTCCTTATTTAGACCTCGAACATTTTCCGGTTAGTCAGGAAGCCTTAAAACAAGTTCCTTTGGATATTGCTCAGGCCAAAAAAGTGGTTTGTTTTTTTGCGACACCAGAAGAATTTAGATTAGGAGCAGTGGTGCCTAATGATCCGCTGATTGCTGAGTTACAAGGGGTAATCGAAGAGCGAATGCATGCCACGGGTAAAATTTATGCTATTTCTGAAGTGAGTTTGAATCATGTTTTAGAAATGTATAACCGTTTGCCCGTGGTAAATGTCATAACCAAAGATGTGGCGATTACCCAAGAAGCTTTGTCAGCAATTCAAGGGGATGTAACTGATTTTTCTTCTTTTCAGACAATGCTTGATAAACAATCAACGACTGATACTGTCGTTGGAATTTTAGGAGCAGCTTTAAAATTAAATGCCTCTGATGTTCATATTGAAAATGAAGCTGAAAAAATCGTGGTTAGATTTCGGTTAGATGGTGTTTTGCATGATGCCGCCGAATTACCCAAAGAAATGGCTCGTCAACTTATTTCACGAATTAAATTAACTTCATCGCTTAAAATTAATATTACTGAATCACCGCAAGATGGGCGGTTTACAATTTCTTTGTCTGAATATGATGTTGATGTACGTGTATCAACAATCCCAACCTTGCATGGAGAAAGTGTAGTAATGCGTTTATTGCGACAAACTGGTCAACACATTACGCTGGATGATTTAGGGGTACGCGGTCGTTCACTAGAAATACTTAAAGCTGAAATTACTCGGCCAAATGGGATGATTATTATTACTGGTCCAACAGGTAGTGGTAAATCAACCACTTTGTACGCGGTGTTAACATTGTTAAATAAACCAGGGGTAAAAATTATTACCTTAGAAGATCCTGTTGAATACCGTATTCAAGGAGTAAATCAAAGTCAAATTGATCACACCAAAGATTATACGTTTGGTAAAGGGTTACGATCTATTTTGCGCCAAGATCCTGACATTGTCATGGTGGGGGAAATCCGTGATCTAGAAACCGCGGATATCGCGGTACAAGCCGCTTTGACTGGTCATTTACTACTATCAACGATTCATACCAACAGTGCGGCTGGAGCAATTCCTCGTTTTTTGGCAATGGGAGTAAAACCATTCTTACTCGCGCCATCATTAAATTGCGTAATTGGTCAGCGGTTAGTACGTCGCTTGTGTGCCACGTGTAAGAAAAAAATTCCTTTGACCGAATATCCTGAGCCACATAAAACAAAAATTACCCAAGTATACAATGGTCTCCCTGAAGCCGAACGGGCTAAATATCCAAACCCTGAATTTTACCAGGCCGTTGGTTGTGCGGAGTGCCATAATCTAGGCTATAAAGGAAGAATTTCTGTATTTGAAATTTTTACTGTAACTCCTGCGGTAGAAAAAGTTTTGAGTGCTGGTGTGGCGGCTGAATCAGAAGTTACAGAAGTTGTCCGCAACGATGGTATGCTTTTTATGGTAGAAGATGGTATACTCAAAGCGCTCGATGGAATTACTTCTGCTGAAGAAGTTTTTCGTGTCACAGAATAAACAAAAATATTTATGGTTCACACTACTCGCACAACCAATCCAGCTGGATACGGACAGCCGGTTCGTTTTTACAAAGCCGTGGCTATTACTTTTTTGGTTTTAACTCTTGGTTTGCTGGGCATGATTGCATTTATGTCAGCCAAGCGCGTAGAAATAACCATTGTCACAAAAACTGAACCAGTGGATGTTTCGTTTCCAGTGGAAATTGGTACTGCGGCTGATGGTGCTATTTCCGGATCAGTTTCTAGTACGGTAATTTCGTTTGAACAATCATTTACTCCACGTACCACCACAACGACCGCCAGTGGTCCGGCTAGTGTGGGAGGAACAGTTACCTTAATTAATGATTCTGATTCTGATCAACCACTCGTAGCCACCACGCGGTTATTGACCACTAACAATGTATTGTATCGTTTATCTAAGGCAACTACGGTTCCAGCCAAAGGTACGAGTGTCGTAGAAGTATACGCTGATAAAAAAGAAGCAGCTAATAATTTAGCAAGTCCAACTCAATTTACTATCCCAGGCTTATCAGAAGCCAGGCAAAAAGAAGTGTACGCCAAAAGTATTGGTAAATTAACGGCAACAGGTGAACGTCAGGTAGGAATTGTCACGGCTGAAGATATATCGAGTGCCTTAGCAGCTTACAATGATGCTCTTAAAGAAAAAGCCAAAACTTTGGCTCAAGCCAAATTCCCAGGTTCGAATGCTACAGGGTATATTGCCCAATCAATGCCTGAAACCTCAGCTAAAATTGGTGATACTGTAGATTCTTTTAAAGTTGCTGGTAAAGCCACGGTTGTTTTAGCTAATTTTAAGGTCGAAGATATCGTAGCTTCGGCTACGGCGATGTTAAATCGAAAAATTGTTGATAATAACGATGTGTTAGAATCAGCCTCGGCTCAGCCAAGTGTTTCGTTTGAAAGTTTTGATGCGACCAAAAATGTTCTCACGCTTCGGGTTAGTCAAACTGGGACGGTGAATTTAGATCAAAATAGTGCAAAATTACAAAAGCAAGTATTTTTTGGAAAATCAGAGGAAGAGGTTCGTCGGTATGTAATGTCAATTGATCATGTAGAAAGTGTGGATATGAAATTTAGACCTCTTTGGAACAAAACTGTACCACAAGTGGCGGATCATGTTAAAATTATTATTAAGCAAGTTGAATAATTAACTCTCATTATATGCCACCTGTCAAACGCGCCACCCGTCGGTCATCGGCTAAAAAAGTACAGTTGAGCCCAGAAGCTTTAGAAGAAATTGTTGAAGTTCGTGCTGAGCGAATGGTGCGACAACATACTATTTTTGATTTAAAAATGATTTTGGCTTTGGCGGTGATTGGCGTGGCGAGTATTGCCATGAATGTTTTGGCAAGCACAACTTCAACACCTAGTGCTACAGAGGCGGCACCAGTAGCACCTGTGGCGACAGGTAGATTGGTGGTAAATGTTAAAAACACCTTCGCAACAAATTCACGGATTGTTTTGCCAGCAATTAACCCAAACGCGGTGGTAACTTCAAGTGCTTCTGTAGGACAAACCCACTTAGGTAGTTGGGATGTTTCTGCTGAAGTAGAACCAGTAGCTCTTAAAAAAGTAAGTTTTTCGGCAATTAATACTGACTTTACCGTAAGAACTACGGCTGGTGAATTTAAGCAGATGTACTTGTATAATAATGCTGGTGAATTACTGGGTAGTGGGCCTTTGGTAAATGGTACAGTGCAATTCATGTTGAATAATTATGTGATTGACCCTGGTAAAACTGAGACCTTGAGCTTAAAAACAGTTGTCTTGGGATCTAGTTTTATGAAACCAAATTCCATGATTCGGTTTGGGGTTAATTTACAAGTGGCCAATCAGTGGCAAGCCGTTGGTATAAATTCAGGAAAAAACTTAAGTTTTACCTCAATTAAATTTAGTACCATTAATTACGCAATTGGTGCTCTGTCAAATTTTAATTTGTACCATTTGTCCATACCAGTTGTTTATGGTCCGAGCTCATGGAGTTCTTCAGCTGTAAAAACTAGTGTAGAGAGTAAAATTTCTTCACACCAGATGATGTATACGGGTGAGCGAGAAGTGAGAGTCTCTAAACTGATGTTTAATGTAAGTCAGGTAGGAATGATTAACACTGGTGTTTCGTCTACTAGTGGTGTAGTTAAAGATTTTAAGCTCTATGAATCTGATGGTCAAAATGGCTTAGGTAAGTTATTGGCTGTAGGAACTTCATGTCTAGTGGCTCAACCAACGACTACTCCAAAGGTGAATAAAGTAGTTATCCCAGGAGTTGGTACTTGTGATGTTGATAATACGTATGTATCTTTTGATAAAAATAATGATATTGATAGTGCTTTTGATACATTCTATTTAAGTAGTACAACAGCCCGCAATTTGGTAGTGGTGGCAAATACCGCTAACGCCGGTAATGGACTTAAAGCAGCCTCTGTAATCAGATTGGCCACAGAAATAAAGGGTAATACTGGTCCAATGGCCACGACAAATCCAAAAATAACCCTCTGGAATGGTGGTGGTATTTTCTATCATTACGCGCCAGTAGGTAAAACTGAAAATGTTTCGGCTTATAATCAATTGGACAGGTATCCAATCAATAAAGGGTATGTATTGACTTTAATAAAATTGTAAGCAGCGGTTTTATTTGACAGAATAAAAGCAATGTATTACAGTGTTAAGGCACGCTCGTACAGGCCTACCAACCCTGGAGTGCATACAAATTTACTCAAGTAAAAGCACGGGTGGAACCGTCAATAAATCTTTATTGACCCCGGCACTATTTCCCCAAATTGGGGATTGGTGTCGGGGTCTTTTTATTTAAGCGGCCGCGCTTCAAACGTCGTTGCGCGGCACGATTTCGACAGATCGTATGGAAAACGAACAATTATCACAGTTGCGGCACTCAGCTGCCCACTTGTTGGCTGCAGCCGTAGAAGCAATTTATCCAGAAGCTAAACGAACTTTGGGTCCACCAATTGACACGGGGTTTTATTATGATTTTGATAATCTCAAAATTACGGATCATGACTTAACGACCATTGAAAATAAAATGCGCGAATTGGTTAAAGGGTGGATTGACTTTTCTCGCCAGGAAGTTTCTAAAGCTGAGGCCTTAGATGTGTTTAAAGCCAATGAGTACAAGCAAGAATTAATTAATGAATTTTCTGGTGAAGGTTCACAATTAACTTTGTATACTTGTGGTGGCTTTACTGACTTATGTCGTGGTGGTCACACCGAAAATCCAAGTAAAGAATTAAAGCATTTTAAATTACTTTCTGTAGCTGGAGCCTACTGGCGGGGCAATGAAAAAAATAAAATGTTAACCCGGATTTACGGCACAGCATTTTTTACCAAAGAAGAATTGGAAGCGTATTTACATCAAATTGAAGAAGCTAAAAAACGCGATCACCGTAAATTGGGCCAAGAATTAGATTTGTTTGTTTTCTCAGAATTGGTTGGGCCGGGTCTACCACTCTTTACTCCGCGCGGTACCATCATTCGCGATGAACTTGGTGGTTATAGCCAAGAGTTGCAAAAGGCTGCTGGTTACCAACGAGTGGCCATTCCGCATATCACCAAAGTGGATTTGTACAAAACTTCTGGACATTATGATAAATATCCAGAACGGTTTAACGTAAGTAGTGTGGAAAGTGATAGTGAATTCATGATGAAACCAATGAATTGTCCGCACCATACGCAGATTTTTGCCAGTCGCGGACGTAGTTATCGTGATCTGCCAATTCGATATATGGAAAACACGGTGGTATACCGTGATGAAAAGGCCGGTGAACTACATGGTTTGTCACGAGTTCGGGCGGCCACTCAAGATGATGCGCACGTATTTTGCCGCATTGACCAAATTGAAGCAGAATTTAAAGCGATCATGCAAATGATTAAAACCATGTATGACGTGTTTGGTTTAAAGTGGCGTGCACGGTTAAGTTTCCGTGATGAATCAGATAAGTACCTTGGTGATCCGGCTTTGTGGAATAAAGCACAGACTACTATTGAAAATGTGGCCAAAGAATTAGGCTTAGATTATTTTATTGGTCTTGGAGAAGCCGCTTTTTATGGACCAAAAATTGATATTATGGCCACTGATGCGATTGGCCGGGAATGGCAATTGGCTACGGAACAATTGGACTTTGTGCAGCCAGAACGATTTGAATTAGAATATACGGCTGAAGATGGTACCAAACAACGGCCAGTCATGATCCACAAGGCCCTTCTGGGCTCACTGGAGCGTTTTATGAGCGTTTATATTGAACACACGGCTGGAAGCTTCCCAACCTGGCTTGCGCCTGTTCAGGTGCTGCTAGCGCCCGTTTCTGGTGAGAAGCATGCGCCGGGTGCCGAAGAATTAGCAACACAGTGGCGAGCCGCTGGTTTACGTGTAGAAGTAGACGCGGCCAACGAAACGGTTGGTAAAAAAGTCCGTAATGCGGCCAGTATGAAAGTGCCGTATATTGTAGTGGTGGGTGATCGCGAGCTTGAGGGTGAAGAATTAAGTGTGCGGGTGCGCGGTTTTGAAGCGCCAACTATGCTTGCAAAAGCAGATTTTGTGGCTAAATTAATGGCTAAAATTAAAAATCGGAGCGCAGATTTGGTACTATAGAAAATAGTAGAAAAACAAAAACCGCTCGAGTTGAGCGGTTTTTGTTTAAGCTGCGCTACGGAAAAATATACCAGAAATTTTTTTAATCCCTCTTTTTATCCGAGAGTCTAGCTGAGTAACTGGTTTTGAACGAGGTATTTTAAATACACCAGTTTGATCAGTACTGATTTGAGTGTATTCCTCCAAATCACCGGCTGGGACCGTTTCTTGATACTGCTGGGTATTGCGTTTTTTTTGCAAATCAACCACTTTTTGTTGGGTAGTTTTTATTTGTTCTTCAAGCAGGGCAATTTCGGTCGCTTTTTCTGGGCTATTTTCTTGTTTATATAAAAAATCTAAACGGTTTTTTGTGGTCTCCAAACTAATTGCCTGAGTTTCTATCTGGGTGTCTAAAGAGTGTTCCGCAGTAATTGGCATAATTGCCGTGACTTCATTTACAAATTCAGCTATTTTTATGTGTTTTTCATCGCCCTGTGTGCGGCGTTTAATTTCTTGAGCAATTTCTTGAATTTTATACACTAATTCTTCTTTGGTGGACTGAGCCTCAAAGTACGAACGAGTATTTTTTTTGTCTTGTAAAGTGGCAATTTTCTGGTTGATTTTAATTAACTGTGAACACCACGATTGATTGATAAAAATTAATTTTTTTAGGGGTAAAGATAGCTCAGTAACGGGAAAATGGAATTTAGCCACCTGTTCTTTGACGGTTTCGGACAATTCAGAGTTGGTAGTTTTCTGCTCTGCTTCGGTTTTTGCGGGGAATTCTACTAGTACTATTTGTTGCTCCCAGTAATCGCGCAGTAGCGGTAAGTCGTCCAATAATTGCGCACGTGTTCCAGCGGGCATATTCATTAGATTTGTCTCAACTGTGGTAATTGAATTGAGTACTTCATCGTATTTTTTTTGACAAAAATCCAGGCGTCGTTGGGATTCTGCCACTTTTGCTTTATATTGAAAATCTAAAAAATTACCGGCTTGTTCCACGGTATGTTCAGTTTCAGCGGGTAATAATAATTCCTGAAGATCAATAGTAGGGTCAGTTGGATTGGCACTCTCTTGAGTAGTTTCTGAGGAATTTTCGTTAGAAAGCGAAGAAAAATCAGTGTCAATCGTTACGGGCAATTCTGATCGTGGCCGTTCCATATGTGAAATTAAGGATTGCTTTGACTGGGAAGGGCAGAAGTGGTTCGAGAGTAATCTGACTTAGCTTCATGAGAAGCTGAGTCTTCGGCTTGCAATATACGTAAGCGTGATTTGAGCACATTGATTTCATCGGTCTTTTTTTGCTGCTCAGCTAAAATCTTTCTCATTTCTTTTTCTCTTTCGGCTAATTCAGCATATAATGTAACGGCCTCTGTTTCGATTAAAGCAAAGGCGTTGGCAGTAAAGTTTTTAGTATCAAATTGGGCAATTTCTTGTTTTAAACGCGTAATGTTGGTCTTAAGGTCGTTGAGTAGCTCGTCGGCCGTTTGTTTTTCTGAGTCAGACAATGTTTGATTGTCAGCGTCAGTTTCGGCGCGGGCTAAGCGACTTTGTAGAGTATCTAAATCAGTAACTGCTTCTAAAAGTGGGGCAATAGTCTCCTGTTGGGCTTTAAGCAGTTCTAGGGCGAGGGTTTCTTCAGCTCCATTTTGACTCCGAATTTCATCATTATGTTGTCCTAAATTTTTCTGTTGAGCAGAAAAGAAAGCTAGTTTCGTGTCTAAAAATTTACTTTGTTCAGCAACTTGTTCGTCTAGAGTTGGCTCATGGGTAGATTTATTTTCAGGAGTAGGCAGTTCGGGTGCAGAATCGTAGGCAGAAAAAATATCACTAATGCGTGAGCTAAAATCTAAGTCTGTAAACGGTTGATTTCTTCCATCTTCTCGCATATTTCAGTCATTAATATGTATAGTATAGCACAAAAAACGCCTTTTGTCAATGTGATTTATGAGTTAATCTTGAATCTTTTTTGAGTTTACGCTAAAATAGCCCAGATTCAAGAGTTGTGTTATAGTAATTTTTGGTATGGAAGAAAAAAATTTGCCGAAATTAATTGTTGTGCTTGGTCCAACGGCTAGTGGTAAAACGGCCTGGGGTCTTGAGTTGGCAAAAAAATATAATGGTGATGTCATTTCAGCAGATTCACGACAGATTTATCAAAAAATGGATATTGGTACAGCTAAACCGCGCGGTGAATGGCGTTGGGATGGTCTTGGTCGTTCGTATTTTGTAGAAGGAATCCGCCATCATCTGGTGGATTTTTTGAACCCCGGTAAAACTTTTTCCGCGGCTGAATTTAGAGATCAGGCGGTTAAACACATTAAAACTAGTCATAAAAATGGTCGAATACCGCTGGTTGTTGGTGGAACTGGTTTATATATCTCGGCGTTAGTTGATAATTTTGCTATTCCACCAGTGGAACCGAATCCTAAGCTGCGCCGGAGTTTAGAAGAAAAAAGTATTCAGGAGCTAGTAGATTTACTGGAAAAAATTGATCCGAAAACCGCGGTGGTAATTGATCGTAAAAATAAACGCCGACTCATTCGAGCGTTAGAAGTGTGTATATTGACGGGAGAATCGTTTCTAGGTCAGCAAAAAAAAGGTGAACCTTTGTTTGATGTGCTACAAATTGGTATTGATGTTGATCGAGAAGTACTGCGCGCACGCATTAATGAGCGGTCGCAAAAAATGGTAACCGATGGTCTTGTTCCTGAAATTGAAAAATTATTAAAACAAAAGTACGCGTGGAGTTTACCGAGCATGAACGGCATCGGGTATCGACAATTTCAAGGATTTTTTAAGGGTGAAATTGATTTGGGTCGAGCGACTGAGCTGTTGCAGTATGATACCTGGCATTATGCACGTCGACAATTAACTTGGTTTCGTCGAGATAAACGAATAGTTTGGGTGGCTTCAGTAGCTGAAGCCACCCGGTTGGTAGAAGAATTTTTGCAAAAAAATCAGCAACCAACCAAGCAAATTGAAATGAGTAATTAATATGGGTACTCCTAACACTCCAAAAATTAATCAAATAAATTTGGGTAAACAGCTCGGTGAACCGGCTCGTTCTTTGGTACAGAGCACGCAACGTAAAATGTCTTTGGGTAGATTTTATAACACCATGAAAAAGAAAATCATTGGTGATGGGGCAATGACTGAAAAAATGGCCAAAGCAGTTTCTTTGCGTGCCGCAGTTGGGACAAATTTAGGTGTCTCCGCTAAAAAAGAAAAAGTTTTTTTCAAAGAAATGGGGAAGGCGAACATGTTAAGTAATCGCTTTAAACATTTAGACGAATACCGTATTTTGGAAGTTAAAGATGTGTACCATCGTAAAGTAAGTGAAAACTCAGACGGTAAAAAAGAGTCAATTTCAAAAGAGGTACATGCGGATGAACATCTATCTACTGGTAAGGTGGCTGTTCATGACGAAACGGATCAATCACGGAAATCTACTGGTGGTGCAAAAAATAGAATGCAAAAAATTCGTGAGGAAATTGAAGAGCAAAAAAAATCCCAACATACTCGTGAGATAGACACTACTAATAATTATGGGTCTGAAACGCGTAAACAAACCGTTACTTCAATTGCGCATGTGGGGCGCTCAACTCCTGAGCAAGAGGTGCCGGAAACACACATTACTCATATCGGCACAGATACGAGACAGGCTAGTGCGGTGAATTCAGTTCATGAGTTAAATAGTAAACATGCTGCCTCGTTAAATGTAAAAGGAGCTAATCCTCAATTTTTTGGTGGGCAAATTAAAGCGGCAAATGATAATCAGGAAATTTCAGAAGCTGAAAATGATAATCAGGAAATTGATGTACCAGAAAAAAAATTTGCCCAGCTGGATTAATTTTTGATCAGAAGATTTTGATACGCCTGCCAACCGGCATTTTGATATTCAATGGCGGTGGTAACTGGGTCTGGGGCAGTAGTAATGCCGCGGCCCACGATAATTAAATCTGAACCACCTTTAATGGCGATTTCCGGAGTTAAATATTGTTGACCTTTGCCATCTGTACCTGCTTCTAATTTTACACCCGGAGTCATGATTAAGAAATTTTCAGAGCCGGGAAATGCACCGCGGGCAATAAAACCAGTTACTAAATCGGAAAGCTCGGCTGCCATGGCCGCGCTTTTTTGTTTGTAGGTTTCGTCAGTTAAATTATCGGCGACGGAAAGTTCAGCGAGTAGGAGAAGACCACAATTATGGCTACTAGTACGTTCGGCCAAAGCTTGGATTGATGGTAAGCCAACAACCGGGTGAACATTAATTAAATCCGCCCATTTGGAAATTTGAAATATACTATTTTCATACTGCATGATCATGGTGTTGCCAATGTCGGCCAGTTTGCGATCTTCAAAAATTAGGAAATCATGTTTTTGGGCAATGGTTTTTAATTTTTCTCCCAAACCAGGAGTCCAATCCTCAGTAATTTCCAAATGAGTTTTGAGTACCGCAATGTGTGGGCCAATAGTTTCAGCTAAATGTAATAATTCCGTGCTGGTGTGAACATCGGCGGCTAAGCATAAATTGGTTTGTTTGGTCTCAACAAGCTCTAAAAGTTTTTTGGCGATTGGATTTTGGTAGAGTAGTGATTTTTGCGAATAATCCATACTGTTTAGTTTTCACTAAATTTAACAGAATTGTTATATTTTTTATCCCAATCAGTCGGATCCTCACTCCATTGTTGAATTTCTTTGAGTTCTTCTGGTCTAATATAATTTTTTTCTTCTGCCACATCAATCAGGGCGTGGAAATTACTAATAGCATAAAGAGGAATATTGCTCATGGTAAAGGCTTCGAGCGCTTCTTTCATTTCATAAGTAAAAATAGCCACCACTGCTGCAACCTTGGCACCAAATTCTTTCTGACAAGCTTCGGCTGCTCGAAGTGAACTTCCGCCAGTTGAAATTAAATCTTCAACAATCAAAATCCGTGCGCCTTGCGGCATGGTTCCTTCAATCAACTTGTCAGTACCATAGCCTTTGCTGGCTTTTTTAATGTATACCATTGGTTTATCAAGCGCGTAGGCAATAAATGAGGCCCAAGGAACTGCCGCTGATGCAGTGCCACCAATAACATCAAATTCTAGATTTTTTTCTTTTATCAAGGCGATGAGTGCGTCAACAATAATTTTTCTTTCTTTGGGATAAGAAATAACGAGGCGGTTATCACAATACATTGGCCGTTTTTGCCCAGAGCTCCAAGTGTAAGGAGGGTTGGTCCGAACTCCCACGGCTTTGAGATCAAGTAGTAAATTTGCGATTTCTTTAGCTTGGTCCATAATTATTTATTTAGATTATGAAATTTTTGGGCTAAATACGGATCCCACATCATGCCAGTGGCGCTCATGGTCAGGTCTGCGCCTGCATCGAGGAGGTCTTGGAAATGTTGCGGTTCAGTGACTCCGCCAACGCCAATGAGTGCTAGATCAAGTTTTTCTTCATCAATAATCGTGCGGGCGTCACGAACAAATTGCAAGGCTAGTTCGCGAATTGGTGAGCCGCACACGCCGCTAGTTGGACGATCGGGTGATAAAGCTGGCTCGCCAGTTTCAGTTTGTACTTTCA
>DALYDF010000023.1:0-641 GCA_031973355.1 Candidatus Magasanikiibacteriota bacterium
TTAGAATTATACGCCTTGGAAAATGGGGTGGCGGCGGCTGATATTGACGCGGTCATTGGTGTAACTACGCATGTGCTTGAAGAGATTATGAAACGAACCGGACCAATTACGGTGCAAGGAATTGAATTTAAACCAGATAATGTAATTGAAAAATTAGAATACGAAGTGGAGTATGGGTTTAAAGATCGGGGAATCGATTTTCGTGATCGTAAAAATATCTTAGGTGATTTATTTCACGAATTAGTGCGACGCTTGGGTCCGGATGCAGTCAGACATCCGGCTGATTACGCTGCTTTGGTACAGACCATGGCAACCGAAAAACATATTTTGGCGTATAGTCCGCAAGTAACTGAACAAAATAAATTTACCGGATATGGATGGGCAGGGTTATTTGCACCAACTTCAACCGATTATGTGTTATGGGTGGATGCAAATTTAGCAGCATTAAAAACCGATCACGCTTTGGTGCGAAATATTACTTACACTATCAAACCTGAGACTGACAAATCGTTAGTCGGAACGGTGACAATGCAATACCAACATAAAGGTGTGTTTGATTGGCGTACTTCACGCTACCGAACGTTTGCCCGCATATTTGTACCTGCTGGTGCCGAGTTAATTTCCGTTTCGGGTAGTATGGA
>DALYDF010000023.1:651-7177 GCA_031973355.1 Candidatus Magasanikiibacteriota bacterium
CAAGATATTGCTTGGACATCATTACCACTTTCACCAAAGGTGCGAGATATGATTAAATTCAACGGGTTCGCACGTTACACAGAAGACCGTTCTGTGCCAGTTACCGGTGCGCTCCGTGGCCGTGCCGTACAAGCCCCGTTTGTTTTTGAAGGTGGTAATCTCATGTTTGATGTGGTTGATGGTAGGCAGACAGTATTTTTGGGTAGTATGGATTGGGATCGGAGCACTAAGTCAGGTACACCAACAGTAGAAACAGTTGGAAAACACCAATCGTTTGGGGCTTTTATTAGTATTGAACCAGGAGAGACTAAAACCTTAAGTTTTGCGTATCGTTTAGCACCTTCCACTGTAGCGGCGATTGCCAAGGGTGATTATACGGTTACAATACCTAAACAGCTGGGTACCGAAGCACATGGTTTGACGCTTGGTCTTGATTTTGGTACTACTATCACAGCTGCATCTCCGCCGGAAAATCAAGAACAATGGGGTAACACGCAGTACACAATCGCGACTGATTTGCGGGTAGACCGATATTTTGCGGTTACTTTAAAATAAAATTATATGTGGATTAGTAAAGTAGCGATTGATTTGGGGACCACGAATGTTTTGGTATATATTCCCAAAAAAGGAATTGTAATTAATGAACCATCAGTGGTGGCAATTTCGCGCGAAGATAAAAAAGTATTAGCGGTTGGTGCTGAAGCCAAGGAAATGATTGGTCGTACTCCTGATTCTATTATTGCTGAACGACCCTTAAAAGACGGAGTAATTGCCAGTTATAGCACCACTGAAGCAATGTTACGCTATTTTATTAATAAAGCGTTGGGTGGTATTCGGTTATTTCGTCCAGAAGTAATGATTGCGGTACCAGCGGGAATTACTTCGACTGAACGGCGCGCAGTAATTGACGCGGCTATGGCAGCAGGTGCGCGTGCAGCCTATATTATTAAAGAACCAATTGTGTCAGCCATTGGCGCGGACATTCCAATCGGTTCTCCTTCTGGACACATGATTGTGGACATTGGTGGAGGAACCGCGGAAATTGCCGTAATTTCTTTGGGTGGAATTGTGTCGTGGGGTTCGGTGCGAATTGGTGGAACTCGGTTTGATCATTCAATTGCTGAATATATTCGGCGTAAATACGGATTGGCGATTGGTGAACGAACTTCAGAAGATGTAAAAATTAATATTGGTTCGGCCATGTTTATGGATAAGCCACTCACCATGGAAGTAAAGGGCCGTGATATGATTATGGGCTTGCCTCGAACCGTGCGCTTGAATTCAGATGATACTACCGAAGCGTTAAAACATGATTTAGAAGGGTTGATTGATGCCATTAAACAAGTGCTTCATGATACACCACCAGAACTTTCCGCGGATGTTATGGATAAAGGAATTGTAATGGCGGGTGGTTCAAGTCAATTGCGTAATTTAGACGCGTTGATTGCTGAAGCCACGGGTGTGCCGTGTTATGTGGCTGATGAACCGTTGTTATGTGTGGCCAAAGGTACGGGAATTGCCTTAGAAAATTTAGATATGTATAAACGCAGTGTTTTGGCTACTCGGTAATATGAATCCAGCTGTTACAACTGTTTTGCCGACGGAATTTGGTCGTTTTAATTTTTCTGTCTATTTAGATTCTGATAATAAAGAACACCTCGCTTTGTGGATGGGTGATTTTTCTGATACGCAATCAGTCCTTACGCGTATTCATAGTGAATGTATTACTGGTGAAGTGTTTCACTCGCTGACCTGTGATTGTGGTCCGCAATTAATTGAGTCATTAAAACAAATTGGTCATCAGGGTCGCGGTGTTGTGGTGTATCTGCGTCAGGAAGGACGCGGAATTGGCTTGTTAAATAAAATTAAAGCGTACGAATTACAAAAACAGGGAATGGATACTCTGGAAGCCAATAGTGCGCTGGGGTTTCCGGTTGATGCGCGAAATTACCGTGTAGCCGTGGAAATTTTGCAAAATTTAGGAGTACAATCAGTTACCTTATTAACAAATAATCCGGATAAAGTGGCTCAATTAGAAATTTTAGGAATGACGGTCACTGAACATCTACCTTTAGAAATTCCACCAAATGGTGTGAATAATTTTTATCTGAAAACTAAACAACAAAAAATGGGGCATTGGTTAACACACATTTAATTATGAAAATAGCTGCGTGGCAAATAGCAATTGATGAAGCGCAGAAAGCGCGTGGATTAGTGGGGCATAATCCAGCGGTGGGTGCAGTGGTGGTGCGCGGAAATACCATTATTGCGGAGGGACACACGCACGCGCCAGGAAAAAATCACGCGGAAATTGAGGCGTTAAAAAAAGCTGGTATGCAGGCCCGCGGCGCCTCATTATATGTGACACTGGAACCGTGTAGTCATCTTCGCAAACAAACTGGGCCGTGCACTGACGCGATTATTAGTGCAGGAATTAAAAAAGTGGTGGTGGCGAGTAAAGATCCAAATCCGTTGGTTAACGGAGAGGGAATTAAGAAATTAAAAAAAGCGGGTATTGTTGTTGAGCTTTTGTCGACTAAATCAGCGGTTGCGCAACAGGCGCGCGCCCTTAATCAGCCATTTTTTAAAGCCATGCAAACTGGTTTGCCATTTGTAACTTTAAAAGCCGGAATTACGCTGGATGGAAAAATTGCTACTAAAACCGGAGATTCTAAGTGGATTACCAGTGTTCAGTCACGAGTAGACGCACGCTTAGAACGCAGTTTGTGCGATGCTGTGGTGGTAGGAGTGGGGACGGTTATGGCTGATAATCCTGAATTAGCACCACATGGTCGGTTTAAAAACAAATCATTATTACGCGTCATTATTGATCCAGAATTATCTTTGAATAAAAAGTACCAAATTTTTCGTAATGAAAATGTACTAGTAGTATGCACAGCCAAAGCTTCCCGTGCGCGGCAAGATTATTTTAAGAAAAATAAAATTAATTTTATCGAATGTGGTAAAAAAATAGTCGAATGGTCAGTGCTATTAAAATTTTTAGGCGAACAAAAAATTCGGTCAGTGTTTGTTGAGGGTGGAGCAGGTGTACATGGCTCACTGGTGGATGCAGCGCGGGTAAATCCAAAACTTTTGGACCGTGTTATACTATATGTATCCCCAAAAATTTTTGGTGGACCAGCACTGTCAGTAATTGGTGGGGCAGGTGTGTCGGCAGCCGGTGATGCTTTTATGTTGCCAGGGTTGCAAGTGGAAAAAATTACTTCAGATTTTAAATTTTCTAGTGTTATTAACGAGTATTAGCATGATTTTAGGAATTGACGCCTCGCGCGCAAATCACGAACAAAAAACTGGTGTGGAATGGTATGCCTACTTTTTGATTCAAAATTTAAAAAAAATAGTGCCGAGTGATTGGGAAGTGCGATTGTATACGAATGTGCCATTACGGGGTGAATTGGCTGATTTACCACCTCATTGGCACGAAAAAGTTTTGTTGTGGCCACCAAAACGTTTATGGACACAAGTGCGCTTAAGTTGGGAAATGATTAGGCAGACACCAGACGTATTATTTATTCCGGCGCATGTTCAGCCAGCGGTTCACCCTAAAAAAACAGTGTTAACCGTGCACGATGTGGCTGCTAGAACTACACCTGGTGCGTATTCGGCGTTTGAAAAATGGTATTCTGTTTGGACGGCGGAAGAAGCGTTACAGAAATTACCAAGTATTATTGTGCCAACCGAAGCGGTTAAAAATGATCTACTTTCGTTGTTACCAAAAATTTCCGGTGAAAAAATTTCCGTAGTTCATCACGGAATTAATCCGCTATTTTTTGAACAAAATGGAACGAGCGCGGCCGTGAATCAAACGCCGATTCCTCGTAAACCGTTCGTAGTGGCAATTGGAAGAATTGAAGAAAAAAAGAATAGTGCGGGTTTAGTGGCGGCTTATGAGCGCGCCGTGGAGTTGGGCTATCAAGGTGGTTTGGTTTTTATTGGTAAGCCGGGGCATGGATATGAAGCCGTGGAACAGTGTCTTAAAAAGAGTGCGGTTAAAAAAAATATTACTATTATTCCGTGGTTAGAAACACCAGCTTTGGTGGCTGTTTTAAAACAAGCTGATGCGTTGGTGTTTCCTAGTTTTGCCGAAGGATTTGGTTTGCCCATTTTAGAAGCCATGGCCGCGGGTGTGCCCGTAATTGCCTCTGATTTACCCGTACTGCGCGAAGTGGGTGGCACAGCGGCTAAATATGTGGCTCCGCGTGATATCGAAGGTTGGGCTAAAGCAATTATTGAAACCGCTGAGCCCGTGCATCAAGCGCGTTTGCGTTTACTGGGTAAAGCTCGGGCAAATGAATTTTCTTGGATTATTTCGGCTACTAAAACGTGGGAAATAATAAAAAAATTAGGAGTATGATTGGGCATTCTCGTATTCGTGAACAATTTACTCGTTTAATTACGCAGCAACAATTAAGTCATGCGTATATTTTGGTAGGCGCGGAACATATTGGTAAAGAAACATTAGCTACCTGGGTGTCTGCCCAAATTCTACATATTACCGAAACCGCGGCTGAGCATCACCCCGATATTTTGTGGGTGCGTCGAGGGTATGATGAAAAAAATGAACGCTTTAAACGCGATATTACGATTAGCGAAATTCGCGAAGCGATTCAATTTGCCAATGAAAGTTCCTTTTACGGTGGACATAAAGTAATTATTATCACTGATGCCGATCGTCTTAATACGGAAGCGGGAAATGCGTTGTTAAAAGTGTTAGAAGAACCGCCGGCTAACACTATTTTTTTCTTACTCTATAAAACAGTGGGTGCAATTATTCCCACCATTCGTTCGCGCGCGCAATTAATTCCTTTGTCTTTGGTAGCCGATAGTGAATTGCAGGCAGCAATTTCGGCCATAATTTCTGATCCAGAACAAGTAACGACGATTTGTCGGGCAGCGGCTGGTCGTCCTGGATTAGCACTATTATTTTGTAATGACCCAGAGCAATTACACAGTAGAATACAGGCGCAAACTGAATTTTTACAATTAATTGGTGCGCCATTGGCTGAAAAATTTGCCGTGGCTGAACAAGTAACTGCGTCAACTCAAGAAAATGGGGGAGTAGACGCGCTTGTTACTCATTTAGAAAATTGGCAAGAAGCCACGCGAACGGCGCTTGCTTCACCCAACCAGCTGTTGCTTGATTATGTACGTGTCAGTGATGAAATTACCGTGGCGATTACGGCGTTGCGCCAAAATGCGCACCCACGTTTAACGATTGAAGCATTATTTACCAAAATTCCGTAAGGTTTGCGGTAGCAGGGCACAATCGTGTATACTTGAGCTACTTTATATTATGCGTATGATGCAAGCACGAATCGTGGGTATTATGGCCATGGCTTTGGTTTTTTTAGGAGCCGGTTGCGTTAGTTTTACCGGTACTTCAAGTAAAAAAGCAGTCACTGGTCCGACTGGATTTTATTTTTCTAATGATAGTGGTGAAAGTTGGCGTTCAATTTCAGTATTACCAACGGCTGAAGGGGTAAAAAGTTTATCAAATGTAAGTGTGTATGGTTTGATTGAAGATCAAAACGATACTAAAGCGCTCTATTGGTTATCGCGTGGTCGTGGTTTATTATATAGTTATGATAGTGGTGAAACTTGGAAAGATAGTGTTTCCCCTTTAAATACGGGGTTTGTTTACGGAATTGCGATTCACCCTCAAGATAATTGTACTTTATTTGCCACCAATGGTCGGCAAATCTTTAAAACCACTGATTGTAATCGCTCCTGGAAAGAAGTATATCGTGAAGGGGTCACGAGTCGGTCAATTAAAATGTTAGCCATAAACCCATTTCCACCTTACCAACTCTACGCGATGTCTGAGAGTGGGGTCTTGCTAAAAAGTCTGGATGCTGGTATAAGTTGGTCTATAGAACGACAATTTAAAACTACGGTTTTGCGCCTGGCCTTTGATAAAAACAAAGAAGGGTTGCTATATGTAGTTACCAAAGATAGTGGCTTATTGCGCAGTCGTGATGGGGGAGAAACCTGGGTAAGCTTAAAAAATAAGCAAAAAGCCTTCACCGGTGCGTTGCAATTTAGACGGCTCTACTTAAACCCAAACCAAGCCGAACATATTTATTGGGTATCAAAATACGGGGTAATTGTTTCTAAAAATGGTGGTGAAGATTGGGATGCAATTACTTTAATTACTCCTCCAGGTGGGGCAGCCATTTATAGTTTTGCGGTCAATTCAAAAAACGCACAAGAAATGTATTACACTACTACGGCTGGCACTCGATCAACTTTTTATAAAACAGTTGATGGGGGTAAATCCTGGGTAACCAGAAAATTACCAAGCAATCAATTACCGGTTGTGTTACGGGTTCATCCTGAAAATCCAACCTGGCTCTATATGGGCTTTACTGCCTTGCCACCACAGTAAACGAATTAATAAAAAAATATGAATATTGTCCAAGTAAATAAAAGTCTTTTTGAGGAAGCGATTGAATTTTTAAAACGAGATATTTCTGGTTTACGCACTGGTCGGGCCACCCCGGCTTTG
>DALYDF010000023.1:7187-9623 GCA_031973355.1 Candidatus Magasanikiibacteriota bacterium
AGATATTGCGATTGAAGCGTACGGTACTCGTCAGCCTTTAAAATCAGTTGCTTCAATTACGGTGGCTGATGCTAAAACGCTCAATATTGAACCGTGGGATAAATCTTTGATGCAAGCCGTGGAAGTGGGAATTCGTAATTCATCGTTAGGAATTAGTCCAGTTAATGACGGAAAATTAATTCGTTTACCATTGCCAACCCTGACTTCTGAACGCCGTGCTGAACTCATTAAAGTTTTACACCAAAAATTAGAAGGGGCAAAAATTGCTTTGCGTAAAGTGCGCGAAGAAATTCGGGATCAAATTGAAGGGGCAGAAAAAAATAAACAAATTTCTGAAGACGAAAAATTCAAGTATCAAGATGACTTGGAAAAAATGGTAAAAGACTATAATGAAAAGGTAAAAAGTGTGGGCGAAGAAAAAGAAGTAGAAATTACCACCATCTAAAAAAATCCCCCGCGAGGGGGATTTTTTATTGACATTTAGAGCAATTTTAGGTATAGTCAAAAGGCTGGCAATGAACAGGGTGGCACCCTGGGAGCTGGCAGACAATCACACAAAAGTGTCTCTATAGTCAGCAATCTGCTTACCGTAGAGGAACTTGGGTGGAACCCCCGTCATTTGGCGGGCCCAAGACCATTCTGTGGTCTTTTTTTATTGAATTTTTAGCAGTATACTTACCTATATGGCCAAATCAATGGACGACATTTTATCCCTCTGTAAACGGCGCGGTTTTGTTTTTCCGGGTTCAGAAATTTACGGCGGTTTAGCTAATTCTTGGGATTACGGTCCTTTGGGTCACTTACTTAAGCAAAATATTAAAGCGGCGTGGTGGAAATTTTTTGTCCAAGAACGTGCTGATATGGTGCCGATGGATACGGCCATTATTATGAATCCCAAAGTGTGGGAAGCGTCTGGTCACTTGCAAAATTTTAGTGACCCTTTGGCTGAATGTAAAAAATGTCACCACCGATTTCGTACTGATCATCTGCTCGAAGCACAAACAAAACCAATGGAAATTGAAGAAATTCCGTGCCCAAATTGTGGTGGACAATTTGCCCCATCAAAAAATTTCAACTTAATGTTCAAGACTTTTATTGGCCCAACTGAAGATTCTTCTTCAGTGGCGTATTTGCGTCCAGAAACAGCCGCCGGAATGTTTGTTAATTTTAAAAATGTTCAGCAAACCACGCGCCGTCGTTTGCCATTTGGAATTGCGCAAATTGGTAAAAATTTCCGGAATGAAATTACACCGGGTAATTTTATTTTCCGTACGCGTGAATTTGAAATTGGTGAATTTGAATATTTCATTAATCCTAAAGACTGGGAAACGATTTTTGAACAGTGGTTAGTAGAAATTAAACGTTGGTGGCAAGATATCATGCAGATTGATATGAATAATTTAGTGTGGCACGAAATTGAAGATGGTGAACGGGCGCACTATAGTAAACGAACCATGGATATTGAATATAAATATCCGTTTGGAGTTAAAGAATTACATGGCATTGCGTATCGTACGGATTTTGATTTATCGCGCCACCAAGAAGTCAGTGGTGAAGATTTGCAATACACTGACCCGGTTACCAATGAAAAGTTTTTACCCCATGTCATTGAACCAACCTTTGGGATTGATCGGATGTTGTTGGTTTCATTGCTTGAGGCGTATACGGTTGAAGACGCGCCAACCAGTGAAGAAGGAGAGAGTGAACCGCGTGTGGTCATGAAATTTCCAAAACATTTAGCCCCTATTAAAGTGGCGGTTTTACCACTGTCCAAAAAACCAGAACTCTCTGGTCCGGCCCAAGAATTGGCCAACACTTTACGCAAGCACTGGAATATTGAATACGACGAAACGCAAAGTATTGGTAAACGTTACCGTCGCCAAGATGAAATTGGTACCCCATACTGTGTGACCATGGATTTTGATTCTTTGGAAGATAAGAAAGTGACGGTGCGTGACCGTGATACTATGGTACAAGAACGCGTTGCCCTGGCTGATTTAGTTGAGTATTTAAAAAATAAATTAGTCTAGTATGTACGAACGCTATGTACTAAAAAATAAAGCGACCGTGATTTTGATTCCGCTGGCTGATACCAAATCAATCACCGGACAAATTATGTTTCCGGTTGGTTCTCGTTTTGAACCACCGCAGTTAAATGGCGTTTCTCATTATATTGAACACTTAATGTTCAAGGGTACCAGTAAACGAAAAAATACTTTAACGTTAACACGCGAAATTGATCGGTTGGGTGCGGAATATAATGCGTTTACTGACAAAGAATCAACTGGCTATTACATCAAAGCTGATGCCGCTAATGCGAAAGTAATTGTAGATATTTTAGCAGACATGCTGTTTAATTCTTTGTTTGATGCTAAAGAAATGGAGCGAGAAAAAGGGGTGATTTGTGAAGAACTAAAAATGTATCAAGATAATCCA
>DALYDF010000023.1:9633-14640 GCA_031973355.1 Candidatus Magasanikiibacteriota bacterium
CGGTCTTTGAAAAATTATTATTTAGTGGTTCCCCGTTAGCGTGGGATATTGGCGGTACGCCAGAATTGGTTACATCATATAAACGTCAGGATGTATTGGCATTTCGTGACAAATATTATGACCCAAGCGCCATGACAATTGTGTTTGCTGGAGCAATTAGTTCTGAGTTAAAAAAATACATTGAAGAATATTTTGGTGCGAAAAAATCGAGCGTCAGAGTTTCTCCGGCTTATAAACCAGCGGTATTTGGTAGTACTAAAAAAGCTGATCGGATTGTGGTGGAACAAAAGAAAACTGACCAGGTGCAAATGATGTTAGGTTGGCCAAGTTTTAAACACGGAGCCAAAGAAAATACGGTTTTGCGCGTTCTCAATACTATTTTAGGTGGGTCAATGAGTTCACGATTATTTATTCAAGTACGTGAACGAAAAGGATTGGCCTATGTAATTAGAAGTGGAAATTCTGCGTATCGCGATGCTGGGTATGCGTATGTGCATGCTGGTTTGGAAGCAAAAAATATTAATCAAGCCATTGCCTGTATTCAAGAAGAAATTAATAAAATAATTACCAAAGGCGTAACGCCGCGCGAATTGGCTGATGCTAAAACACATTACCGGGGAAGAATTACTCTATCTTTAGAAGATTCAAGTAATCAAGCTGATTGGTATGCCAAAAATGCGTTATTTCAAGATCGTATTTACACACCAGAAGAAAAATTAAAAGCCATTGAAGCCGTGACTGCCAAGCAAGTCCAAGACTTGGCTAAAAAGATTTTTAAATCAACGGTTATGCGCGTAGCAATTATTGGTGACGTAACTGCTGATTCAGTTATTTTTTAAGCATATGCGTTATTTTATTGCCAATTGGAAAATGTACGCTGATCATCGCCTGAGTGTGGAATTGGCAACTGCGTACCGTGCTCTCGCTGTGCCAGCCGGAGTAAAAGTAGCAGTGGCCCCAACCGCTTTAGAATTTTCAGCCGTTACCCAAGCGGTGACTGGTTCAGATTGGCAATTAGCCGCGCAAAATTCGGCCTGGGCAGCGGCTGGAGCCTATACTGGCGCAATTTCAGCTCATTTATACGCCGAAGCTGGTGCTCGGTACACAATTATTGGCCATTCAGAACGCCGTCATATTTTTGGTGAAGGTGATACGAGCGTGGCTAAAAAAGTAGCGGCAGCCGTAGAGGCTGGTTTAACGCCAATTTTATGTATTGGTGAAACTCAAGAAGATTTAGTCGCTAATAAACGACAGTACCGTTTAAAAAAACAATTACAAGCCTTAGAATCTATTCCGGTTACTGCCCCGATTATGATTGCGTATGAACCGGTGTGGGCAATTACGGGTAGTGGCTCTGGTCAGCCCTGTTTACCAGCCGATGTGGAAGATGTGCATGGGTTTATTCGTACTGAATTAGACATTTTAGGTTTTGTAGATTGTCCCATTTTGTATGGGGGTTCAGTAACTGCCGATAACGCTGCTTCATATGTACTGCCTGAAGTAGCGGGTTTTTTGGTAGGTTCAGCGTCACTGAAAATTGAAGAAGTAGAAAAGATACTTACTTGTTTAGGCTAATATGTCTTGGTTATACATCTTTATTGGAGTGATTGCGTTTATTTCAGGAATAATCCTGATTTGGTTTTTGGTGCGCGCCTGGCCTCAATTAACCTTACTTGATGCGCACAAAATTACCAAAGTAAAAGAATCTTCAAAAAAAGATGAAATTTTGCGTCGTCGGGTGGCGCAAGCACAGGCCACTAAAGAAATAAAACAAACCATTTTCACTGCCTGGTTAATTGATTGGTGGAAACGAATTCAAACCCAGTTTCGTACCCAAGTGGATCGTTTAGAGCGGTTAATGCTCGATGAACGACGGGGGACTAAATTTGTACCATTAACGGATCAGGAAATTGGCGCACGCAATCATCAAGTTAAAGTATTATTGCGTAATGCAGAAAATGCGTTTGCTGATGGCGCGTATGAAACAGCTGAAAAAATATACATTGAAGTAATTAGTTTAGATGAACACAACGCTGTGGCGTACGCTGGTTTAGGTAATGTATATTTTGCTGAAGAACATTTTACTGAAGCGCGGGAAACCTATCGCTATGCGTTGCGTCTGGATAAAAATAATGAAACTGCCTGGTTACATTTGGCCGATATTGCGGAACGCGACGGTCATTTAGAAAAAGCGGTTGAATATTACCAAAAGGCGTTATTGCTCAATGATAGTATTTCCAGTCGGTTTGTAAAGATGTATGAATTGTTAATTCAGCTCAACCAACCAGACACGGCTTTGGCGGCGATTGAGCAGGCTTTGGCCCTAGAACCACAAAATCCAAAATACCTTGACAATTTCATCACAACGAGTATAATTGTGGGGAATAAAAACCAGGCCGAAGATGGTTACCAGCGCTTGCGTATGGTAAACCCGGAAAACCAGAAATTATCGGCTTTTCGGGATAGAATTGACGCCTTAGTATAGTATCATGCCGGAATAGCTCAGTTGGTAGAGCAACAGTTTTGTAAACTGTGGGTCGCGGGTTCAAATCCTGTTTCCGGCTCCAGGCAGTCGTAAGACGCCTTTTATTTGGGTGAGAATGGGTCGGTTCCAGAGCGGTCAAATGGAGCAGACTGTAAATCTGTTGGCCTTGCGCCTTCGTAGGTTCGAATCCTACCCGGCCCACGAAAGATCTCCGTAACTGGAGATTTTTTAATTTTAAGAGACATGCTATGATGGGTATACTTTTAACTATAGTATATGAAAGCTCCAGAATTTAACTTACTTGATCAAAACGGTGACGCACACACTTTATCACAATATAAAGGTCAATTTGTCTTATTATATTTTTACCCCAAAGATGATACGCCAGGTTGTACGATTGAAGCCTGTTCGTTTCGAGATAATTTAAGTGAACTTAAAAAACTTAAGGTGGTGGTGCTTGGAGCAAGTGGCGATGATGTGGATTCACACGGAAAATTTGTGAAAAAATTTGATTTGAATTTTCCACTGTTAGCTGATACGGATAATGAGGTAGGGAAGGCCTACAGCGTGTATGGCGAAAAATCTATGTTTGGAAATTTATTTATGGGATATAAACGCCAATCATTCTTGATTAGCCCCGAAGGTGAAATTGTGAAGCATTATGAAAATGTAAAACCGGCTGAGCACGTGGCCGAGATTATCGCTGACGTAAAAAAGTATGCCTGAGCTTCCCGAAGTAGAAACCGTGCGTCGAGATTTGGAAAAAGTGCTCGTGAATATTCCGATTGATTCGGTCGCTGTATTGCATAACAAAACTATTGCGCCGCTTTCGACCAAAGAATTTCAAAAGCAATTGCACGGCGTGTCAGTTAAAGCGATTACTCGCATTGGTAAATTGCTTATTTTTGAGTTACACAAGGCAACTGAAGTGTTATTGGTGCATTTAAAAATGACCGGGCAATTGATTTATCAGAATAATAATAAAATGCTGGCCGGCGGCCATTCGTTAACTGAATCACTTACTGAATTGCCAAACAAGCATACACGCCTTGCAGTAACTTTTACGAATGGTGGTCAATTATTTTTTAATGATTTGCGTTTATTTGGGTATTGGAAATTTGTTACACTGTCTGAGTTAGAAAAAATTAAAAATAAGTACGGGATTGAGCCCCTCACCGATAATTTTACTTGGCCGAATTTTAAACAAGCATTAGGAAAAAGAACCGCGAATTGTAAGGCGGTTTTACTAAATCAAACGATTGTTTCAGGGATGGGAAATATTTATGTAGATGAGGCTTTGTGGCACGCAAAAATCCACCCGGCGCGGCGTGTTATTTCTTTAACAGAATCTGAATTGAAAAAACTTTTCAAAGCCTGCCATGAAGTCATTGAATTGGGGGTAGAACATCGGGGAACAACCTTTAATCATTTTGTGGATGGGCATGGCCAAAAAGGTGGTTTTTTGCAATTTTTAAAAGTGTATGGTCGGGCCGGTCAAGCCTGTGCACGTTGTCAGACGCCAATTAAGAAAATTAAACTAGCGGGGCGCGGCACGCATTTTTGCCCTCATTGCCAAGTTTAGCAAACTCTCTTATACTAGATAAAAAATATGAATCCAGAATTTCCAGTGCCAGGATATGGTACTATTGAATTAAAACTAAATCAGGTGTACGCAGAATTACATCGGTTATTCAGCACGCGCAGCAAGATTGTTATTGATCCAAATCATAATCATGAGTATAGTTTGGCGACCATAGAATCTTATGATCAAGAAAAAGAAGAAATTACGGTATCATTTGTTAACTATACCGGAAAACAAGAACTTGCGACTATTGGTATAGATGAGTATCTTGACTTAAAACATTTTCGAGATGTTCTTTTGGAAAAAGAATCGCAAAAAAGTGGTGATCCGTTTGTGGATGCAGAGCGTGAGCAAATTCAAAGTGAAAAAAACATCACTCATAATCTTAAACTTTTAACAGATTCTTCGCCCCAAGGGTACCGGGCGCATTATTCAAATTATTCTATTGTTGGTACACAAGGTAAAACTGGACTCATGTATTTTGTGCGTGTACCCATTCAGTTTCACCGCCTGACGGGTGAAATTTTTTCTTTTGGAGAAAATAAAGAAGATGTTCCGCCTGTGCACCGGGCCGATTGTCAAACAGGGGAATTGGAAGTACTTTTTGATGCGCAGGAACGTTTACAAAAAACCAAAGAGGATGTAAAGGTGGGTCGTCATAATGCCTCCTTAACTCAATTTAGTGACTTAGGGCGCCCTCTCCATCGTGGGGCGGCTAAAGTCTTGGCTCAAACCATGGCGCGCTTCAATGAGCAGTTTGGGGCAGATTTTTCCGAAGAAATGGGTAAAAAAGAGCTTGTTTAAAACTATCGGATAGACTGTTGACTTATTTCTGGGAATTTTCTATAATACTCTCACTTTAAAGCGCGCCTAGCTCAGTTGGTTAGAGCATCTCGTTTACACCGAGAGGGTCGGGGGTTCGAATCCCTCGGCGCGCACA
>DALYDF010000024.1:0-14486 GCA_031973355.1 Candidatus Magasanikiibacteriota bacterium
ACACATTACATTGCCCCATCGGTTCCTCCTAAATTAAGTGGTCCAGGCCCAAACGGTCCACCGCGCCCAACTAATGTTCCTAGTTTTTAATTATTTATATGTTCCAAAAACTCAAACAATTCAAAGACATGCGTGACCAAGCCAAACACTTACAAGATATGCTTGGTAAAGAATCCGTTACAGGCGAAGCACTTGGCGGAAAAGTAGTGGTCACCATGGACGGTAATTTAACATTAACCGGAGTTGCCATTGATGAAGAATTACTGGCACTTGATAAAAAAGAAAAATTACAAAGCGCGCTCAAAGATGCGCACAGTGAAGCACTTAAAAAAATGCAACGCGTCATGGCCATGAAAATGAAAGAAATGGGTGGAATGCCAAATATTCCTGGCCTCAGTTAATGTGTACTCCAAATCAATTGAAAACTTAATTCGCGCTTTTTCACGCCTCCCTTCGGTGGGTCGTCGCACAGCCGAACGATATGTATTTCACTTGTTAAAAGCTGGTAAAAAAGATCCAGCCGAATTAGCTTTAGCCATTAAAAATTTAGTAAGTACTATAAAAAGCTGCGCCGTGTGTTTTGATTTTTCTGATTGCACTCCTTGTATTATTTGCGCAGATTCCAAACGAAATCAGACCCAAATTTGTGTGGTCGCGGAGTCACAAGATGTGCAAGCCATTGAACGCACTGGTGCATACCTAGGTCGCTATCATATTTTACGCGGTTTAGTGGAAACCGACGCCCTCACGAGCGAAGAAAATAATTTAAAAATTCCCGAATTAGTGCAACGCTGCCAAAAACCCGAAATTTCTGAAGTAATTTTAGCACTTAACCCAGATTTAGCGGGTGAAACCACTGCCCTCTATTTAGAAAAAGAATTAAAAACCGCTAATCCAGCACTAACCATCACTCGCTTGGCACGCGGACTACCAATGGGCAGTGATTTACAATATGCTGATGAAATTACTCTGAGCAGCGCACTACGTCACCGCACAAACACTCACTAATACCAAAAACCCCTGTAATTACAGGGGTTTTATATATTGCGGAAAGAATTATTGGGCCATTGTTTTTTGCACAACACCTGGCTTACCACCGCGTTTTTGCATTTTATTTTTCATCTGTTCAGACATTTTAGCTTTTAGATTTTTCATCGCTGCTAATCTGGTATCAGCCTGAGCCTGGGTAATTATTCCCTTATCCACTAATACTTTAATACTGGCGGTCATTTTTGCTTCACGCACAGCTTCCATTTTTGTCTGTAATTGTTCTTTGGTTAAACCTTTTTCAGTGGCAATTTCTTGAACTGTTTTACCTTGTGCCCAATAGGCTTTCATTTCTTCAACGGTAATACCAAGTACTGAGGCTTCTTGAGTTACGTGTTCCACAAAACGATCCGGGTCCTGAATAGCACCCCCGCCCATTCCTGGTCCACCGTGTCCACCAAAACCACCGTTACCAGCGGCCGAAACTGAAGTAGCAATTACCACACCAGCAATCGCCATGGCCGGCAAAGCCAACACATATTTCTTGTTAAACTTCATATACAATAGTGATTAATGAATTAAGCAGCTGCTGTATATACTACCAATTAATTAGCGTTTTATTTCAAACTCCGTATTTTTAATATGTGGACGCAACAGGCGCAAATCTTCTGGGCGCATAATTTTTATTTGACTAGCCATAAATTCTGACCCCTGCCACTGCCCGACTGCCACAATAAACATCCCCACTTCTGGTTGCATTTGGTGCGCGCGCCACCGAATCTCCGTAGTATTCACGGGTACTGCCGACCGAGGTGTCCGCACAATAATTATTTTTTCATTAATTAAAATTACTTTACCAGCCACTCCTCGCGCATGCTGACCAAGCTGGGGATGCATCATTGGTTTAAAAACTCGTTGATTAGCGATGTGTTCCGCCACATTCGTAGCTGCCAAACCAAACCCACTGACCAGGATCACAGATAATAAAACTAAGGCCACCACTCCGTAGGAATATCGATATACCCGACCAGTCGCTGCCAGTAAACGACCGGCTAAAAAAATTAATAATATTAAAGTAATTACCAGCGGAAACGGAAATGATTCCAAAAAAGCCCAAATTCCAGGATTACCAAATTCCAAATACGTTAAAGAGTCGGCCGAAACTAAGTAAAACAAAATTACCGTAAATACTAAGGCCGCCACGAGCACCGTTAAAATTACCGCACTCCCCATGCCAAATTTTTGGGCGAGAATTACAAAACGAGACCGCATGGTCAATTGACCACTCGTAATTTCTGACATGATTGTCTGTTCTAAATTGTGAGTAGTTTCTTCCATATTATTGAGTCAACAAACTTTTTAGCTGCGCCTTACCCCGAGCAATGAGCGTTCCAACCGTATTCCGCGGGATATGTAAAATATCACTAATTTCTTCGTACGATTTATCTTCAAAAAAATATAAGAGGAGCGGTTGACGGTATTTTTCTTTAAGTAATTGCAACGCTTTTTGGACTATTTTGATTGATTCTTGCGTATCGAGGTGCGCACCCAAATCCAAACGATCATCCACCACCTCCCACTCCCACTCATCAATTACCAATGATTCACGCTGGTGTTTTTTACACTGATTAATTGACTCATTATGCGCAATGCGATAAATCCAAGAAGAAAAGGAACGAGTTACATCAAAATCGCGCAAATTTCGGTAGGTCTTAATAAAGACCTCTTGTAAAATATCTTCTCGCAAAGATTCGCTCGCCGTAAAACGGCGGATATACCGGGTTAATTTTTCCTGGTACCGCCGAATAATTTCACTATACAATTCTGGTTGATTGGTGCGAATAAGCGCAATTAACGCTTCATCACTTAGTGAGGAGGATTCTGCCATATTCTATATTACACCGCACCTAGGATTTTATTTCAACTAAAAAACCCTCCGGTTGGAGAGTTTTTTAAGAGTCTTACACTTTGGCCAAAGTAACTTTGGTAAAGTGTTGACGGTGACCACGAGTACGAGTATAGCGAACCTTTCGTTTATACTTAACTACGATAATTTTTTTAGAACGACCTTGTTCGGTCACTTCACCAGTAATTGCCACACCAGCGAGGTATGGTTTACCGATTTCAACATTCAAACCGTCGTCATCTGCCAAAAGCAGAACTTTATCAAAGGTAACGGTACCCCCAACATCAGTTGGTAATTTTTCGATTTTGATGGCTTCGCCGCTCTTTACGAGGTATTGCTTGCCGCCAGTTTCAATAACTGCGAACATAAACTTGATGTGCGAAAATTAATATAAATTTGCTAAGTGCAACGATTATACCAGTTCTGCCTCTGGCTGTCAATCCCCTTTTACCTGTAAAGTATCACCTAATTTTAGGCCATTTGCCTGGACCCAGCCAGCTTTGACCTCCAGCACCATATTGGCCGGTTTACGGGGTGCATAGCGGCGCAGGTCTTCTTCGGCTACCCCCGGCTCTGTGGGAACTGCATCTCCCGCATTACCAGTACATAGGGAGCGGTTTTGGGAAACAAAAAGAGCATTCCATCATATTTGAGGTCTGAACGGCCACCCAAGCCTTTTTCTTGCCGGTAGGTGTTATCAGCCACCTGGACGGTTAATTCGTTACCAGCCAGGCTAATTATGGCTGTTGGCCAATAAAAACGGTAGGCCTGAACCCCAATTATCGCCAGCACAAAAAAAGCCAAAACTAATTTTAAAGAATTACTCACCTGAATCCCTGATTTTATTGACTGCTCACTCATACGTTTGTTTTTTATGTCGCGCCAAAAACCAAGTTAAACCGAGCAACACCACGGCAATAATCAAAAAAGCAATTAATTTAAAAGTATTAGTTAAAAACAAAGCTGATATTCCAAACACAAAACCGATTCCATAAAAAATACTTACGGCTTGGCGTTGCGTTAAACCAGATTCCAACATTTTAAAATGTAAGTGTTCACTATCGCCTACAAAAATTGGTTTACCTTTAGTAATTCGATGTAAAATAACGCGCGCCACATCCAAGGCTGGCACACCCATTACCAGCAACGTGGTAATAATTTTACTACCACTAATGACCGCAATGACCGCCAGTAAATAGCCGGTTACCAAACTACCTCCTTCACCTAAAAATATTTTAGCCGGATGAAAATTCCACACCAAAAACCCAAAACAAGCACCCGCTAATAATTGCGCCAAAAACCCAACTTCTGGTTGCCACCACGCGGCTTGCTGCGTTAATAATAAAATAATAATTGCGCCAATCCCCACCATCCCGGTCACTAACCCATCCAAACCATCTAAAAATTTAGTCGTAAACATCATGCCCATTAACCATAAAAAGAGCAAGATATTGGCTCCTTGCAAACCACCAATTGCGAGCGGAATAATGGTATTTACTGCTAACACTCCCCCCAAAGGATTGGTCACAAATTGAGGAGCAATTCCAGCCACAACCGCGATTAAACTGGCACTAATCGGAAAAATAATTTGGTACCGAGGTGACAATTCGCGCGCATCATCCCATAAACCACCCACCACTAAAACAAGAGCACCTAGAAATATAGCGATTAACTGGGTATGAAGGACTGCGGAAAATACCACGATTTTCAACGCAGTCGCAAAAAAAAGCAAACCAAAAAAAGTTAAAAAAATAACTAAACCACCGCCCAACGGAATTGGCTGGCGGTGAATTTTACGGGATTTCCGTTTGGGATTATCCATTATTTTCCAGCGGCGCATTACGATCGCCACCAGCGGGGTAAGAAGGCATGCCACAATCCCCGCAAACCACAAAGCCGTTATTGATACCATAAGAACCCCAGTATAACGCGTGACGAACGCTTAATCAAGTTGGGTTTTCAATCCGAATTTTTGCTCCTGCACCCAAAATAACCACCGTGCGACGGGCTAATTTACCCGTTAATACCAATTCAGCCAACTGATCTTCCACTCGTTCTTGAATAGCACGACGCATTGGCCGGGCACCAAATTCTGGGTCAAAACCAACTTCAGCCAAGGCTTCTAACGCCGCGTCTTCCACGCGTAATTCCACTCCGCGCGTTTCCAAATCTTTGGCCACGCGTTTTAACATAAACCCAGCCACCTGTTTAATTTCATCACGAGTGAGCGGAGTAAAGACAATTACACCATCAAACCGATTCAAAAATTCTGGACGATAATAATTTTTTAATTCTTTGCGTAATAATTGTTCTCGAATAGTGACCGTAGTTGTACCGGCACGCACGGCGTCTTGAATATAACTGGTACCGGCATTACTGGTAGCAATAATAATCGTATTAGTAAAATCAATTACCCGCCCCACACTATCGGTTAACCGCCCATCGTCAAACACTGATAAAAATAAATTTAAAATATTTGGGTCAGCTTTTTCCAACTCATCAAGTAAAACTAAAGAAAATGGTTTCTCTCGCACTGCTTCGGTTAATAACCCACTTCCCTTTTCACCAGGCTGACCAATTAAACGATACAGACTACTTTTGTCTTGATATTCACTCATATCTACGCGAATCATTCGTTCTTCACTACCAAAATATACATCAGCAATGGTTTTGGCTAATTCAGTTTTACCAACGCCAGTCGGACCTAAAAATAAAAAGTTAGCAATTGGCCGGTTTTTTGAACGAATTTCCGCGCGGGCGCGACGAAGCGCCGAGGCCACCATTGTCACGGCTTCGCTTTGTCCTACTACCCGCGTGTGCATGGCTTCTTCTAAACGCAATAATTTAGTTGATTCATCTTCAGTAATACTAGTCGCTGGAATACCGGTTTTTTGACTAATTACTGCCGCCACATCATTGGCAGTAACTAAACTTTGCGTACTATGTTTGGCGTGCGCCAAACTCGCACTTTCCGATAACAACGCAATGGCTGATTCTGGTACATTTTGATCATGCAAAAAACGAAGAGCAAATTTCACGGCTGCAGCTAACGCATCGTAGGAAAAAAATACTTGATGTTTATATTCAAAATATCCGGCTTTGGATTCCAATACTTGAATCACTTGGTTTTCCACCATGAGCGGAATTTCTACTTTAGCAAATACCGAACTTAACTCACTACTCGCCACATGACGGTGGTAGCCGTCGGTACTGGCAGTGGCAATGGTTAAAAATTGTCCACCACTTAAATGTTCAGCCAATGTTTGCGCCACATTCATTCCACTACCTTCGGTTTCACCAATTAAATCAGTAATATTATTCACTACTAAAATAATATTGCGCGCTCGCGCTAATTCATTCATGATTTGGTTAATGCGTTGTTGCGCACCAGAAACCGTGGTTCCCGCCAATAAGGCCGAAGTAGAAATTTGCACCAACCGTTTATCTTTTAACCGATCGGGCACTTGATCTTCCACCATGCGCTGCGCAATTCCTTCAATAATACTCATTTTACCCACACCCGGTAATCCCACCAAAACCACACTTTGCTGCCCACCTTCAATGATGCGGAAAATTTCATCCAACACTTCGTCGCGAGCAACGCAGGGTTCTAAGTGACCCAGTTGCGCACGCAAAGTAATGTCTTCACTCAAACTATTTAAAAATGGCGTCGCCACCGCAGTCATCGCCCGATCAATACCATGTTTGTCGCGATGTGATGATGCTTTACGCAAAGATAAATAATTTTCGCGCAATTTTTCTCGAATCCGCACCCAGGCCACCACATTTTCTAATTTAACACTATCAATATCCAGATCATATAAAATTTCTTGTAACGCTGGCCAGGCTCTCACTGTCGCGAGCAATATTTCACTTTCTCGCACATGTGAATCATTGGTTTGAGCCGCAATTGCGTAGGCATTAAAAATAATCTGTTCGGTTTCTGGTGCTAATCGTGGTTCAGTTTGAACAGGCGCTTCTGGTTTACTTAAACTCAGTACACGCGCTTTAAGCGTTTGTGGAGCCACTCCTAAACGAATAAACATATTACCGACCATGGATTTATCGATCATGGCCAAAAATAAATGTTTTGGAGAAACAACTTCTGCTTTTTCGGCCACAGCTGCTCGAAACGCCGTATCAATAATTAATTTTGTGGCTTGGGTACACATACTCGCCACATCACGCCGACGAGTTTTTTTAGCAGCCGCAATTAACTTCCAATCTCCGGGCGTAGTACTAGGAGTATCCGTAATTTCATCATAATGTGGCAACACCACGGCCGGTTTACTCAACATAATCAGTCGGTACCACACATAACCAAGTGATACTAAACCTACCCACAAAAATGTTTTACCCGGAAAACTTCGGTTATACCAAAAATCCCACGTAAACATAAGGGCAAACGCATCTAAGCGATAGACCGTAGCGATAAATAATCCAATAAAACCAAAGGCAAAAATCAAGCCACCCATAATTCGGATGGTGGTAAGGATTGATTTTCCTTGGCGCAAAGCCAATTGATAATTAGATACTGGCCAATTCCAATATAAAAATTCATTATTCCAAGCAGTCAGGCGTCCTGCCCCTCGGCAGACAACACAATTCCCCACTGTCGCACTTCCGGTTGCGCGACAACGATCACAGGCCACCACTGAAAATTCTTGATTTTGAGTAAACTGCATATTAGGCAGCCAAAGAAATAATGAGCATGTACAAAACAAACAACGGAGTAAACACCCAGAGCACGATCAAACTCAGAACAATCACTGACCACAACAATAAACCAAAACTTCTAAACAAAAAATTTCCTAAACGAATAATAAAACTCACCAATCGGCCCTGTAAATCATGTTGACCAAACATGGGCACAAATAAATTTTTTAGCCACAATCCAGGAGCTAAAAAACTATTACCAGCCGAAAAAACGCGGTGTACTGCTCCCACCATATATACAAGACCACCGGTGTACCACCACACCGGATAATAAAAAATATCCAAAAAAAATTCTAGTACTAAACGGGGTAAAACAGCAAAAAACATATCATAAAGAGTATACCATTTTTTTGATAAATAAAAAATCCGGAGTAACCGGATTTAGTATTATCGTTTAGCCACTACCGCTGTGCCAATACTGGCGTATTCAATTGAATCAATCGGCACATATCCTCGATTAGCCAATTCAGTCGTCAATCGTGCAATTGATTGTGCTTCTGCCACCTGCACATCAATTTGTCGGTTAGCTGATTCTAATTTACTAATTTGTTTTTCTAATTGTCCAATGGTGTATCCACTAGCGGTCACCGTATTAATTTGAAATACGTACAAAAAAACACCAACAATCGTCAGGGTCAAAAAACCTGCCCGGAAATAGATACTTTGAGTTTTTTGTTCAGCCTTGAGCCAAAACGAATGGGCTAATTGGCGTTCTGAGTGATAATACATAGTGACAGGTCTCTGTATTAACTAATTAATTATTTTTTCTGAATGATGCGTAATTTTGCTGACCGAGCCCGACTATTAGCCGCGTATTCTTCTGGTCCACAAATGATTGGTTTTTTGGTAACAATCGTACCCATTTTTTTCATTTCTAAATCTTTAAACAAATGTTTTACAATTCGATCTTCCAAAGAATGGAAGGAAATAATTGCCAATCGTCCTCCAGGAGCAAGAATTTTTATGGCGGCCGGTATCACTTGTTCGACAACACCCAATTCATTATTCACCGCAATGCGTAAGGCTTGAAATACTTTGGTTGCCGGATGTAACCCACCAATCCACGGAATTTCTTTAGTGGTTTTTAATTTTGTGCGGTAAGTTTGTAAAACAATTTCTACTAATTCGCTCGTACGCGTAATTGGTTTACTACTTTGTGCCGTCACAACCGCCGCAGCAATTTCTTTGGCTAATGATTCTTCACCATAATCTTTAAAGATCGCTGCTAATTCTGATTGTGTACTCCCGGCCAGTAAATCCGCCGCCGAAGCCTGCGTAGTCATACTCTGTGCTCCACTGTACCGCATATCGAGCGGCTCATCTTTAGCAAAACTGAATCCTCGACCACGGTCTTCAAACTGTGGACTGGACCAACCCAGATCAAGGAGAATTCCCTGAACTGGACCAAAGTGCGACTCAGTCACAATCTGCTCGAGTTCGGAAAAATTGGCTCGCACAAATGATACTCGTTCACCAAAGTTGTACAGATTTTGTTTAGCACGGAGCAGTGATTCTGGATCAGCATCCAGGGCCAAAAGCCGACCATGGGGTCCAGTTAATTCCAAAATTTTTTCACTGTGTCCGGCGTCTCCAACCGTACCATCAATAAAATGTTGATTGGGCTGTGGTTGTAAACCGGCCAGTACCTCGTGTAACAAAACCGGCACATGACGCATATTTATTTTTGTTTAAACACCTAATTCAGACATTTGTTCGGCAATCGCCGTACTGGCTGCTTCGGTACGCTTGGTATATTCGGCCCATTTGTGCGCGTCCCAAATTTCCAAGCGATTATACAAACCAGCCACAATCACTTCTTTTTTTATTTCACCAAAGGTGCGCAAATATTCAGGAATAATTACGCGCCCTTGATTATCCAGATCAACATCCATGGCTCCCGCGAGCATCAAACGAGCAAACGCGCGAGTGTTGGCCTGGGCAAATGGCAGACTAGCGAGCTTTTCCGCGAGTTTGGCCCATTCATTTTTGGTGTACAAAAATAAACAATTATCCAAACCACGTGTAATCACTGCGCCTTTTGCTAAAACAGTCCGAAATTTTTTCGGTACTGCCAGCCGGCCTTTGTCGTCTAAATTGTGGGTGTATTCACCGATAAACATAAGTGGAGTAATGTTGGGAAGACAAGCATATTTCCCACTTCTCCCCACCTGCAACCATTATATACCACTATTTACCCCATAGCAACACCTTTGCCCCACTTATCCACAAAAAACAAAAACACCCGGAATTTCCGAGTGTTCTACAATTTGGAATTGGGCCGCGCAGGTAGGATGCGCGCGGCCGACTAGTCGAGGCGGGCTTCGTCGCGCTCATCGCGACGAGAGGTGGGCCACGGGGCCCAGATAACGAAGGTGAGGATCGCAATCCCCACCCAAAAAACCGCGGAGAACGAAATGACTACGAACTCACTCGCACGCTTCATTGTTCCCTCCTGGAAACGACTGTTTTGTTTGTATCATAAAACCAATAAAAAATCAAGACTCGGACTGAATCTTGATTTTATTTGTCATTATAAAATTTACTTCAATTTGCGCGTGCTTCGTTGAAACGTAATCGCAAATCGATGCGCTTCATCCCGCACGGCAATCAATAATGGTTGATGTGCACTCACCCACTGCACAAAACTTTTTTCTTTTGAGCCCAAGAAAAAATCATTGCGTTTACGCTCTGGGCCTTTGGCAATGCCCACCACTGGTACCGCCACTTCTAAATCACGCAACACGCGCACCACCCGATTAACTTGGGGTGCACCGCCATCAATCAAAAACACTTGCGGCATTGGCCACTCGGGGTGGCGCACGCGTCGGCGAATGACTTCGTCCAGCGAATCCACATCACTTTGACCAATCACTTCTTTAATATGAAATTTACGGTACTGTGATTTCATTGGTCCACTACCATTAAACACCACCATGCTGGCCACTTTTCCACTCGCACCCAAATTAGAAATATCATACCCTTCAATCCGGCTCACCATTAATTCACCATTGGCTCCCGGCACATTCAAATCAGGATCAACAAAAAAATCTTTATTAAGTAAAGCCACATCATGAATACGTAGTAGAGCTTTAAGCTGATCACGCAAGCGGCGGGCTTCTTCAAACTGTTCATGTTTGGCTGCACGTTTCATTTGCGATTCAATGTTTTTAATCACGGCTTTTTTATTACCCCGCAAAAAGAGTACCAGTGGTTTAATCACACGCGCTTGGTATTCGGCTGGTGTAATTTCACCAGTACACACTCCTAAACATTCGCCAATTTGGTAATAAAAACACGGTTTACCTGGCGCGTCTTTTTTGCCACGTTTATTTTTTTGACAACTTGAAAACCAAAATAAGCGGCGCAAAATTTTCATGGTTTCGCGCATGTTCAGTCCTGGGTATGGTCCAAAAATTTCCGAAAATTGTGGTGGTACATTCTCACCTGTACGTTGTTGCAATTGTGCTAAATCATGTTGGCGCAAGGTTTCCACCACTGGATACGTATCTTTAGAAATCGTTAAATAATTCCAACTCTTATTATCTTTACCCAAAACATTGTAACGTGGTAAATATTTTTTAATGTAGACTGATTCCAAAATCACGGCTTCTAACACCGAGTCAGTCACTTCCCATTTAATCTCCACCACTTGGTGCATCATTTGTTCAATTGGTCGACTCGTGCGCTTGCCAATAAAATAACTCTTCACTCGGTTTTTGAGAGAAGTGGCCTTGCCCACGTATATCAGCTCTTTGGTGCTACTGTAGTACAGGTACACACCGGGCTGGTCAGGGAGTTTTTTGAGGGTTTCTTGAATTTCCATAAAAATATAATACCACTGAAATCAAAATCTATCCACAGACCTGCTTGCACAAAGGTAAGCAGATTGGTTAAATGAATGTATTATGAAATCCAAGCAAACTTTTAATTTTAGTTGGTATTGGACGCTCCATCGCTTGGTGCGCTAGTTTTGTTTTAACAAACTTTTCAACGCCCCAAGCCTGGGGCGTTTTTATTTTGTGGATTTTATTGGCCAAATATGCGTTCGCGTGTTTGGCTAAGAAGTTCGCAAGTTTCGTAAAAAACCTGAAACCGGAGGTCAGCATGTTCAACAATGTCTCGCTCACTTATGTTCCAACGGAAGTCACTGACAGGATCGACGACATAAGCGGTGTGTTAAAAAAACACAACCAGGCTCAAGTCGTGGAAATCACACCTAAAGTGATCACGGTGGACGTCTTCCTTCCAATGGGAGGAAATAAACGATCATTCAGAGCGAAGCTACACGCCGACGATCAGAGTCACAACGCCCTGGCCAATTGGCTAGGAGTGCAAAATCTTCTGCGGTGGTACAGTAGACTGGCGCGCACCAACGAGCTGCGTGCCAAGCTCGGCCTCATGGCCTGGAGCTAGTTCTTCCCGATTTATCGGGAATGAGCGTCTGCCCCTTTCAGGGACGAGATCAATCGGTTAGGTGTTTCCCGTTCAAAACACCACCCCCATTATAATTATCAACCCTGGTAATTACATCGGAGTAAAAAATATTTTTATGAATCCACAACCAAACGAACCACAAGAAACTGAAGCGCCACTTGAAGCACCGCAAGCCACCATGGAGATTTTAGATCTTGATCACCCTGGTGCCACAGATCCGGATTACCGCGTGCGGCGCGAACATATCGCGACTTTGGCCCGCGAATACCGCGCTAATCCCAGTATTGTTCCGACTCTTGAATATACTGGTGATGAACACGCCACTTGGCGCGAAGTCAGCACAATCTTAAATGATTTACACCCGGATCGCGCCTGTAATATGTATTTGCGTGCCAAAAAGATTTTGGAAATTCCCACTGATCATATTCCGCAAATGCGTGAATTATCTGAACGAATCAGACGATTTAATGGCATGCGTTTGGGGCCAGTTGAAGGATTAATCGATAGCCGTTCGTTTTTAGTTTCACTCGCCAATAAACGAATGTTTTGCACGCAATATGTGCGTCACCATTCCCGGCCAACTTTTTCGCCCGAACCAGATATTATTCATGAAGTGCAGGGCCATGCCCCAACTTTTGCGGACGCGGATTTTGTAGAATTTAGTCGGTTACTTGGTGAAGCAGCGCGCGTAGCCAGTGACGAAGAACTCAAGCAAATCGAGCGCTTATACTGGTTTACTTTGGAATACGGCATGATCGAAGAAAAAGGTAAACCCAAAGCGTTTGGCGCGGGCCTTTTGGCAGGAATTGAAGACATGAATAACGCATTTAAAACTAACGCTGATATTCGACCCTTTGTACTCGACGAAGTCATTAACACTGAATACAATTACTCATTCATGCAAGACAAATACTTTATTATCCCCTCTTTTGAATTTTTAAAAGATGAAACTGCGCGTTTATTGGCCAGATTTAATAATGAGAAAAAATAATATGCTGCAATATTTACCAGAATTACTTACCATCGCAACTATTCACCTGCTTGGTGTCATGTCACCTGGCCCTGATTTTGCGCTCATTAGCCGCAACAGTTTGGTATATTCCAGACGCACCGGAATTTTAACAGCCCTAGGTTTAGCTCTGGGAATCTTGACTCATCTCACATATACGATTGTTGGCATTGGCGTGTTGATTGCACAATCAATTGTTTTGTTCACAATTATTAAATTTTTGGGAGCTGGATATTTAATTTACATTGGCTACAAATCTTTGCGTTCCAAAAAAAGAGAAGTAGTTACTGAAATTACGGAAGTACCAAAACCAGACCTTAGTGCTTGGCAAGCAATTCGCAATGGTTATTTAACCAATATTCTTAATCCAAAAGTCACCCTGTTTTTCTTAAGCGTATTTACTCAAGTCATTAGTCCAACCACGCCAGCAGGGATGAAAATTGTGTACGGTCTAGAAATGTCCCTGGCAACATTTGCCTGGTTCAGTTTAGTAGCCATTGTTTTGGCGCGTCCAATTATTAAAACAAAATTCAAAGCCGTACAACATCATCTAGAACGTGGTTTTGGTGCACTATTAATCGCGCTTGGAATTAAAGTGGCCGTGAGCCGCTAATTAATTTTATAATCCACCCTACTTAACTTGTTTCTTACCCCGATCCCAATCAATCAACCGCACAACCATTTGCCATTTTTCTGGTTCACGCACAAAAGCGGTTGGCTCGAAGGTAAATTTTTGAGAATCAAACGGAATGGTATTAATGTTTTTTCCAGCCTGCATTTGTTCAGCCACATATTCTGTGTCGATTCCTTCAATCGTAAAATTTGCTTCGTGCGTGTGGCCATGGGTAATTCTATGTTCGGCAAAAGCGTTTTCTAATTTTTTAATTATTTCTTCAGATTGTTTTTGAGCGGCACCCACCAATGATTCACCAACCACGGTACTGCGTAGGCGTTTTTGCCAATCTTCAAGCGTATTACCACAGTAACGAGACAACACCACTGTCTGATTATCTGACTCTGGAATTACTGACAACACGGGCGCAACGGGAATACCTGCAGCTTGCACTTCTTGCCACACCGCCGCCGCGTCGCTATTCATGCGGTGCAAAAATACCACGGGTCTAAATTCTTTTGACTGACCAAGCGCATCTGGCACAAAAGCGTTCTCATCCATTCCCGCCACATGCAATTCACTACCGGTTTTATGTATTTGCCCCACAAATTGCGTGCCATTGGCTACACCTTCCCACACCTTAGCCATTGTTTCCGAAAAAGCCCCAGAACGGGTAATCATTAAATTAATAAATTTTAATTCAGGCTCACCCAATTCGCTCGTCACTTTTTTTAATTGATCCATTAATTTTGAATACTGGTGCATTTCTTTAGTATGATACGGCACCAATACATCCATCTGCATAGTCTCTACTAAAAGTG
>DALYDF010000025.1:0-13182 GCA_031973355.1 Candidatus Magasanikiibacteriota bacterium
CCAACTCAATGTCGATGCGCCCCTCCAGGAGGAGCTGCGCGACATGCGTGTTCGGCGGTGCTGCGGCCTTCAGGAGGTCCGCGAGCTTGTCATGATTTCCGGTGATGCGGATACCACTCGCGACCTTCTTGACCTGGTCGCCGTACATCATGTTCGGTTGATCACTGCGTTGGCGGACAATTACCGCGTACGTCCCACCAAACACCTGATCGACGGTACCACCGGCTCGATGGATCGCATCGACCGCAGTCTCCGTTGGATCGAAATAATTCGGGAGCGGAGCCGCGCGGCGCGCGATCCAAGACAGACCACTCATAGACACCTCTGCGAGCATTTAAGCTCGCTCGTTTGAAGTTGGGAACATAATACACATAAAAACCAAAAAAGTCAAGCATATGACCTGACTTTTCCACCCTTCCCTTGTTGAATTTTTCTATCCAAATTTACGTATGCCCATTCCCATTACCATTTTTTTGGTACAATTGGTGAATCAAGTCACCATAAATTCCGATTGGGAACAATAGTTCAATAAACGATCGTAAACCTTTGGTATCCAATAACCGTCGCACCGCTCGTTGGCGATCATAGAACGCTTTGGTTTCTTTATTGTCAAATCCATTTTTACCGTCTTCGGTTGGTGAAAAAATTTGCACTTCCTCAAACCGACGGGTTGTGCCACGAATCGTATTTGTTTCCAAACAAATATAGAACTTGGCCATGGTGATTGGGTCACCACCACCCGGACCAGAACTATTAAACGATGTTCCTGGAGTATTGGTTGGGTCGTAATCCAAAATTTTTGCACCCTGCGCTTGCAACTGCTGAATAATCTTAATTACCGCCGGAAATTCTTGCACAGCTTGTTTATGGGGAACTAATTTTTTTTCATCATTCATTTGAAATGTCTCCACCTCAAATTCCTGTCGTGCAAACAAAGCTTGAGCCTTCTCCTCTTCAGCATTTGGATCAGGCACCAGCACCAATGACCGACCATAAATATCCCATAAATTTTCTGGATCATCAAAACCACGCAAAATTATTTTACGAAAATATGACGGTATTTCTTTGGGACGAGTATCCTGACTTACCAAAAGACCTTCAATATCTTTAAATCCTCGCATATAACGAGTAGCCCCATCAGCGCCACCTTCTCCTACTGGCACCTTTTGCGTGGCCTTATCAATATAGAAAATATTATTCCATATTTTCTCAATATTAAGATTACCCAAACTTTCTACCTGACTATAGTATTGTGAAGCAGGTTCCAACACACTAAGTAAAAATAATTTACGCAAGGCTTCAAATTTCAAACGCATTTGTGAATCTTCACTCAAAAAACCGGCCTCGATAGCTCCAGTAGGTGGTTCTTCAAACGCATACAAAAGTAAATTTTCCACATGCGGTCCACCAACCGTGGATAAAGGTCCTCCTCGTTCCGGGTCAAGCGCTGCGTCACTATCTTTGGCCAACCCCATCTGAAACATGCTCACTAAAAATTTATCAATTCTACCAAATTTAGTAGCAAAATTTTCAATTCCGGTTTTACTCAAAAAATCTTTATTCAACAAAGCCGGCACGTCATACAATTCAGGATCAACACTTTTAGCATACTGTACCACATCTTCATCATTAATATCTTCATCTGTTTTTTTTCCAATGATTTTTTTCAAAAAACCAATTAAATCATAATATTCATTATTTACTTTTGAGGAACCATCTTCATCTTCAATTTCTTTTTTCAGAATCGCAATTTCTAATAATGACAAATTAGTTTTGGCCATCAAAAACGCAAACCGCAGGGCCCCTTCAATTTTCGAATTACCCGGATTACGTAATTCTTCTTTAAAATTACTGCGCTCTACTGCGTGGGAAAACCATTCGAGTAAATTTATATGTTGAGCGCATTCTTTTATAATCTCACCGTACAGTACTTGCACTTTGGGTAGGTCGGTTGAAACAGTTTCTAATTCATCCAATTTTTTCCGCAATCCTGCAAATTGACTTTGTGAGGTAGGCTGAACCTTCCACTCCGTAATCCCCACCAATTCCTTGGCCACATCAATGATTTTCTCAATTTCAAAAGCACGCCCTTCAACCCCATATGCATTCATGGTTTCGGCAATCGTTTCCAAATGTTTTTGTTTGTCTGGAAACGTTATATCATTTTTTTCGCTCTGCACATCTTGTGGAAATGCCTGCAACGCATCCATCAAGTGCGTGGTACCATATTTTCCGGTTACAGTCTTCTTCCCCCACAATTCACCCATTTCTAATAAATTTGGCCGCGGAAATGAATCAATTTTATCTTCTTCCTTATTTTGCTGGTGCGGGATATCAGATGGTGAAATCCGGGCAACAAACAAACCCATGTGAGTATCCTTTACCACCTGTGGCTTACCAGCTTTTTTAAGGGTATTTTTATAATGTATCACAATGTCATTTCCGGCTCGGTCACGTAATCGTCTCAAGCCACCAGGTCGCACGTGAATTTCTTCCAGTAATTCCCGCACTGCGGTTCGACTCAAATCACCTTTGTCTTCTGGTTTTTCTCCACCACCGACCGGCTCCACCTGACCAGGACTACGTGACTGTTCATCTTTTTTTATTACCAAAGAATGAGTCAATAATTCATTGGCCAAAATATCGGCAACAGCTTCGGCAGCTAAAGATCCCTCATTTATTTTAGTTTGTAAATCGGCACAAAACTCTACCACACTTTCATGTGAACGGCTTTGTAACACAAATACCCGCGCCACTTCATTGGCAATTGTTTCTAGTTGTAACTCTGGTGTTTCTACTTTATTATCTACTAGCTCTGGATTAAACGGTTGTTCGGCGCTCATATTATTCTCGATGTGTTTCTGTTTCCCATTCGGCCACGGCTTTGGCCAAACTTGGGTATTTTTTAAAATTTATGCCGCGCGCCAATTCACGCGCTTGCTTAATGAGTATTGTATCTTGAAGCGTGGCCAGTTTCAACTGCATTAAACCACTTTGGGCCTGACCATATACCTCACCCGGTCCCCGCGTTTCTAAATCAAATTCTGCCAATGTAAACCCATCGGTCGTTGAGGCAAAAAAAGCCAAGCGCTCTTTGGTTTTAGCCGAATCAGAATCGGTAAATACTAAACAATATGATTGATATTCACTTCTGCCTACCCGCCCGCGAAATTGGTGTAACTGCGCCAAACCAAAACTTTCAGCCCCTTCAATCAGCATCACACTCGCATTCGGAACATTAACCCCCACTTCCACCACCGAAGTGGAGACCAAAATATCCAATGACCCATTTGCAAAGGCCTGCATAGTCGCGTCTTTTTCCGCGGCTTTCAGTTTGCCATGCAACCACCCCACGCGTAAATCGGGGAATATTTCTGTAGCTAAATGTTCGTATTCCATGGTGACGGATTTTTTTTCATCAGCATTAATGGTCGGGCAAATCACAAATACTTGTCGTCCCAAGGTTACTTGTTCACGAATAAATTCATATTTCTTTTGCCGTTCATGCGGTGATACCACTTGTGTTTCAATTGGCAAACGACCAGCGGGCTTAACGCGCAACTGCGATACATCCAAATCACCGTACAAGGTTAAAGCCAATGACCTCGGAATTGGCGTGGCCGTCATACTCAAAAAATGTGGTTCTGCTTTTTCCAAACCAGATTTTTCTTTCATGGTTTTTCGTTGCGTTACCCCAAACCGATGCTGCTCATCCACAATTACTAACCCTAAATTTTTAAATTCCACTCCTTCAGATAACAAGGCATGGGTACCAATCGCAATCGTAATTTCACCCGATTTAATCGCCTCATATATTTTAGTACGCTCGCTTTTTTTGGCTACCGTGCTATGCGTTACCAAGGCAATGGAAATATCCGCATGCGCAAACATTTTTTGCAATGTTTCCAAATGTTGATTGGCCAAAATTTCGGTTGGCGCCATAATTGCACCCTGAAAACCATTGTGGGCGGTTAAAAATAAAGCCAAGGCAGCCACCGCGGTTTTTCCTGAACCTACATCACCTTCAAGCAAACGATTCATTGGCTCACCCTTCTCAATATCTTGAAAAATTTCCCAAGCCGCTACGCGTTGATCTTTAGTTAATTCAAAGGGCAAACGTGCCACGAATTCTTTGACCGGCTCAATCGAAAATTTTATTTGGGGAGCATGCACCCGGGCTAATTCTTGGCGCAACATTTCAGCGCGCAATTGCAACACAAATAATTCATCAAATTTCAGCCGCTCCAAACAGCGTGTTAATTCTTCCTGACTTTTGGGAAAATGAATTCCGCGCAAAGCATCACTAAATGCCAGTAATTTATTTTTTTCTAACAATTCTTTTGGAATCCATTCGGTTGTAGCATCACTTAAACCAATAATTTCACTAATAAAAAAGCGAATTTGTTTTTGGGTAATTCCTTCAGTTAACGGATACAGCGGCACTAGTCGCGCGGTATGTACGGTCTCTTCTTTCATTCGCTCGTAACTAGGATTTTGCAATGACAAACCAAATCGATCCACGGTCACTTTGCCTGATAAAAAAATTTTATCACCCACCTTTAAAGTTTTAGCAATAAACGGCTGATTAAACCAAATTACTTTTAACCGATCCGAATCATCAGTCACTACGGCTTCGGTTAACACCAATCGCCGCCGTGGACTACGTTTGGCCCCAATCATTTCAATTTGCACAGCAATCGTGATCAACTGACCAGGCTGCAACTCACTAATCTTACTTACTTGAGAAAAATCTTCGTACCGAAACGGAAAGTAATACAAAAGATCTCGGACCGTATAAATGCCCAGTCTTTTTAGTTTACTGGCGAGCACCTCCCCCACTCCAGCAATCTGCGTAATTGAAGTTTCTAGTTTTAAGCTCATACCTCCATTCTAGCATTTCTCTAAGAAACAAAAAACCACCTCTAAAGGTAGTTTCCATGGTGCGCCCGCTAAGAATCGAACTTAGATCTAGAGTTCCGCAAACTCTTGTCCTATCCATTGAACGACGAGCGCTTATTTAAAGCCCCATCAGTATATCAAATCCTCAAAAAAAGTCAATGAATCTTCCATTGGCGAGCAATTTGGTCAGAAAGTGGCTCAACTTCTTTTTCCACATTTTCTACCAAATATTGGCGTAATGTAAATTTAAGTTCCACGGGATCTTGCTCACCCAAATTAACGCGTAACCGTGGACGCAACGAACTTTCAGGTTCAAAAAACAAGGTTTTTATTTCTGGTGGATTATAAATGAGGTAAAAATCACTCAATTCACTATACGGATAAAACCGATTATTCAATACAACCCCCAAATCAGTCACAGAAAAAGGAATTTCATGCGGTTCCTGATGTGCTTGTAAAAAAACAATAATTGCGAACAAAACGACAATGAGCGCGAATAAAAAATTATTGGTAAAGAGACCATACCCAACCAAAAAAACTCCCACCACTAACATTATGACATACCACGCAGTGGGTCGTTCGTGTCGTTCATACTCAGTTACGGTCCAAGTGTGGAGTACTTCTCCGGTTAGCACGGTCGTTCCTGGTCTTCCAATTATTTGGGGCATATATTGAGAGTATAGCAAAAAAAACCAGTCCGGCCAACCCCATTGCCAAAACTCGAATTTTTGGCTATACTGACCCTATTATGGCACCACACGCGATCAATTTCATGACTGGTGCAAGCAATTCGGATACCACTCCTCCGCTTGAACCTGTTCTCTCCCCTAGTATTCCAAAGCGCCGCCTTCCTGCGCTCTTTTTATTATTACTCCTCGGCGGCTCAGTATTGTTGCTGGGTTTTTTATGGCTCAAACACAATGCGTCTTCTCCGGGCGATGCCATTCGCAGTCAAGTAACGCTTGAACCTAAAAAACCCCAAAACCTGCTGAAAAAAATTAGTATGCTGGCCTTTAGCCATGATAACACTGGCGCCGACCTGGCTGGAGCCAAAGAAGATCGCATTAACATTCTTCTTTTAGGTATGGGCGGAGCAGGTCATGATGGACCCTATCTAACCGACACTATCATGATTGCCAGTATTAAACCTTCCACCAAACAAATTGCTCTTATCTCTGTACCCCGCGACTTGGGTGTGTATATTCCTGGCTACGGTACCCAAAAAATTAATCATGCCAATGCCTACGGTGAAGTAAAAAAACCAAATTGGGGTGCTGCTACGGCCACTGAAGTGATTTCCAAAACATTTAACCTGGATATTCCCTATTATATTCGGCTTGATTTTAAAGCCTTCGAGGAAATTATCGATGAACTTGGTGGCGTCAAAGTAACGGTTGATACCAGTTTTACTGACCCAATGTTCCCAGCGCCAAAAAGTGAATTTCAAACCGTTGACTTTAAAGCCGGTGAACAAATAATGAACGGATCCACCGCCCTAACGTTTGCTCGCTCTCGTCACGGCAATAATGGTGAGGGTTCAGATTTTGCCCGCGCTCGTCGTCAACAAAAAATTCTCACTGCTCTCAAAGATCAAATTACCGATATTGGAGTAATTGCCAATCCAATTACGGCTACGGCTATTTTAAATAATTTAGAAAATCACCTCACCACCAATATGGAATTTTCTGAATTAATTTCTTTAGCCCGAATTGGTAAAAGTATTGGCACTGAAAATATTCGTTCACTCGTATTAGACACAAGTGCCAATGGATATTTAGTAAATTATTTTTCCGATGGTGGCGCATTTATGCTTGCCCCACGAACTGGTAATTTTGCGGCCACCAACGCCGCCATTGCCCAAGTATTTGAAGAAACACAAGCAAAAACAGTCGCCGCCCAACCAGCCACAAATTCTGAAATTAAAACAAACTCCTTAACTCCAAAAAAATCAGTGACTGCTGAACCTATTTTAGAGATTCAAAATGGTACCTGGAACGCTGGTTTAGCCGCGCGTGTCCGACGCCGTTTGGAATTTAGAGATTTAACCATAACCACGATTGGTAATTACACTGCCAAACCATTACACCAAAGTCGCATGTACATTAATACCAAAATCGTTCCCCAATCATTGACTGATTTACTTGTTGAAGAATTAAAAATCCCGGCCAGTTCAGAATTACCCACTACTATTCCTTATAGCACCTCAACCAATGTCCTCATTGTGTTAGGTGATGATTTCATTGATTAATATGGCCAGTCCTACTACCCCAAATACTCGTCGTCTCCCTACCGCTGTGATTGTTGGTCGCGCTAATGTTGGTAAATCTTCATTATTTAACAAATTAATTGAAGATAAAAAAGCCTTGGTATCCGATATTGCTGGCACCACTCGTACCAATAACGAGGGTGAAATTTTGTGGCGCGGTAAAAATATTCGTTTGGTTGATACCGGCGGTCCTGATAATTCTGAAAATGAACGCTTTGCTAAAGAAATTATCAAACAATCAGAAATTGCCTTGGCCGAAGCTGATGTAATTATTTTTGTGGCCGACAGTCGCATTGGTATTTTGCCACAAGAACGCGCGTTGATAAAAAAAATCCGCGAACAAATGACAGCTCGTAAAATCCCAATTATTTTAGTAGCTAATAAATGTGATAAACCAAAAGCTGATGCCGATATTCACAGTAACGACTGGTTAAGTTTAGGTCTCGGTGAACCAATGCCTGTCTCAGCGGCTAATGGTCGCGGTGTTGGTGATATGCTAGACAGTGTCTATACGGCTGTTTCTAAAAAATCAAATCGTCCAAAAATTGCCCTTAAAGATGGCGCCAAAGAACCAGTTCGTGTTAGTTTGGTTGGTAAACCAAACGTGGGTAAATCATCATTGTTCAATCAATTAATTGGTGAAGATAAAGTAATTGTGAGTCCAATTGCCCACACGACGCGGGAACCATTTGACACTACTTTACAATACGAAGAGGATGGAAAAAAACACCTCATCACGTTTGTAGACACTGCCGGTATTCGTCGTAAATCCAAAGTTGAGGGTGACTTAGAACAACAAGGGGTAGCTAAAAGTATTGATAGTATTGGTAAATCTGATATTGTGTTATTAGTGATTGATGGGAGCGAACCAATTTCCAGTCAAGATTTACAATTGGGTGGTTATTTAGAAATGCATAGTCGTAGTACTATTATTGTGTTAAATAAATGGGACTTAACCGATGACACCAGTGATGCCCACCGCCAAGTGGTTAAAGAAAAATTATACAAACATTTCCCACACCTTAAATTTGCGCCAATTGTATTTGTGAGTGGTAAAACTGGGTATCGCGTACACCAAATTTTCCCGCTCATTGTTGAAGTAGAAAAAGCTCGCCAAACCATGGTTGAATCTCGTGACCTCGATGATTTTTTACGCGAAGTAGTACGCGAACATCGCCCAGCTCGTGGTAAAGGTACCAATCACCCTGGTTTAATTGGTATGCGCCAATTAGGTTCAGCTCCACCAGTGTTTGAATTATTTATCAAATACCGAACTTCGCTGCATTTGTCGTATGTTCACTTTTTAGAAAACAAATTACGCGAACGCTTTAACTTTTTTGGCACCCCAATTGTAATTAAGTTAACCAAAATGAAACGGTAATATGAAACTTATCGTTGGGCTCGGTAATCCAGGTAAACAATATGCCAAAACCAGACACAATGTTGGGTTTATGGTGCTTGACGCCTTACACCAAAAAACCCAAATCACCTGTTCGTGGAGCGCCTGGGAAATCAGCAAAAAATACAATGCTGAGATAAGTCAGGGTACGTACCAAGGTCAAAAAATAATCCTTTTGAAACCCCTCTCTTTTATGAATGATTCGGGGGTTTCCACTCAATTAGCCATGCATTTTTTTAAAATTTCTCCCAACGATTTGATTGTGGTGCACGATGATAAAGACATTATTTTGGGTGAACAAAAAATACAAACCGATCGCGGTCACGCTGGTCACAATGGGGTGCGCTCGATTATTGATCAATGCGGTACCCAAAATTTTACTCGACTCCGTGTGGGTATTGCCAGCGCAGACACCAAACGAATGGCCGACATTCCCGAATTTGTGCTCAGTAAATTTGGTTTATTTGAAAAAAGTACTCTTAAAAAATCATTAGACGCAGCAGTAAGTGAATTAGAAAAATTATTGTAATTCTTACTTTTTAAAATATATGAAGGAGGGAACCTTGGCTTTTTGGCCAAAAATTTCGGTTAAACGATATACTGATTTAATTACTTGTTTTGGTTCAGAGAATAATGCGCTCAACGCCGCAATAGCTGATGGTAAAAAAATTCCGTGGAATGCTTCGGTAATTGATGACTTTTTTACTTGGCGCGCTTCTGCTTCACAGACTGTTCCTGAAATTAAAGAGCAATTGGCCAAAGAAAATATTTCCGTAATTACTGACGGTGATCCTCAGTATCCCCCGCTTTTGAAAGTGATGGAGGATCGCCCCTATGTTTTATTTGTGCGGGGGCAATTACAAAATCTTACACCAAGTTTAGCCGTCGTAGGTAGTCGTAAAGCTAGTGAATACGGACTTAATGTTATAAAAAAACTTATTCCCGAAGTAGTTGACGCTGGAGTAAGTATTATTTCTGGATTAGCTACTGGTATTGATAGTGCTGCGCATCAGGCCGCGCTTAAAGCTGGCGGTCACACCGTAGCCGTACTTGGTTTTGGTATTGGTCAAGCTGATTTGGGTCACGCTCGCAGTAAACACGCACTGGCTGAAAGTATTGTAGAATCTGGGGGCGCACTTGTCTCTGAATATTTACCCGGAACGCCGGGTAACACTTTTACTTTTCCATTACGAAATCGCATTATTGCCGGCTTAAGTAAGGCCACCCTAATTATCGAAGCGCGGGCTGGTTCAGGCTCACTCATTACGGCTGACTGCTCTCAGCAAGTTGGTCGAGAAATAATGGTAGTTCCCCAACCGATTTTTTCCTTATCCGGAATTGGCGCCAATGATAAAATTAAAGAAGGGGCTCACCCAGTCACCAGCGCGCAAGATATTTTAGAAATTCTTAAAATAAGCCAACCAAAAAAATCTACCGTAACCACGCCAGAATACAACCCGCTAGAGACCGCTATTTTGGCACTTTTACTGGTTTGTCCTCAGGATCGTGACCAATTAGCCCGAGAATTAGCCCTCAATCCAGTCACCTTAGGAGCCGTTTTAACCAATTTAGAATTAAATGGGGCAATTTATCTAAAAAATAATCATTATTATTGCTCAAATTAGCCAAAAAAACCTCCATTTCACCGTTCTGTTAGGTTGACAAAGCAGCCTTCCTCCGCTATGCTGCTATCTTATGAAAACCCTCGTTATCGTGGAGTCCCCAGCCAAAGCCAAAACCATTGCTAAATTCCTTGGTCGTGGTTTTAGTGTTGAATCTTCTTATGGACATATCCGCGACTTACCAAAAAGCAAAATGGGGATTGATATTGAACATGGCACTTTTCTGCCCTCTTATTTAATTCCCAAAGAAAAAGCCGCCCAAGTAAAAAAACTGAAAGACTTGGCCAAAAAAGCTGATAAAATTATTTTCGCAACTGATGAAGATCGCGAAGGAGAAGCCATTTCTTGGCACCTCGCTGAAACTCTTGGCGTTAAACCAGCCGAAGCTGACCGGATTGTTTTTCACGAAATTACCAAAGGCGCCATTACCAAAGCTTTAGAAACTCCCCGACACATTGACCAAAAATTAGTTGATGCCCAACAAGCTCGTCGCGTTCTTGATCGTCTCGTTGGTTATGAACTGTCTCCATTTTTATGGAGCAAAGTGGTGCGCGGTTTATCCGCTGGTCGCGTACAATCGGTAGCTGTTCGTTTGGTAGTAGAACGCGAACGAGAAATTTTAGCGTTTAAACCAGAAGAATATTGGACTATTGCGGGTCAATTTGCAATTGCCAAACACGAAGCAATTCCGGCCAGTTTAGTGGCAATTGATGGAAAAAAATTACAAAAAATTTCGATTACCACTGCCGCCGAAGCTGAGAAAATTTTTGCCGGCGCCAAAGCGGCCAATTATTCAGTATGTGAAGTAACTAAAAAAGAAGCATCACGCGTTCCCCCACCACCATTTACTACTTCCACCTTACAACAAACTGCTAACCAACGCTTAGGCTATTCGGCCAAACAAATTATGCGTTTAGCACAGCAATTATATGAAGGTGTTAGTATTGGCGCTGAAGGTTCAGTCGGTCTCATTACTTACATGCGTACAGATTCGGTGAACTTATCCGAAAAATTTACCACTGATGCTAATGATTTTGTCCATAAAAACTTTGGTAAAGAATTTGCTCTCACTAAACCGCGTTCTTACACCACCAAATCCAAAGGTGCGCAAGAAGCCCACGAAGCCATTCGGCCAACCGAAGCCATGCGCACTCCAGATTCGATTGCTGGCTATTTAGATCCACAACAATTAAAACTTTACACTTTAATTTGGCAGCGCGCCGTGGCCACGCAAATGGCCGCCGCAAAATTAGATCGCACCACCATTGAATTAACTGGTGGTAGTTATACATTCCGCGCCACTGGTCAAATGGTTATTTTTCCCGGTTGGTTAACATTATACCCAGACATGGGTAAAGAAACGATTTTGCCAGCCGTAAAAGTGGCTGACCCAGCTACACTTGAGGACTTAACCAAAGAACAACATTTTACTGAACCACCAGCCCGGTATTCTGACGCCACTTTGGTTAAAGCCATGGAAGAATTTGGCATTGGTCGCCCGTCTACCTACGCGCCGACGATTGCCACGATTGAAGATCGCGGTTATGTAGTACGTGATGAACATAAACGGTTTGGACCAAGTGATATTGCCCTCGTTGTAAATGATTTATTAGTTGAACACTTTGCGGATATTGTTGATTACCAATTCACTGCCAAGATGGAAGAAAACTTGGATGAAATTGCGGCCGGTACCAAAGATTGGCAACCAATTATCGCTACTTTCTACGGACCTTTCCACGCCAATTTGGTGAACAAAACTGAGACCTTGGTAAAAAAAGATATTGTTGAAGAAGCGAGTGATGAAAAATGTCCCAAATGTACTGAACCAATGGTGATTAAAATTGGACGCTTTGGAAAATTCCTCGCTTGCTCCAATTACCCAGAATGTAAAACCACTAAACCAATCCCTGGTTCAGCCGAAGAAGCTGAACAAGCCGCCGCCGTTACCGATGAAAAATGTGAAAAATGCGGCAAACCAATGGTCACTAAACGCGGCCGCTTTGGTACTTTCCTCGGTTGCAGTGGTTACCCGGAATGTAAAAATATTAAAAAAGTGGAAAAGAAAACTGGGGTTAAATGTAACCTTTGCGCTGACGGTGAATTTGTGGCCAAAAAAGGCAAACGCGGCGTGTTCTACGGTTGCAACAAATATCCGGAATGTAAAAATATTTTACCGACCAAACCAACTGGAGAAATGTGTCCAGATTGTAAAGCACCACTCGTCTTCGGTGCCAAAGGTCTGGTTAAATGTGCAGCCAAAGGTTGCGGCTTCAAACGCGCCGCTCCAGAAACAGAACCCGAAAATTAAATTTATATCGTAAAAATTTTGCATTGACTGAAGATTTTTTTTGCGCTATCATAAATATACTATGAACACATTTCAATCAATCACTCCAACCTCACAATATTTAATTCCAACCGTCATTGAAAAAAGTCCAGGTGGTGAGCGCGCCTATGATATTTATTCTCGCTTACTCATTGACCGAATTATTTTCTTGGGCACAGAAATTAATGATCAAGTAGCTAACGCGATTGTTGCTCAATTATTATTTTTGGATAATCAAGATCCTGATAAAGATATTAAATTATATATCAATTCACCAGGTGGTTCAGTGACCGCTGGTCTTGCCATTTACGACACCATGAATTTTATTAAATCTGATGTATCGACTATTTGCGTAGGTATGGCCGCTAGTATGGGTTCAGTCCTCTTGGCCGCTGGCGCCAAAGGTAAACGCTTTGCTCTGCCAAATAGTGAAGTAATGATTCATCAAGTGTTAGGTGGTGCTCAAGGTCAAGCCAGTGATATTAAAATTCATGCTGAACGCATTCTCAAAACCAAAGACCAATTAAATAAAATTCTAGTTTCTAACTACACATCAAGCGATCGAGCTAACAACGCATTGTCGTGGATAAACTGTCTGCGTGGTTCAACTTGCTCACCCATTAAAATACTAAAAGTTTCGTCTGCTGCTAAAGCATCATCCACTGTTACT
>DALYDF010000025.1:13192-14363 GCA_031973355.1 Candidatus Magasanikiibacteriota bacterium
ATGGATGCTGAGCAAGCCAAAGCGTACGGTTTAATTGATGCCGTGATTCAATAAACGAAACACCTACCTACCAATCAAAAAATAATCAGTCTAAAAAATAAAACATCCCGACCATGTCGGGATGTTTTTAATTGTAGGATCAACCTACCCGTATCCAAGAAGGTGTGTCCTAGGCAAAGACGAGCCGAAGCCTGTACTTTCCTATAACACACCCCCATGCTTGTCGTGGATACAGGGAGCTGCGTAAATCTACTTGATTTACTAAACTCTCTATATCCGTGTCAAATGGTCGGATTTCTGTGTTACCTCCAGTCCTTATAGGCACTGGAATAGCTATATATAATCACAACAGAACTGATAAGAATATCACAAAAAGCCCCAGCTGTCAAGGCTGGGGCTGGGGGAAACTCAATTTCTTGGCTAATCTAAGCGCTTTTATTAAGATATTTTATTTACAATACTGGTGCCGATTCTGGGGCCGGGTCAGCAATTGGTACCGGTGTTTCGCCCGGAGCTACTGCGTCTGAGTCTGGAGCAGGTTCAGATCCTGGTTCAGTCACCACCGGTGCGTTTGGATCACGACCTACATAACAAGTGGCCGGTACGGCCCGGTAATTACTTTTAAACTCTCTCACCTCTTTGGTCCCATTGGCCAAAGTCCGAACATAATTAAAGGTAGTCACTGCACCAGGGTGTACACTTTGACACTCTTTTTTACCTGGCGCCAAATCATTAGTTTCAATCGTTTGGGCAGGGCCAGCCGGAATCCAACTTAATACTTGTGGTGGCGTAAAGTAGGCTTTACGACCATCATTCGTGCCCCAGACATAGAAAGTTAATTCTCCAGTCGAAACATTCATGTCAGTGGACACTAACACATGGTGTCCCGTATCATTACGAAATCTAAAATCTGGATTTGGTTCATAAATTGTCGCGTCAGTCCCAGGATTACCATTACTTAAATCATTGTAATATGAAATAACCAAGCCATGATTGGTACGCGCGGTAATTGCTAAACCAGAATTCATCGCCGCTCTAAACATCGTTGTTCCCACCTGACACAAACCACCAGCAATTTCGGGTGTAATTCGGTTTCCTAAAATAACTAACTCTGGTAAATACCCTGCTTCTAACGTAAATGGTTTTAAAGTATTAACTAATGAAAATTCTT
>DALYDF010000026.1:0-10423 GCA_031973355.1 Candidatus Magasanikiibacteriota bacterium
TGAAAGAATACCAAAAACACATTGAAAAAGATGCTGCTTTTGAGCGTCGCTTCCAACCAATCATGGTGAATGAGCCAAGCGAAGATGACGCAATTGCGATTTTGCGTGGCATTAAAGAAAAATACGAAGTGCATCATGGGGTACGGATTACAGATCCAGCCGTAGTTTCAGCCGTGACTTTTTCGACGCGCTATATTAGTGATCGCTTTTTACCAGATAAGGCGATTGATTTAATTGATGAAGCGGCCTCAGCGCTCAAAATGCAAATTGATTCCATGCCTGATGATTTGGATAAAATGAAACGCCAGGCCATGAAAATTGAAATTGAATTGCGCGCGCTCAAAAAAGAAGATGATACCGAATCGCGTGAACGCCAACAAAAATTAAAAGAAGACTTGGCCAATCTCAAAGAAAAAAGCCAGGCCTTGGAAATGCAGTGGCAGAATGAAAAAGGCATTATTACTAAAATTCGCGAATACCAAAAAGAAATTGATAAATTAAAACAACAGGCGGAAATTGAAGAACGCCGCGGTGATTTGCAAAAAGTCGCGGAAATTCGCTATGGCAAAATTCCGACCACCGAAGAAGCAACGAATAAATTACAAACACGGTTGCAAGATATTCAACAAAAACGCGGCATCTTAAAAGAAGAAGTAACCGAACGCGATATTGCGGCGGTAGTGGCGCGCTGGACTGGTATTCCGGTGGCCAAAATGCTTGAAGATGAAACCAAAAAATTAGCGCACATGGAAGATGATTTGCGCGCTCGTGTGGTTGGTCAGGATGAAGCGATTACCGCCATGTCCAATGCGATTCGTCGTTCACGCGCCGGGATTTCGGAAGAGAAAAAACCAATTGGCTCCTTTATTTTTATGGGACCAACCGGGGTGGGTAAAACTGAACTGGCCAAATCCCTCGCCGAATTCTTGTTCAATGACGAAGAAGCGTTGGTGCGCGTAGACATGACTGAGTACATGGAAAAACACGCCGTGGCGCGGTTAATTGGTTCCCCGCCGGGTTATGTTGGGTTTGATGAAGGTGGTCAACTCACGGAAATTATTCGGCGCAAACCGTATTCCGTAATTTTATTTGATGAAGTGGAAAAGGCTCACCCCGATACCTTTAACATCATGTTGCAGATTTTGGAAGATGGACATTTAACTGATGCCAAAGGCCGTAAGGTGAACTTCAAAAACACGGTGATTATCATGACCAGTAATATTGCCAGTTCCGTAATTATGGAAATGGGTCGGCGCGGTGAATTTGGCTTTGGTGACAAACAAAAAAGCGCTTCGGCTCTAGATCAAGAAGCCAAAATGAACACCAAAGTCCGTGACGCGCTCAAAGATTATTTTAAACCAGAATTTTTGAACCGGATTGATGAAGTGATTGTGTTCCATCCTCTGGCGGCAACGCAAATTCGCTCCATTGTTGATAAGCAATTAGCGATTGTGGCCGCTCGTTTGCAAAAACAAAAAATTAGTTTGGAAGTGACGGCCGAAGCCAAAGATTGGTTGGCGCAAAAAGGCTTTGACCCAAATCTCGGTGCTCGCCCACTCAAACGCGTGATTCAAACTGAATTACTTGATCCGCTCGCGATGAAGATTGTGGCCGGCGAAGTGAGTGAGGGGCAGAGTGTGAATGTCAGTGTGGAAAAAGAAAAACTGATTATTAGATAATTTTATAATCTCTTCGTCCGTTAATTAAAAAATCCTCCATAATTGGAGGATTTTTTATACTATTATTCTATTTCATTAAGTTTTTTTTGGTATTCTTTACATGCGTCAATTAGCGCATCACCAAATCGAGCATTAGGAGCCTTCTCAAATTCTGCAATCAGTTCATCGGTGAACCAGAATGAATCAAAATATTTTAGAAGAGCGTTTGGATTAGAGGCGTCGATATGAGTCATTTCGCAGCAAGTATAAAAATAATCAACAATCGCAGTCTGGCTTTTTTTAAGATCGGGTGAAAATATTCCAGTTTTTGCGGCTTTTTTAAGTAATTCAATTAATCGTGCTTCCTCATCAGACCCGCTCTCGTGCTGCTGTTCAATGTCCCGTTTAATTGTATTTAAACCTGCGTTTACTACGTCTTCGGGTGAATATTGTTCTTTGACCCCTGAAGCTGTGCGGGTGCAGAAATCTTTGAACTGGTTAATTGATGCTTGATTTTTTAATTCAGCAGCTTTAAATAAAAAAAGAACTTTATTAAGCTTGCTATTTGCCAAGTCCCATTGTTTGGCTATCTCTACACTAAACTCTTGTCCAGAATAAGTTTTTGGTACTGAACCCATCATTCGCTCAAAACTAACATAACCAAAATAATCTGGAAGTTCTACTAAATCAGTAGTGTTAACTTGCACAGTTTCTTTTGTTCCAGCTATTAATACTCCAGACTCAGGAAAATACTCAAACATCTTTTTTTTATCGCGATAATTTGGATTGCCAATTTCCCCCAAGTATTTATCATCAACAGAGAGAGCCATCTCTGAAATTTTGACGACTTGTTTGGTAGATTGTTTTTCCTTATCTTGGTTGTATTGTGCGGCACCTTCAATAAAAATTCTTTCTTCTCTTGTGATCATATAAATTAGTTGTTTATTCTTTCTGGTTTACTCATCTTTCATAATTGTTCACTGCCTCAACATCTATTTGGACTGAATATGTTAGGTTTGGAACGTGAACGGTTTCTCTACACTTTGCAAATAGCAATTAATTAAATTAAAACCAACTTTTCATGCGATCTTCACCAAATTCGCGTTCAAAATCATCGCAATAGTGGGCTAAAATTTGTTTGCCATTTTCCAGGCGGTACCGCAAACGAATCACGCGTTCCGGCATTAGTCCGGTTTCTTTGAGAAAAAATTCCACCACTTCGCAACCATCTTTTTTCCAGTACCCAATAAAAAAACGCAAACCAGAACGATAATCAGGAAATGAAGTCACGCTCCACTTTTTAGTTTTGGTGGTCTCAATATCATTATTAGTTATAACAGTTGGGCCACGAAATGAAGTATTGTTTTTGGTCGCGCGTTTGGTTGTGGCCTGTATTAAATCAGCGTTTACCTTGTCGGCAAAATTTGTATCTGGCTGCCAGTGATTAGTACTGTAAGCACGTAAAATAGTGTTGGTATCCTTGAGGGCACGGGTAATGAGTTCAGAAGACACAATCTTAATTTTTTGATGAATATAATTCAGGTCTGCTGGTTTCAATTAAGATTTTTTCTAGTTGAGTAATATCGCCCGGAGCATTTACCTGGACAGAAACTACTGACTCCCCTGTTTTCCCTACTGTCTCCGTTGTTATTCCTGCAATACCAACCGTGCGGTAGCCAACACTCAGTAATCCAGAAGTTGGACCTGCTGGAAGGGGTAACTGCGCATCGCGATGCACGATTAATAATAATGGCCACTTTTCTAGTGGTTTTTTACTAAACCACGGTTTTTGGGCAATGATTAAGCGTTGATTGGTAACGCGCACAATGGCGTTGGGGTGAATGCCCGTGCCATGTTGCGTGTGACTCACTACCGTAATAGTTACTGGGTTATCATCGTGAAGAATTTTTTCTCCAACGAATAACTGCACTTTTCCTAAGACCGAATCTCTAAATTTATGTTTAGCCCAAAAAAAGTAACCAACTAAACACGCTACGAAAAACCACATGAAGTATGAAAACATATTATTCTTCTGGAAAAATCTGTTTTCCTTCTTCATCGTACAATTTGACCGCCAACACTGGACATGATTGCGCGGCCATGAGAATAATGTCTTCATCAGTGCCGTCAGGGTCAGTCACATAAGCTAAGTTTTCATCATCCATTTGAAAAACGCCGGGTGCAACTACGACGCATGAGCGCGCACCAATACAGGCTTGGCGATCCACCACAATGCGGCGGATCTTACCACCGGCGCGGATTTTTTGAGAAATATCTTCAGGTAGATTGTCAGGGAGTTTTGGTTCGGACATAACAATTAAATAATTGACCTAATAATACCATATTTTGGGAAAAGTAAAACTAGTAATAAAAAAGCCCCGGAGTGGGGCTGGAAATTGTTGGGGGCGGAAGCGCGGGCAAGGCGCTCCCAGAGGCGGGTCACTTCGTGGTTGCCTCCACGACTTCGGTGCGGTACAGATCGAAGAAAGTACGCATGAAGCGCACCATGTTCGGGCCAGCCTCCTTGCCGGCCGCAGTGACTTCTTCGTGAGTGACTTTCTGATGTTCAGTGCCGCCGGCGATGTTGGTGATGAGGCTGATGCCAGCGATGGGGAGCTCGGTTGCAGTTGCAACCAAGGCTTCCTTTACGGTTGACATGCCGATGGCGTCACCGCCAAAGCTGCGGTACATGCGTACCTCAGCGCCCGTCTCGTAGGCAGGTCCACTTACCCCAGCGTAGACGCCGAGTTTCATGAATCCGTAGACCGCCTGCATCGCACGACGCAGGCGTTCCACTTGCGGCTTGTACATGCCGGCGGGCGACGGGAACCGGCACAGAAGTGGGTCGTTATTTCGACCGCGGAGAGGGCTGTCCTTGGTCAGGTCCAACTGATCCGTGATGATCATGGGCTTGCCTGGGAACAGATCAGGGTTCAGGCCGCCAGCGGCGTTGGTCAGGACCAGGAGTCCAGAACACATGGCCTTGGCCAGCAGAACCGGCTGAACGGTTTCCTCGGGGGTGTACCCCTCGTAACCGTGGATGCGACCGGAGAAGGCCATGATCCGGAGGCCACACAGACTGCCGAGAACGACTTGTTTGTCGTGCCCCGGCAGCGAGCTGGTGGCCCAGGGCCAGAGATGCTTGAATTCGATCCTCACCGGATCCTCAATCTCCTTCGCCAGGTCACCTAGGCCAGAGCCCAGGATGATGGAGATGTTCGGAGACCAGCCGGATGGCATGGTTCCGCGAATCACCTCCTCTGCACTCTCGTCGAACTTCAGGTTGAACGGTCGTTGATTGATCGTCATTGCTTCTTTGTTTCCTCGTCTTTGAAAAGACTCAAACCGCCGTGGCTAGAGCTGTCAAAGTGTGCGTAACTTAGCTTATTTATATGAAAAAATCAAGGCGTTAAAATAAAAAACCACCGGAATGGTGGTTTTAGTACTTTATTTCTTATATCAAATTCCCAACATGGTTCGTAACTCCTCGCTCGCCTTCCAAGCCGGCTCAAACGTCACCTCTACGGTCACTTTTTTGGCACCTAGATCAGTGATTTTTTCTTCAATTTGCTTCGTAAGTTGCGGGCCAAAGGGACACATGGGCGTGGTATAAGTCATCAAAATATACACCTCATCATTTTCTTTCAAATCAATCGCGTAAATCAAACCCATGGTCCAAATATCTAAGTTAATTTCTGGGTCAAAAACAGTTTTTAGTTCAGCAATAATTTCTTCTTTAGTGAAGCTCATACTTTTTTAAGTTCATGCAAATGAGCACCCACACTCACTGCCGCAGCAATTAACGCTAAGTTTTTAATAATATATTGACCCTCAAGGGTTGGAATAAAAATTCCAGTCCAAGCCAGACTTGGTAAAAAAATAAGTGGTAACACTGTGGTAATCATGTGTAATGCCAGTAACGGTAATACTACTCGTTCCCAGCCTTTAATTAAAAATAGAAGGCCAATAATTACTTCAAATATTCCAAAAAAAATCAAAAAATTATCAAATCCGGCAGGGGTGCAAAATAATCGTTCGTATAAAGTTCGTACTAGCGGTGTAGCCGGACTTAATCCCAGGACTTTTAGCAGGCCAAACCAAAAGAAAATTACAAATAAGCCAACTCGAGCAATGGAGTCATTGTGATACTTAAGAACGGCAATTAGTTTACGGTCGAAGGAAAAAATATTCATATAAAAAAGTATAGGTAATTATACTCCGGTATAACCTGAGGTTTCAATTTCCTGCGCTAATTCTGGTCCCCCACTTTTAATAATCAAACCATCGCGCATAATGTGCACGTGGGTTGGTTTAATGTATTCGAGTAATCGCGCGTAGTGGGTAATGAGCAAAATCCCGTGTTCGGCATTTTGAAACGCATTAATCCCCTCGCCTACAATTTTAAGTGCATCCACATCTAAACCAGAATCGGTTTCATCGAGTAACGCATACGTTGGTTGCAGTAAAGCCAGTTGTAAAATTTCGGCACGCTTCTTTTCCCCACCAGAAAAACCACTGTTAATGGCCCGTTTGGCAAAACTTTCATCAATGCCTAAGGCCTTCATGGCTACTTTGATTTCTTTATAAAATTCTAAGGGATTCAAATTTACGCCGCGTTTGGCGCCAACGGCCAAGCGTAAAAAATTGGCAATGCTCACGCCAGCAATTTCTGGTGGATATTGCGGTGATAAAAATAAACCGGCTTTGGCTCGGTCTTCAGGTTTGGCGGTCGTAATGTCTAGGCCATCAATCGCAATACTTCCTTCAGTAACTAAATATTTAGGATGACCAGCCAAAGTGTTTACGAGGGTGGATTTTCCCGAACCATTTGGTCCCATGATGGCGTGCACTTCGCCTGGTTTAATTTCCAAACTTACACCATGAACAATCTCTTGGTTATCAACACTAATTTTTAATTGTGAAATTTGTAAGGACATATTAAGTTTCGCTTTGTTTGATAATTATTTCCCATTCTTTTGGCGTGACTGGTTGGACCGATAAGCGACTGTGTGTGACTAATTTCATTTGTTTACATTCGGAGATTTTCTTTATTTCTTCCAAACTTACAGCGCGTTTTAACTTATTGACTGGTACCACACCAACACAGTGCCAAATACCAGTAGTATCAGTGGAATCAGGGTGAGCGAGTTTACTAACCGCAGCGATACCCACAATCTCCTTGCCTTCATTGCTGTGATAAATAAACACTTTGCCCCCCACGTGCATAGCCTGCATGAAATTTCGAGCCGCATAATTGCGCACTCCAGTCCATTCGGCTTGGCCGTCCCGGACCAAATCGTCCCAAGAAAAAGTACTTGGTTCGGTTTTCATTAACCAATAGTTCATAACGTTTTTTGCAGCGCCATCCAACCGAGTGACGCGCATTTTTGGCGGGTATGACTAATGGGAATACCAAGCAAGGCAATCGCTTCCTCAACCGGCAAATTTTTTAGTTCCGACTTAGTTTTGCCTTTGATAAAATCAGTCAGCAAAGACACTGAAGCCTGAGAAACCGCGCAACCTTGAGTCAGATGTTTGACCTCACTCAGTGTTTCGCCGTCAAATTTCAGGGTTAATTTAATGCGGTCGCCACAAGATGGATTAAAATCCGCGGCAATCGCGTGCGCATCGGTAATTTCACCCTGATTATGCGGGTGGCGGTAGAGGTCAAGAATAAATTCTTGGTAGAGTGGATCTAGGTCATTGGTCATATTATTTTTTCTTGCCTAAAATTTTTACAATCTCGCTAATACTTTTTGTAAAATTTTTATCCATTGCAAAAACTGGTAATTTATATCTAGCCGCTTCAGCTTCAAAATAGTTACTATACAACGCAATCATTTCGCCAACTTTGGCAATAGTTTCCGGCTTAGTATCTTTTTTAATCAACCAATCATTAGTCACTGGATTTTTTACTGCTTCAGCAACAAATTTTTGAGCATCAGTTTTTGCTAGAAAAACAGCTTTAATGTTATGTGCACCGTATTTTTTAATCAACTTTGCGGCAAATTTAGGAGTGATATGATAGCCTTCAATGATATAATCAATTTCATCTTTAATTGAACATAGGGCTGTCATCTGAATTGCGGATTCAGTTGCTATTGATTGGGCTTTTATCAAAGTGACAATTTCTTTAGCGGTAAATTCTGCGTAAAATGTATTGTTTGAAGTGTGGGCAATTGAATATGGATGAGTTAAATCCCATTCTTCTTGAGTCATATATTCACCAGCCACCACTTCTAAAGTATCAGAAGAGATCCACGGAATTTTAGCTTGTTTGGAAAAAGTTTTGGCTAAGGTTGTTTTGCCACAGCGTGGTGGGCCACCAATTAAATAAATCATACCTGAAAAATTTTTTTAACTTCTTTAATCCCCTGCACCAAGGCATCAATATCTTGTGTGGTGGTATAGATTCCAAACGAAGCTCGGGCAGTACCATTTAAACCTAAGTAAGTCATGAGTGGTTGAGCGCAATGGTGACCAGCGCGGATAGCAATGTGCGCGCGGTTTAAAATATCAGCAATATCGTGTGGGTGGGCCTCTGGCATGACAAATGAAAACACCGGCAAACGTTTGTTACCAATTGGTCCAATAATTTTTACCAAAGAATGTAATTGCGTTAAAGCGTATTCAATTAATTCACGTTCGTGATTAAAAATTTCATCCCAGCCAATCTGACTAATAAAATCCGCCGCCGCGGCTAAACCTAGCACTTCGGCAATGGGCGGTGTGCCTGGTTCAAATTTAGCCGGTGCTTCGGCCCAAGTGGCCGTGTCAAAAGTTACTTCGCGAATCATGTCACCACCAAAATTAACTGGTTCAAGTTCATTTAATAATTCGGCTCTGCCGTATAACAAACCAATTCCGGTTGGTCCATACATTTTATGACCAGATAAGGCCACAAAATCTACGCCCCATTCGTGAGCCGTAATCGCGCGGTGAGCCGCTAGTTGCGCCGCATCAACCACGGTGTACGCGCCAACTTGTTTGGCCAAGCGTACTAGTTCGTGAATTGGGGCTAAGGTACCAGTAACATTGGAAGCCGCGGTAAAAGCCACAATTTTAGTTTGCGGACCAATCACGGCGTGAGCAGAATTAAGATCAAAGTGGAGGTCTTGATCAATATCAATAAATTTTAAAATCGCACCCGTGCGTTTGGCCACTTGTTGCCACGGAATTAAATTAGCGTGATGTTCAAAACGAGATAAAATAATTTCATCGCCAGCCTTTAATTTTTGTTCCAATAAGCGGGCGGCTAAATTTAAACTGCCAGTTGTGCCACTGGTAAAAATAATTTCTTTACTATCAGCGCCAATAAAAGTGGCCAGAGTTTGCCGAGCAGCTTCGTATTGTTCAGTCGCTGCTTCAGACAAATCATAAAGTCCGCGGTGGATATTCGTGCCATTCGTTTCGTAAAATTTTCGCATGGCATCAATCGCGGGCGCGCATTTAAGGCCGCTGGCTCCAGAATCCAAATACACCAAATTAGGATTAGTGGTGAAAATTGGGAATTGGTTTTTATGATTTGACATAAATGATTACTTCTAGTATTTTTTTAGGGCTTACCGACGGGGGTCAATATGGCAATAAGACGACAATTCTGTGCGTACGGCGGCTTCTGCTTGTGTTACTGGTCAGCTCAGCGTCGTCTCAACGCGCTCGCAAAGCGTCTGGAACGAGTCACTGGTGAGTCGGGCGTAAAGGAGTGGAACGTCTCCAAGACTAGATGGGGCTACCGTCCCTACATCGTCTACGAGGCGACAAACAAGTTGGACGCACTCAATATGTGGTTCTGTCCTCTTTTCTGAGAGAGTGCCAACATCTACAGGAGGATCCATGGCACGTACTTTGCCTGTGACTGAGTCGCGAGCAAAGATTTGCCATGGAGCAAGCAGACCTAACGGGTCTGTTTTTGTTTATTTATGAGCTAAATTTAGCAGATTTAGGGGGGAAAGTAAAGGAGGATTTTACAACGTTAATTGTTATTTAAAGAGTATTTAATTATACTTAAATAAAATTATTAATTTATACATATATGAAGCAAGAGCAGCCAATGACAGTCGACTCTGCAACTAAAGCCCTTAAGCACATTCAAAAAGTTTTTTATGTTGTTGGTGGTATAAATTTATTAACATTAACGCCATTTTTTAAAATTAGGGCTACTCTGTCCCCTGTTGGAGTATTTTTTACAATCTTGTTGGCATTGATCATCATTTTTATGGGTTGGTCGCTCAATAAATCATATCGAAAAAATATTCCAAATGCGGCCTTTGGCTTAAGTATTTTTTTGTTTGTATGGTCCCTAATAGGGCACTTTATTGCAAAATCATTTTCACCTGCTGGATTGATTTTCCCTTTTGCCTTGTGGGTAATTGGTAAGCAGGCAAAACAGGCAATTTCTGTATTAGAAAATGTTAAAAGCAAGGAATAATTTTAGAACAAACTTGATTACTCAAATTTTGCATATGAAAGATACAGTATATACAATCATCACCGGTGCTAGCTCTGGAATAGGTAGTGCCTGCGCCACTGCCTTAGCACGAGAAGGTAAAAACTTAATACTTTTAGCGCGCAGAACAGACAAGCTTGAACAAATCAAATCAGAACTCGAAAAAACGTATTCAATTCAAGTATTGATTTATCAAGTAGATCTCAGTGAAATTAAAAACATTGAAGACTTCTTCAAGAAAATTGAGGATAAAACTATTGATACGCTTATCAACAACGCTGGTCTAGCCTTAGGAAAAGCCTCCTTCGAAGATTGC
>DALYDF010000026.1:10433-11457 GCA_031973355.1 Candidatus Magasanikiibacteriota bacterium
AGATGATCGACATTAACATCAAGGCTTTCACAAGGGTGGCACAACTGGCAATGCCACATTTAAAACGCACACAAGGTCATATTATTAACATAAGTTCAATCGCCGGAATTGAAGCTTATGAAGGAGGCTCAGTCTACTCTGGTTCAAAAGCATTTGTAAAAATGATAAGCAAGTCACTTCGAATCGATCTGTTGGGAACAGGCGTTAGAGTTACCGATATCGCTCCAGGGGCAGTTGACACCGAGTTTTCTACAGTACGTTTCAAAGGTGATAAATCAATCGCTGACTCTGTATATAAAGGCTTCACTCCACTCTATGCGAGCGATATTGCTGACACAATTGTTTTTGCTCTCTCTCGACCCAAGAGTGTAAATCTCGAATCTATTCTCATTATGCCAACAGCGCAAGCAAGTGCGACCCGAATATTCAAAACTTCTACTCAAAATTAAATTGAAGATTTAAATCCCCCATTATTTCTTCTGGAATGCGGTCCAAAATTATATTAATATGAGCTTCAATTAAAAGTTGACGACTTGTCTTTTCATCCAATCCCCGACTGGCCAAATAAAATAATTTTTCTTTATTCAACCGCGTGGTGGTCACGGCGTGTTTGCACTGCACATCATTATTGCCAATTTCGAGTTCTGGTACCGCAATCACCCGGGCATTATCAGATAATAAAATTGTGTCTGATCGTTCATCGCCCGAACAACCATTTTGTTTCGGCAAAATTTCAATGCGACTAATTTGGTGCGCAAAACTAGAGCCAGTCAAAATTCCTTTGGATTCTAAACGGGATACTGTTTTTGGGGCCGCGTGAATTACTTGATGTGAAATTTTAAAATTGTCATTCCCCTGCCCAGCAAATAAGCCGAGTAATTCCACTTGCGCACCTTCGCCGATTAATTCAATAGTGGTACTCACATTCTTGTCGGCTGCACCTTCACCAATTTGCAAATCTACATATTTAACGCGCGCATTTTTCTCAACTTTAACAACGCGTTTATAATCGCCATTATTTTTA
>DALYDF010000027.1:0-403 GCA_031973355.1 Candidatus Magasanikiibacteriota bacterium
ATGGCAAAGCTTACTGTACAACTCGTCACGTGGAACGGAGCGAAATATATTCCGCAGCTTTTTGAATCACTTCGTAATCAAACCACCAAAGATTGGGAACTGGTAATTTTGGATAATAATTCTTCAGATAATACCGTTGAATTAATTGAACAAGAGCTACAAGAATGGCCTGGAACAAAACGATTTATTAAAAATTCAGTTAACGCTGGTTTTGCAGGTGGACATAATCTTTTGTATTCACAAACTACCAGTGAATATTTTTTGTTATTAAATCAGGATTTTTATTTAGAACCTGATTGTATTGAAAAACTGCTTGCAGAAATTAAAAGTAAGTCTGAATTAGCCGTAGTTAGTCCGCGGTTGATGAAATGGGATTTTGTTAATCAAAAATTTACTAATACTA
>DALYDF010000027.1:413-11026 GCA_031973355.1 Candidatus Magasanikiibacteriota bacterium
TGATTCTTTGGGCTTAAGAGTTTTTCGAAACCGTCGGGTGGTGGAATTGGGTGGGGGAGAAGAGTGGCAAGATACGGATGAAAAAATAATTAAGGTCTTTGGTGTCTCTGGGGCTGCCCCATTATTTAGACGGAGGGCAATTGATACCGTTGCTTTTTCAGAATCAGAATTTTTTGATGGTACCTACAGTTCATATAAAGAAGATGTGGATTTGGCTTTCCGACTACAATCCGCTGGTTTTGGTGCGGAAACTGTTTTGGAGGCAGTGATTTATCATGACCGTTCGGCTCCTGGGCCAATTGAACTTTCTGATACCTCAGCCTCTGAAAATAAGCAAAAACAATCAGCCTGGGTTCAGTATCATAGCTACAAAAATCACCTCATGACCCTCTACAAAAATGAGTATGGGAAAAATCTAATCCTTGATTTTCTGCCCATTTTATGGTATGAATTAAAGAAGTTTGGTTGGTTTTTAATCTTCAAACCTTCGGTTTTAAAAGGCCTGAATGAGATTTGGCAGCATCGTCAGAGCTTAAAAGAGAAGCGAAAAAAAATTAAATTAAACCGAAAAAATAATTGGCAGCAATTAAGAACGTGGTGGAAGTAATATGTACGACATTTCGATTGCCTTTGTAAATTTAATGATGAAGGATGATATTGTCAAAGCAATTCGATCTTTGCGTGCTGATTTGCAAGGCAGTTCAGTAAATTATTTAATCACGGTTGCTGATAACACTGAAAATAAAGATGGAATAAAAGAAGCTTTGGCCGCGGAATTCCCTGAAGTTGTGTATCTTGATTGTGGTGGTAATATTGGTTTTGGGGCAGGAAATAATCGGGCGTTTCAAGCCAATAAAGCGCGGTATTATTTTGCAATTAATCGAGACACGATCATTCCAGACAAGAGTCGCACTGTTGAACGAATTGTAAAATTTATGGACGAACACCCTTTTATTGGGGCGATGGGAACAAAATTAGTCAATCTTGATGGTTCGCTTCAATATTCATGTTACCGTTTTGATTGGCCATCAATTTTAATTAAACCACTCAAACAAATTAATTGGGATGAAAAATACCAATGGGTGCGTAGATACACCGACTGGCTCTTGATGAAAGATTTTGATCATAACTCTACACGACCCGTTGATTGGGTTTTGGGGGCGGCCCTGGTTATTCGACACGAGGCCGTAGAAAAAATTGGTTGGTTTGATGAACGGTATTTGGCTTATTTGGAAGACGCAGATTGGTGTCGGACGCTTTGGGAACATAATTGGCCGGTTTATTATGTTCATGATATTGTAATAGCACACGCGCATGCCCGGGCCTCGGCTAAAGTGCCAGGAATTATCCGGGCATTGTGGAAAAATAAAACCGCTCGGATTCACTTAGCTAGTTGGCTTAAATATATTTGGAAATGGCGTGGCTGTTATACCTTATAATTATATGCAACCTAAAATCGCGATTATTTACTTGTCATTTCACTGTGAACCCTACATGGACGATATTATTTCGTCCTTAAAAAAACTTACATATCCTCGTGACCGGGTAGAATTTGTAATTGTAGATAATCCCCACCCAACCCTTGGCCCCTCAGTAAAATATTTAGAAGAAACAGTCTTACCACTTTCGGGCAAAGAAATTCCGCATGTTACTTTATTGCCACAGAGCGATAATATTGGGTTTGGACCAGGCAATAACGCGGGCGTGGATTGGGCCCTGGCCAATGGTTTTGAGTATGTATATTTTCATAATAACGACGGCTTTATGGCCGCTGATTGTTTGGAGCCAATTATTACGGTAATGGAGGCTGATAAAAATATTGGTGCTGCCCAATCACTCATGCTACTTCATCCAGAAACTGAATTAGTAAATAGTACAGGGAATGCTTACAATTATTTGGGCTTTGGTTTTTGTAATGATTATCGGGTGCCCATTGCTTCTTTGAATTTACCGGCAGTAAAAGATGTGGCCTATACGAGTGGCGCAGCCTTGATGATGCGCGCTGATTTAATTAAACAATATGGTGCGTGGGATGATAGTTTTTGGATGTATCATGAAGATTTGGAATGGTCATTTCGCTTACGCATTGTTGGATATAAGAGTGTAATGGTGCGCGATTCAGTCTTTTACCATAAGTATCAATTTAGTCGTAGTATTTCTAAATTTTACTGGATGGAAAGAAACCGATTTGCCGTACTCTTAATGTATTTTAAGTGGGCAACGTTAGTGGTTTTATTTCCAATGCTTGTGGCCATGGAATTAGCACTCATTGTGTTTGCACTCAAAGGTGGCTGGTGGGGTGAACGTAAAAAAGTCTATCAATATTGGCTCAAAGCCGATAGTTGGCGTTTTTGGCTTAAAAAACGGGCTCATATTCAATCACTAAAAAAGATTAGTGATCGTGAATTATTAATGCCAGCTGTTTCAGGAATTTATTTCCAAGATAAAATGACTGATAATTGGGTGGTAAATAAGGTTGGTAATCCAGTTTTGGCTGCCTATTTTTGGTTGGTGAAACTAATCGTGCGTTGGTAAATTACTAAAATACCGCCGCGCTTCAGGCCGAGCTTCAAAGGACATTGCTCGGCACGATCTTGACAGATCGACGCTGCGCGGCATGATTTCGTCAAATCATATGAAAATTAAAAAAGCGATTCTCACGGGTGGTGGTCGTGCCACTCGATTACAGCCAATTACGACTACCATTAATAAACATCTATTACCATTGGCCAATAAGCCAATGATTTTTCACGCGATTGAAAAAGCCGTGGCAGCCGGGGTAACAGAAATTTTCATTAACACTAATCCGGGTGAAACTGAGTTGCAACAATTTATTGGCGATGGTGGGCACTGGGGCATTACTATTAAATTTTTTGAACAAACGGGTGGTCCACTTGGAATTGCGCATGTAGTAAATGAAGCCAAGGATTTTATTGGTGATGAACCATTCATGTTTTTTCTCTCTGACAATGTATTGTTGGGAGATTTACAGCCACTGATGGAAGAATTTGAGCAAGGTGCGTTTGATTGTATGTTGGCATTATCGCAAGTGCCTGATCCGGAACGCTTTGGTATTCCGTATTTTGATGAACAGGGTGTACTCATTGATGTCAAAGAAAAACCAAGTAATCCGCCAAATAATTTGGCCGTGACTGGAATTTATTTATATGGTCCAAAAGTATTTTTTGAAACCTTTAAAAAAATTAAAAAATCGGCGCGTGGTGAATATGAAATTTCTAGTATTCATTCTGAATTTTTAAAAAACAAACAGAAAGTTGGGTATAAAGAAATTACTGGGTGGTGGAAAGACACGGGAAAATCTGAAGATTTACTCATTGCGAGTCAATTGTTATTAGACCAAATTGAAGAATCAGTCATTCCTGAAGCACTAAAAAACAGCTTTGAATTAGAAGGTAAGGTAAAAATTGGCAATGGTACAACGGTACAAGAAAATGTAAAAATAATTGGCCCAGTAATTATTGGCGAAAATTGTTCGCTGTCTGATTGTGTAATTGGTCCACATGTTACCGTTGCTCAAGGCACCACCATTAAAGGGGCAAAAATTACCAATACGATCATTCTTGATAATTGTACGATTGAGTATCGTCACGAAATTGTTAATAGTTTGATTGGTAAAAAAGTCACTCTGCGTGAACGACCAGAACGCTCGGCTTCAATGATTGTAGGGGATAAATCAATTGTTGAACTCTAATACGCTAGAGAAAAAATTCCCGTTTTACCTTCATAAGAGCCGGCAATTAAAATGAGCCGGTTTTCTTCGTCTGTGGTAAGGTCGGTTATTTTTTCAAACGACGCCAGTTTTTGACTGGAGTAATAACCAGGGTTAAACGCAATCAACGAATTATTTTGAACAATTAAGAGAACACCGGCTGGCTCTAAGGCTTTAACAAATTGAATTGGTTCGGCTGAGCGATATAATATTGCGCGCTCACCTTGGCCGTACACACTACTAATTTCCCATGGTGACCACAGGCGCCACTCGTTAGTAGCTGAGTGATAATCGGTGTGTGTGTATCCAGATAAGGTATTTACTATTGGGTTATTTGGTAATCCACTCACAATTGCTAAACCATCTTTTGTTTTAAGGATTGAAAATGAATCTTGTACGGTAATAATGTTCTCAACTTCGGCCGGAACCGTTACTGCCGAAGTATCGGTACGCAGGGTACTACTACTAAACATCCAAATTTTATTTGTTTCGGCAAACCAAATTGATGATGATGTAAGAGCGACAGTATTCACTTGTGCATTAGTTTCTAGGCCAAGTATTTTTGTGTCTGCCTCCACATACAAAAGTGGACGGTTATTGATCTCATTAAACGCTAGATTTTTTAAGCGAGGGATAACGAGCGCTTTAGTATTTTGGGGATTATTACTATCGATAATTTGGATTGCTCCAGTTTTATTTTCAAAAATTACACAATAATTTTTAGTTTTCGCGCAGATTAGCTGCTTGTTTGCTGGTATTGGAAATGAATTGATTTGATTATCTGTGACAACTGAAAATAAGGTTGAAGTGGTTTTTGTTTGTAGATAGTGATAGGCGAGTGGCTCAGCAGTAATAATTTTTAATTGGGTACTCGTATGTGGAGTGCTTGTAACTAATAGGGGAACAGTAGTAGTAAATAGTGTTGTATTCCTAATATAACTGGTTTCGTGTGAACGAACTGTCACATCAGTTGTAAATTCATAATATCCATCTTTGCTAATTTTTACTTGGTACACACCTGGTGCGAGCGAGGCCATGCGCAGCGGCTGGGTGGTGCCAATGACGGTGTTATTTAAAAAAACAGTCGCATCATCAGGTAAGGTGTCAATGCTAAGCACCCCCGTTGCTTCTGGTTGCCAGGTGGTAAAATTCCACCGCCAACCTTGAGTATAGAAAAGAATCAGTGGTGAAATAACAAAAAAAAGACTGATTAAAGAAAACATCACTGCCAAGCGAACTGGCCGAGTTAGGTAGGTTTTAAAAGGGTCGTATTGTTTTTGGGTCATAATTGCCAAATAGGGCTAAATTGAGTATGATTATACTAGTTTTTAACACTCTGTCTATACTATGGCAAAATTAATAATTGAAGGAGGGCGACCTCTTTCGGGTGAAATTACCCCCATCGGCAATAAAAATGCGATCTTAAAAATGATGGCCGCGGCGTTATTAACTGCAAAACCGGTAACTATTACTAATGTGCCGGCGATTAGTGACGTCCAAGTAATGGTTGAATTATTACAAGATTTAGGGGCAGAAGTGGTATATAAGGCTGCTGCCGGAGTGGTGACGATTACGGCAAAAAACATAAAGAAAAATTCTTTGCATCCTGAATTGGCTAAGAAAATGCGTTCTTCGAGTGTATTAATGGGGCCGTTGTTGGCTAGAACTGGTAAAGTGACTGCGTTTCAACCGGGTGGTGATAAAATTGGTCCACGCGAAATGAACGCCCATTTTGATGGTTTTAGACAATTGGGTGGTAAAATTAAAATGGAATCAGTTGACTCTTTTTCAATTAGCGGAACCTTAAAAGGTGCGCCGGTATTTTTATATGAACCCAGTGTAACTGCTACCGAAAATGTGTTAATGGCTGCAGTGTTAACTCCTGGAACAACCATTATTGATAATGCGGCTTCAGAACCACATGTCTCGGCACTAACTGAAATGCTGGTAAGTATGGGCGCGCGCGTAAGTGGAATTGGTACGAATCGATTAGTAATTACTGGAGTAAAAGAGTTATCAGGAACAACAGTAGCTACTCCACCTGATTTTATTTACATTGGTACCATGATTGTTTTGGCCGCGATTACGGGTGGTTCAATAACCATTACTCCCGTACCACAAGATATCATGAAACCATTACGGTATTTTTTTGCTAAATTAGGAGTGACTTGGGTGTATAAAAATAATGCGTTGATTGTGGCAAAAAAACAGGCTAAAAAAATTACCGATACTGTTTGGGCGAGAAGTAAGGGTATTTACTCACAGCCCTGGCCCTGCTTTCCGAGTGATATGATGAGTATGATGATTGTGCTCGCTACACAAGTAAAAGGATCAATGTTATTTTTTGAAAAAATGTACCCAGGTCGCATGCTGTTTCCTGATTTTTTGAATGGGATGGGGGCAAACATTGTGATTGCTGATCCGCATCGCGTAGTAGTTAATGGTCCAACGCCACTAAAGGCCACACATTTATACGCGCCTGATTTGCGCGCGGGAATGGCCTTTGTCGCTGCTGGCTTGGTGGCCAAAGGCACTACCGTGGTTGAGGCAGCCGAACATATTGATCGCGGGTATCCAAGTATTGAAAAAACTTTATCTGCTTTAGGTGCTTCTATTAAACGGGTTAATTAATTATATGTCTGTTTTGACTCCTCATAATTCACCGCGTCGGCCAATTAAAGCATTGCTATTGGTATTTCTTGGTTTTGGTGCTGGGTGGTGGCTAGGGTATTCTCGTTTGGTACAGCAACAAATTACGGGTGAAAATCAAAAAGTAGAAATTGGCAAAGTAATTAATTTATATAGTCGTACGCGTTCATCTGAAGTTAGTTTTGATCAATACTGGGAAGTGTGGCGCAAAGTAAAAGAAAAATATGTTCAGCCCGTAGATGAAGTTAAACTTTTTTACGGTTCAATTCAGGGGATGGTAAATGGGCTTGGCGATCCATACTCAGCCTATTTTCCACCAGTTGAGGCAGAAGAATTTGTAAAAGAATTGTCTGGTGAATTTGAAGGAGTAGGTATGGAAGTGGGAATGAAAAAAGATCAAATTATTGTAGTAGCGCCAATTGCTGGTTCGCCAGCCGAAAAAGCAGGGATTCGTCCACAAGATAGTATTTTGCAAATTGATGGTCAAGAAACTTTTGGTCTTTCATTAAGTGAGGCAGTTAGTAAAATTCGTGGACCAAAAGGCACCACGGTTACTTTAACTGTCTTGCCCAATAATGGCAAAGAAACTCGTGAAGTAAAAATTGAACGACAGGCCATTACTATCCCGAGTGTTACCTGGAAACAACAAGAGGGAAATATCGTGTACATTAGAATTGGATATTTTAATGATAAAACCAGTGTGGAATTTGATGCGGCGGTTCGTGATATAAAACGAACGATGCAGCCACGCGGTATCGTGCTTGATTTGCGTAGTAATCCGGGTGGAATTTTAGATGAATCAGTGTACATTGCTGGTGCCTGGTTAGGAGATAAAGTGGTGGTACGAGAGCGAACTTCTGATGGTACAGTTAAAGATATTAAGGGTACTGGCACAGCGGTGTTTGCCAATGTTCCGACGATTGTCTTGGTTGATGAAGGGTCAGCCTCGGCTGCAGAAATTGTGGCTGGTGCCTTGCAAGATTATAATGTGGCTAAATTGTTGGGTAAAAAAACGTTTGGTAAAGGTTCAGTACAAGATGTTGAGCCATTACCCGACGGTTCGGCTCTTAAATTAACGGTCGCAATTTGGTTAACACCTAATAATCGGGAAATTAATGGTAAGGGAATTGAACCTGACCAAATGGTAGAAAAAATGTTTATTCAAACCAATACAACTTCTACTTCCACTGAAGCCTTTACTGACGAAGGCTTAAAAGAAGCGCTTAAGATTTTACAAAAATAATATGATTCGTGGCACAGTAATTAAAGGCGAAGGATTAGCCAAGAAAATGGGATATCCGACCGCTAATATTGATGTGTCGGTAGCGAATACCCAATTAAAACCAGGGGTATACGCGGCTTTTGCGATTCTGCACTCACAATCCTATTTGGCAGCATTGGTTATTCACGAAATAGATAAGGTGGAAGTTTTTTTCTTAGATTATGTGGGTGCAGATTTTTATGGAGAAAAAATTTCCGTAGAAGCAGTGCAAAAAGTCAGTGCGATCGAACGATTTGATAGTGTCGAAGAACTAAAAGAAAAAATTTCCAGTGATGTGGAAATGGTCAGACAATATTTTGTAGAAAAGGGATAATATGTTTACCGGAATTGTTCAGGGAATAGCTAAAGTGTTGGAAAATAATAAAGGGTTGGTACTCATACCTCACCCGGTTTTGTCTAAAACAAAATTGGGTGGTAGTATTGCCATTAATGGTGTATGTTTAACTTTGTGTAAGCGGAGTACAGAAGGTTTGTGGTTTGAAGTGATGCCAGAAACTCTACGCAAAACTAATTTAGGGGGTTTGAAGAAAAATAGTCTGGTAAATATCGAGCCAGCGTTGCGAGTGGGTGATGAATTGGGTGGGCATATTGTGCAAGGTCATGTGGACGGTGTGGGGGAAGTAAAAAAGATTTTTTCAGATGGACCTAATACTTTAGTGGAAATTGAATTACCAAAAGAATTAAAAGAGTACACGGTTTTACATGGATCAATTACTTTAGATGGAATTAGTTTGACGATTGCGCGCGCAGCAAAAAAATCGATTACAGTTTCACTGATTGCCGAAACTCTGCAGCGGACTATTTGGAAAAATATTTCAGTTGGGCAGAAAGTAAATGTTGAAGTTGATGTTGTGGGAAAATATATTAAGAATTTTATTAAATAACTATGTCAAAAAATAAAATAGAATTTCCAAAATTAAATGGAAAAAATATTAAAGTAGGTATTGCTTTAGCACGCTGGAATACAGAGATTACTAATTCTTTAATGGAAGGCTGCCTTACAGCACTAAAAGAAGCTGGCGTGCCAAGTAAAAATTTTTATGTTGTGCCGGTGCCAGGTTCATTTGAATTACCCTTGGCTGCTCAACATTTATTTAAAAAAGAAAAAGTTGATGTAGTGATTGCGCTTGGTTGTTTGATAAAAGGGGAGACTATGCATTTTGAGTATATTGCTGATGCCATGACTAATGGTCTAATGCGTGTCAGCTTGGACACTGGCAAGCCGGTGGTGTTTGGAGTCCTTACTTGTTTAACAGAAAAACAAGCCATTGCCCGTTCCACGGGGAAAAACAATCATGGCTATGGGTGGGGCCTGACAGCCGTGGAAATGGCTTTGTTGACAAAAAAATAGAAATAAAATGTATTGATTGGGTTGGATAATTAGAGAATTAAAAAAACCCCGTTAGGGGATTTTTTAATCTACTTAATTTCCCAACTTGAGAAACTTAGTGGATGGCCCTGACTCAACGAATAAATTCGGAATCATAGCCGGTTATAGGGGGGGGGCACGTTGGCAGGGTTACTGGTTTGTCTGAATGAACCACCACCGGAAGGTGTTGTAGACCGCCTGAGCCATCAGGTTGAGGTTTGCGACCTCCTTAAGCCGTGTGGCCTCCAGCGCATCATTGCCTCGGTTTAGCAGGACCTCCCTTGCCAGGTGGTTGCCGTAGAGGGTGGTGCCCATCTCCTGATCCTCCTTGGGGATGGCTTCCTTGCCATCGCTGCGGTAGTGCCAGGCGGCCACTGGCCAGGAGTCATCGTCAACGAAGACGATGGTATTTCCGTCGTAGGACACCCTGTGTCCACTGGCGGTTTTTGGGAATTCGACTTGGGCTCGTTTGCCCGCAAACATTACCGTTCGCATCTTTCTTCTTTCAGGCCGTGCCGGCCACTTACCAAGTACATAGCATAAAAAGTAATTTTTGTCAATATAAAAAAGCCCTCTTTTAGGGAGGGCTTGGGGAAAAAACGAATTTATTTACGCCGAACTAGGCAAACCGGAGTTTGCTCTGAAGCTTGGCCAAGTGGATTATCTTTAAAGATCGCGGCTAACGTTTCAGTGGAAAAATTTTTGTCTGAGCGGCCCAGGATATTTACGCCCAAATCATTGGCATCAATAATTACCACTTCGTATCCAGTGTCAGTTTTTAATTGGGCGGCCACTTTATCTGGATCCTTGGGTCCAAGCTTGGCATATTTGTTATAAGGGGGGAGAGTGTAATCACAAGGTCCATCAATCGCCGCTACGGTGCGACCAACCACGCGGTAAAACATGCCTTTAATTCCAAAGGGTTTGAAAAGTAGGTGCACAAAAATTCCCAGGAAAATCCGAGCATACCCAATTTCATTAATCGCTAATTGCATAGTCCAGGGACTACCTAAACCAATTCCGTATGGAGATTTGTAGACCTTGGTCGATAAGAATCGCGCCATTTTACTGACTTTAATACTATCAATATGATATGACCGACCCTGAGAAATGGCCACGATTTTTTCACTCATAAAAATCATGTCCCCAGTCTGGGCATGGGGCAGGGCATACTGACGCAGAATTTCAGTGAGGTTATCACCAATTTTTACTACATGGGTTTTGACTGGATAGCGTTCGTAGGTGGTTCCGTTGACAGTAATGGTAAGGTTTTTGCCTGGGTTTGGATTGAGCATAATAAATAATCATTTCGTACCGTTATGTACCGCTTAGTCCATTCGTTCTACCCAATGTTTATCAAGTTCAACCTCTAGTTCTAAGAAAATTTTAGTACCTAATGCCTGTTCCAGTTCGCGACGGGCCATTTGACCAATTTCTTTAATACGACTCCCACGCTCACCAATAATAATTCGTTTGTAGCGTTCTTCATCGGTTAAGATGCGAGCCGAAATTACGGTGACCCCTTCTTTTTCGGTAATGTCATCAGTCTCAACGGTAATTGAATACGGCACTTCTTTATCTAA
>DALYDF010000028.1:0-3789 GCA_031973355.1 Candidatus Magasanikiibacteriota bacterium
TCGACACAGCTGTCGATCGTGCTCTTGTCGTCGTCGTTGCAGTCGGCGGCCGTGGCACAAGCGCCATCGTCGTCGCTGCCGTCGGTCGAGTCGGTACCGTCCGTCGCGACCACCACCGTGGCGGCCGTGGGGACCTTGAATCGGTCCGAGATGTTGCCGCAAGCGGCGGTGAAGAGCATCACGAACCCCGTGACGAGGGCGGCGAAGCCGCGGTGAGCGCCGAAGCGCGAAACGAGGGCGGAATTGCCCATGGTGATCTCCGTGCCCGTTCGAAGGGGCAAGATTGGAGGTTGTCGGAAACGAGTCTAGAGAGCGGAACCACTGATGTGGTAGCCATTTGTAAGGAGTAGTTCCTTACAGCCGACATAAGCAAGAGATAATTTACATTATCTGCTTCTTTATGTCGGTTGTAAGAAAGGATTACTTTACTTACCTTCTTCTCTCTATGATCTTGTTTCGTTATGTATCAGTGTAACTTGTTTTAAAGAACTGATGAACCAAATCACTCGTTACCATTGCTCGCTTATACTCGCAATGATACTGAGTGGGATGGACCAGTCGCGGAATCTGACACGGAGCTCTCGGGGAGAGCTCGACGTGGATTCACGCGACTGGTTAACTAGTCTTTGGTGACGGCCCACCAGATGAGGTGGCCGACTCCGGCCGCGGCCAGGCCCGTGGCCAGGCCGATGCCGCCACCCTTGGCGGCAGACCCGTAGTTGTAGTCGCCGTTCCCGTCGATGCCCTGGGGATTTTGCGCCCCGGCGATGAACCAACCGGCAATGAAGCCGGTGGCGGGAAGGGTGGCCCACATAAGGACTGGGCCGAGACTGTTGTTGTCGTCTTCGTCTTTCTCCAACTTCTGGAGTTGGAGCTGGGCCAACTCCTTGTTGAGTTCCAGCTCCTTGGTGCGGACCTCTTTGTCCGCAGCGACTTGTGGCGCGAACGGCGCGCCGGAGACTGGCTCCAGGATCATACGATCCGTAATGAGCCGGTAGTTGCCTGCACCCACGACCGCAGTCACCGCACTGTCGGCGTTGAGGGTCTCTTTGGTGCAGACGTCACCGATCTTCGCCGCGATCGAGTTGATCGCGGTGTCGCCGACTTGCGCTTTCTTGAGGGACTCGATCGCCTCGGCAGCTTGCGAACAGTTCGAGGTGCCGCGCTTGAGCGACTCCTGGAAAGTGGCGAACGCAGTAGCCAAGTCGGCACGCATGCCCTGGAGTTCCTCGCGGATCTCCTTAAAGGCCTTGGAGTTACTGCTTCCGCTTCCCGCGAGCCGAACCGTGAGGTTCCCGGCTCGGGCGAGGCAGGCCGGGACCCCAGGTCCTGGGGTCGTCGTGCCACAGGCCGTCTTGAGCTCGGCCACCTGTTTGGCCAGGTCGGCGAGGGCGGCGTTTTGGACACCGTCAGTGGGATTCGGAGGTGCGGCTCGGGAAATCCCGGCCGTCAGAAGCATCACGATCCCCGTGACGAGGGCGGCGAACCGCGTGAAGAAAGCGAGGGCGGAATTACCCATGATGATCTCCATGCCTTGTTAGGGCGGGAAAGAGAGAAGGACACTTCGGAACCACTGATGTGGTAGCCATTTGTGTGGAGAATTTCCTCACAGCCGGCGTAAGCAAGAGATAATGTATAGTTAAGTATTATCTATTCTTTACGACGGTTGTGAAGAGAATTCTTTTTTCTCTTTTTCCTTTTGTTTGTATCTAACTTGTTTTAAAGAACTGATGGACCAAATCACTCGTTACCATTGCTCGCTTATACTCGCAATGATACTGAGTGGGATGGACCAGTCGCGGAATCTGACACGGAGCTCTCGGGGAGAGCTCGACGTGGATTCACGCGACTGGTTACTGACAGTCGTGACCCGTCAGGCATGAGCCCCGGCAGGTGGCGTCGATGGTCGCTTGACCAAGAGATACCACGAGCGGCGCATTGATACCCTGACAAACCGCTACGCAGTCGCCGCAGGCCATCAGCGTGGGCCGAGGAAGGGCGGCGACAGGAGCCGGAGTGGGAGGTAGAACGACAGGAGCCGGAGTGGGAGGTAGAACGACAGGAGCCGGAGGAGGAGCAGGCGGAACTTCGGTGCCCTTGATCACCATCGGGACATCGGGGACGTCCACGTTCGCGGTGGGCTTCTTGTTCCAGTTGTACGCAGCAGCCGCACCGAAGATAACGATGACGAAACCTACCGCGACGATCGCGACCGTTTTCCACTGCTTCCGAGAGCTCAGACGCTCGTCGTCCAGCTTGCCCTGGGTGATCTCGAGCTTGTCGGGCGGCGGGGCGGCGGGGCGGGGCGACGGACACTCGGAGACACCTTCCCAGCGGTGGACATGGTCCACTCGGGTGGGGGTGTTCGCGTCGTCGTGGTGGTTCGTCTTATCGCTCATGTCGTGGTTCTCCTTGTCGTCGTGGTGGTGGTCGGTCTTCGGCGGTGCGGTTTCGAGGTCAGCGACCCGAGCGCGAGCGTCGGCGAGCTCCTGGCGGAGCGGGCCGATCTTTGCGTCGGTGTCGCGCTTGGCGTTGGTGAGTGCGCTCGCGATGAGCGCCTCGACCTCCGCCTGGGTGAGGCCAGCGGCCGCCGGAGGGGCAGCCACTGGCGGCTCGGGTGGATGAACGGCCGCCGGAGCGGCCGATTTGGGATGATCAACAGCCTTGTGGCCACTCATTTTGTCTCTCCTAGTGCGGATTGTTTCTGTCAGTGTTGTGTAAAGCCCTTAGGTTTCCCTTTGGGCGAGCGGGCCGATTTGTCCGGATGGACAGAACTCGGGGAAGAGAAAACAAGTTTTTATTCGATCTTCCCTAAGTTATGTGCAGAGGCTATTTGGGCACTTTTTTAAGGTAACAAAACAGTATAGCATTAAATAGAGAATTTGTCAATAGTGCCTTAGCACCAGGAACGGTCTTAACGGGTATTCAAAAAATGGCTTAATATAGCAAAAATCCGGATGTTTCCAACCGGATTTGCTTTATACTTAAGCTGTAGTCCCTTATCCCCTTTCTATTCTAGAGCCGTAAACTTACCTTTTTTAAGGTCATCCACCAACCAACGAGTTTGCTCGGGCCCAATTTTTTGACCATCTGGACCAGTAACTTGGGGTAGTTTTTGCTCCACTACCCAGCCAGTTTTGCCTGGAGCCACTAAAACTTGCTTTAGTTCACCAATTACTGGTGCCTCTGGATTACTCGGCGGAACCAACTTGAGCTGACCATCGACTAGTTCCGGTTTAAGATCTTTAGAAATTAAAAGTTCAGTTGGCTTGTTTGGTTCTTCGGGATTCCAAACAAATAATTTTTGTCGACCATTACTGCTTGGTAAAATTTGCAAAGGATTATCCCGCGAAACTGGACCAACTGGTTCAACCGGTACTTCAACAGCAGGTGCTTTTGGAACAGTCGACTGAGCTGGTGTAGTTTCGGAAACTGCCTGCGCTCGCACTGGTTGCTCACCAACAGTAGGTCTTTCAATTGACTTTGACGGATTGTTTACGATATGTTCAGTTGTAGAAACACCAGTCCCAGCACTTTCCCTAGAAAATACCCGTGGAAAAACTTTTGTATTTTTAAAGGCATCTAAGAATTCAGTTTTAACTTTAGGATCATTAAAATCTAATTTTAGTGAAGCGCGACTATTTACATAGTCAGTGGCAAAACTTTTTACATCAACATCAAATTGGGCAGGATTGTTACCATAAGTAACCCGGTATGGTAACAGCGCTTTAGTCATTTCATGATCAGTAATTAAACCTCTCTTATATTGTTTGTTAATTTTATCAACTT
>DALYDF010000028.1:3799-10902 GCA_031973355.1 Candidatus Magasanikiibacteriota bacterium
ACGAGTAACTACGTCACCAACTGGTTCAGCCCGAACAACTTCGGGAACAACAGCCGACTTGTCAGCACCACCAGTTGCCATACGCTGTGTTTCAGTATTTGCTGGTGTGCCAAATTTTTGCACTGGTAGTTGCGCGCGATTTTCCAATTGATATTTATTAGTCGAAACTAAGACTGGTTCACCAGCTTTATTAATATGCACGGCCGCTTTCATCGTTTGACCATTGTCCAAGAACACATCAACATAACCTGGATCAGCCGACATTTCGATACTACTAATTGTTGGCTGACCAGCTGATTCATTTTCCACTGGCAATTCAGATTTAAGGGTTTTTAAATTCACTTCACCCTCTTTTACTTTTTCAACTAAATCATACGCACGCGCATCATTGAGGCGGCGCATTTGGTCTGGATCAAGTTTGAGTGATTCTGGTTTAAGGGATTTATTGTACAAAAATTCTTTGGCTTTATCTGCAATTACACCACCGCGCGGCACGGTTTCATCGGTTCCCAAAATAATTGCGTCACGACCAAGTGAAGTGCGGGCACCGTCGCCATACATTGTTTTGCCGGTTTTATTACTGGCCCAATCATGGGAATCACGCATTTCATCATGCTGAAACGCTTTGGCTAATTGTCCACGCAAATGCGTATCAGGATTATCATTGGCCAATACTTTGGTTTGGTAAGCTTGAGCAAATTTGGTGTAATCTTTGGTACCCAAGAAACGGTGATCTAATGAATTAAATCCGCGGGCTTCTAAATACGCGGCAGCTTGCGTCGGTCCACCGTGCTTTAAAATTTCTTCAAATTTTACGATATCAGCTTCGGCCGCTTCTTGTAAGAAAACACCACTCTCGCGAGTACCAAATTCAGGTAAGGAACCGCGTTGCCCAGCGGCTAATAATCGTTCCAAAGAATCAGGATTATTTAAATCTGGAAATTTAGTGGTTAAACGCACCAGGTATTCTTTGGTTGCTGCATCTAGATGCTGTTGGTCAGCAAATTCAGTTACGGAAAATTGTGGTTCTGGGGCCAGTTCAGGAATTTCTGGAGCGCGTCGTGGCAAGGCTGATTCAGAGTCAGCGGCAGCAAATGATGAACGAGATGGAACAGAGTCAGTCGGATGAGTGACATCAACTGAATTGTCGGCAGCAGCATCCGCGGTAGCGCCGTGATATAAATTGCGCATCCATTCGCCACCTTTCCATCCAACCAAAGCACCAGCCGCAGCACCAGCGATACCATACAAAGTCTCTTTGAGATGCGATCGTTTACCCAAACTATCAATCATGGTTTTTTTCTTGGCTAGCAAAGAATCAGTGTTAGACTGTAATTGCGCCATGAGATTATCCAGTTGCGCCACATGCGAACCTTCTTGTTCTAATTTTAAAGCATCAATGCGGCGCAAAATATTATTAGCGCGCATTTTTAAATCAATGCGATTATCTAAAAATCCTAATTGTAAGGCCGTGCGAATTTTAGTTTCTGAGACTGATACATCAGCCGCGTTATTTTCAATTGCGGTCGATAAATACATTTCGTTTTTTTCATGTTTTTGAGTAAAGGTTGATCCACCTTTTTCACCCAATTTTATTTCTAAGGCTTGTAAACATTTAGCCGCATCTTCGGTAAAGGCTTTAGATTGAGCTTCTTTATCTTTTTCTTTGCCGTACAACATACCCAGGTAGCCACCAGCAAAACCACCTGGCACCATTCGCAACAATGAATTCATGGTGGTAGCAATTGATAAACCAGCACCAGCCGCGGCCGCACCAACATATCCCCAATCAAATTTGTCGTCTGGAGTTTCAGTAGAACCACCGCTCTTGAGTTCCAAAAATTTAGCCAAAGCTTTTTGCATCACCGGATTTTTATCAACCAATTGTTGAATTTTGGCTTTATCGGCCTGACTATTGGCATGCAAGGTGGCAATCAACGTATCAAGCTTTTCTTTGGTTGCACGTTCTGTTTCGTTTGGGGCTAATTCACCAGCCCGCCCGAGTTCGGATACTCCGCGTTCAATTACGCGCAACGCGTGAGCACGCAATAGGGCCGCATTAACCGGCTCACCAACATGCAACGCCTCCGCACTGGTTTCACGCAAGGTTTGACTTAAAAACGCAGTAAACTGAGTGGTATCAAGCGCTTTTAATTGAGCCGTAATTTTATCCCGAGTCTCACTACTTTCTTGGCGTTCTTTTTTAATAGCACTTTCTTTTTCAGTAATTCTGGCTTTAATTTCCTCATCGGTTTTTTTGAATGATTCACTTTTTTTGAAATAGCGTCCAAAAAAACCACTGATTGCCCCGGCTGTTCCGGCAGCGGCAATTGCGGCCCCACCCGTTAAGGCAATAGTAGCCGCACTACCGGCAGTGGCAGCTAAAGCCACTGGTAATAACCGAGCAGATTGGCGAGCAAGTTTTTTGGTTTTTTCCCAAATTACTCCGTGAGACAAGCTTTCACTCCATGAAATTTTTTCATTAATAATATTTGTTTCTAATTGTGCGATCCATTGTTCAAAGGCGGCTAATGGTTTTTGGTGTAATTCAGTTTTCCAATGTACTAAAAATTCATCAAGCGTTTGGTAGCCAAATTTTTTAACTTGCTCGGCTAATCCAGCTTTATCAGTAGAATAGGTAAAGAAATTTTTAAAATATACCAGCGCTTGATCACGTTTGTTAGGATCGGCTAAGTCGGCTGCAAAATCACGGAGAGCATTAGTTGGGAACAATCGAGCGAGTTCGTGTTCAGGAATATCAATAATCAGGCGATTTGAAGAATGTGCTTCGTGATGTTCAGAGTGTGGTGGAATTTCTGGTGGTGGAGTGTGGTGATCATGAGCATCATGATGTTCAGAAGATTTATGATGTTCAGAGGATACGGGCGGAGTTGGTGGAGCAGGTGGAACTTCGGCAGCACGAGAAACTGTATGAGTACTGGTGACTAAACTTTCTGCTCCAGCATCAAGAGAGACTGGCGCCATAATCGCTGAACCTTCGACAGCAGCATTGTGATATATTGTAGATTCCGGCACTACTTCGGGCGGAGTTGATGAGGCAGCTGCAGTTTCGGGTGCAGCCTCAACGGCTTGGTTTTTTGTATCAAATTCAGCAACTAAGTTTTTAAACTTATCTACTAACCCTTGAATTTCGCTCGTTTTTTTGTATTCAAATTCTATTTCTTGTGGTGATGAAATTGGTAGTCTTAATTTAACCTTACGCTCAACGCCAGACACAATTATTTCAGAACTAAAATCTGACTCAGCTGTCCATTTTGGTTGGTAGGTAATTGAAAAATTTTCTACAATTCGAGGCTTGGTTGGATTTTTTTTATTTTCGCGCTCGGTGACGCTTTTATTAATTGAAATACGATGACCAGTTAGCTCTGCTTTAATTTTAGTACCATCAAAAAGTTCAAAGGCGTCTGGCTCTTGGGAATTAGCTTCAACGGTAGCAACAGTGTCAGAACTCATTGAGTTCTGCGCTTCAGCCAGCGGGGTCGCAGTGATTAATTCAGGAACAGAGGTGGAAATTTCAGCAGCAGGCGTGTTCGTTGCCACTCGAGCAGCTTCAGCGGCTCGGGGCACGGTGGAAACTTTTGGCTCAGTTACACGAGTGCGTAATTGTAAATTAATATAATTACCAATGTCTCGATTGGAAATAAAAATTTCTCCTGGGTTCAACCCTTTGGCGCGAGCGAATTTATCAAAGTCAGCACGAGGCACAACGCTATCCCAATCATACAAGCGAACAGAAACCCATTGGTTATTTGCAATTTTAACATCATATTGCCCATCGGAAGCCACACGGTATTCTAAATTTTTGAAGAAACGATCACAAAATTCGGCCAGGAATTCATCGTAGGTAATTTCTGGATTATTTTCAGTTTTAATTTCAACTTTTTGTGAAGCAGTTGAACGAGTTTCACTTGCAGACACCCCACTCTTGGCTGAATCAGCCACGTATCCGACCAACAAAGGCTCAACTTGCTGTGCAATGGTGTGAAATAATGGCCAGTCCGAATTATTTTTTGCAGCATTTGCCTCTAGGTGCACTTTTAACAACGGCTTTTTATCTTTTAAAGATTTAGCTTCATCTGAAAAAATTTCCAAAAGATTAAGCGCCGCTTGGGCATCAGTTTTATGTTCACTTTTTATTCCATCCAATTCTTTAATTTGCTCTGCCTCTGTTTTAATAGACGGACTAACGGTAAAGCCCTCGGTATTACCCGATACTAACATTTTTAATAAAACTTTTTTTACAGCAGGTTTTTCACTACTTTGTAAAAAAGCAACACAATTTTTAATTAATCGTGTTTCTTGTTGTTGTTTTTTTTCAGCAGCGTTATCTGGTTGTTTTTCGGCTTCAACAGCGGTTTTGGTTTCAACTATTTCACCACCCAAAGCTTTAATTTTTTCTAATACTGCACCCAGTCGTTTTTGTAAGCCTTCTACTTTTCTATTTCCAGTAGCTGGTATTTTACTACGATTTAACTTACCAATTTCTAACTGTAATTTTTTTACCTCAAGGGCCAAATCAGTAGCGCTAGCCACCAGAGCTTCATTTTCTGCTACTAATTTATTAATTTCAACGATTTGTTGTTCCAAAACATCAACCGGATGTTGTGGCTCAGTATCACCTTTTGGCTTGTTTGATTCAGGTGCGTGTAGTTTTGGTTCTGAGGAAGATTCGGTTGTCATACAGCAAAGCTTATTAGATTGAGGAAATTTTTTCTAAAATTGATTTAAGATCACTTTTTCGAATAAGCTCATTCACTTCTGCTTCCACATGCGTATATTCTGCTTTTAACTCTTGCAGTTCAGAGACTAGAGCCGCGTGTTTTTGACGCAACTGTAAAATACGGTCGCGAGCAACCGTTGATTTTACTGATGAAGCGTCAGTAGACATACTTAGCCTTTAAGAATTTGAGTAACTTCTTCAGCAAAACCAGCCAGAACAACTTTTAATTGTTCATCAAAATCAGGAATGGCTGCATACCAGAAATTTCTCCATTCGGAAACATTCACTGATTCTGCTTCTACCATGGCAGCAAACTTGTTTTGATCAGCACTTGATAATTGTGGTAAAAAAGCAGTACCTAATCGTTCTTGAACCTGACTCATGAGCGCTGGAATATAGACATTTTTTTGAGTTTCAGATAAGTTGGAAAAACCATTACTATTTAATAGCTCTAAAACGTATTGCGTTAAAAAATCAAATTGGGCCATAAGAAAAATTATTTTTTAAAGCCGTGGACGAGCCACAATTAACAAAGCTAATAAGGCACCGGCAATAAAACCAAGCGCCGCATTTACAAATGGATTTGGTTTAACCGGAAAACGAGAAGCCACCGGTGCATTAACTACTTTAAGTATAACATCACCACCAACATATTCCCAAGCTTTTTCTGAAAGTGTTGTTGCAACTGCTCCGGAAAGTTGTTTGGCGGCTTCTGGATTTTGGTGATAGGCACTGACATTAAGAATACCCGTACCATAGACCACTGATCCAGTTACCATTTTGGGCCAGGCGCGACGACGCTGACGATCATTTAACGAATCAAATGCGGACCAATCTAGTGAATAGCCTGAAGTGGCGCGTACTTTAGTGAGAAAATCGTCAGTCTTCATAATTTCGACTAAATTTTCACCAACGCGTTCAGCAGATTTCACCACGGTGTATGGGTCAACTCCGTACCGACTTTTGGAAATTACCAACACTTGCGCATCGGCTCGATATTCTAGTGGCCACAAAAAAGTTAACCCACCAGCCACCACGCTTACCAATAAACCAATCAGGATAATGAAACGCCAGCGACGAAAAAGATGCACCATACAAATTATTATTTTTTAATAGTAAGGGATAAAGTTTCAGTGTCACGAATAATGCTAACTGAAAATTCAGGTGGGGCAACCAGTAACAATTCAAAAATATTTTCAGGAGTAACTTTTTGATTTTCAATCATTAAGATAATGTCGCCTTTTTTTAATTGTTCATTATTCAAACCAGGATCAGTCAGTAAAAAACCATCAACGGCTGGGCTTGTAACTCCAGCCCGAACTGCGGTTACAAAACTACCTTGCCACCCAAAAGAAACAAAGGGAGGCTTTTGACCAGACATAATCTTGGGTAATAATTCAGGTGCCATCCAGACAGGAATAATAATACGATCTTTATTAGAGAAACCAACAAACTCACCACGATCAGTAATAAGGACACGATTTTCTGCTCCTAATTCACGCAAGGGATATTTAACCGTGACTTCAGTAGCACTTACCACGGCGCTGGTAGCGGTAATTTTTTGACCAACCGTGTAAGGCTGCCAATCTGAACCCAAGCCCCACAAAATACGATTAGCTTGAACAGCACCACGCGCGGCAAATGAAGCAGTGGCTCTAAAATCAGAGCCTTTAAATTTGATATACCACAAACCATCTTTTTCTGCAGCCACCAATTCTTCAACTACTAATTCTTGGCCTTGATAATCTAACCCGATGATATTATTTTTGGTTAATTTTGGAACAAAATCCATAATTGCCCACCCACCAGCATTAACAACGACGGCCGTTCCCAGACGACTACTGGCCAAATAATAATTACCCGTTGTAGCTTTTTTGCTACTATCAAAAACTGAAATTAAACGCGGGCGCCACTCGCGAACAACACTGGAATCAAGTGTGGGATTAGTGTTTCGGTTGGGCACTACCACGGTAGTATTATTTAAAGTGGCGGGATACCACGCATTAATCATTACGATTGCGCCAACTAAACCAGCGGCCAAACCAGAAATAATACTTGCTAAAAATAATTTTAGTTTGGTCATAGTTTCGTGACTGTTAATTGAACAGGCGGGTGAAGGTAAATGTGGAGGAAATTTTTTCATATATAACGCGTCAACCACGCTAGAATTATAAACAGTATACCATTAATTGTTAAAAAAGGCAGCTGGTGTTTCCAATCAATGTGTCGCCGGTCATTATGAAATCGAAGTAAGAGCTCGGCTAAATACCATAACCAGGCTACAAATAACCCAATTACTAAATATCCAAATGAAGTAAAGTGAGCAATGATACTAAATTCAAAAAAAATAAAACCAATTAAA
>DALYDF010000029.1:0-8846 GCA_031973355.1 Candidatus Magasanikiibacteriota bacterium
AACCGTTAATTTCATATTATTTTTTGGCCACTTTATCCCCCACCCAGGCCAACACAATCCCAACTGGACGCGCCAAAGCCACCAAAAATGCCGCGTACCACGGCCCCCATTTTTTAAAATATTTTACCATGCTCGCGGTAAAATTTTTCTGCTTCCACAGCGTTGTCCGCTGATTAAAACTCTGCCCTACATAATCCACGGCTTGAATGGCAGGGTTATATACCACTTTATAACCATGTTTCCTGGCTTCTTTACACAAATCCACATCTTCAAACCAAAAAAAATAACGCGGGTCAAAAGCCGTTTTGAGTTTGGCCAAAAAATCATGGCGCACTAACATAAATGAACCACGGACAGTTTCCACTTCCTGTTCTTGAGAATAATCAAAATCTTTCATCAAATACGAATCTAAAACTTTTGGAAAAAGATGTGGAATTTTAAATACAATCGCGAGTTGATTCCACACCGTTGGAAAACGGCGTGGTCCAGCATTCAGATTCACTTCTCCAGTTTCAGTCACTAATTTGGGCGCCATAATTCCCACTTCGCGGTGATACCACATCCATTCACACGCTTTAAACAAACTTTCTGGCTCCAATTTCATGTCCGGATTTAAAAACAAAATAAAATCCCCGCTGGCACGGTGAAAAGCCCAATTATTAGCCGCACCAAACCCTTCGTTCTTGGAATTTTTCCACACCCGCACGCGCGGAATAGTTTCACCAGTAAATTCAAACGATTCACTAGACATGTTCTGCCCATCGACCGTTTGCGTGCCATATTTTTCTTTGAGCCATTCAACCGCACCGTCAGTAGACGCATTGTCTACTACCCAGTGTTCATACGACAAAGACCGGCCAGTTTTGGGATCAAAAACCGCACTTGGAATTGAGTCAATCAAGCGACCAATGGTGTTTTTGGAGTTCCAGGTAACCGTAATAATTGAGAGTTCCATACAAGGCTATTTTAGCCAAATTTAATAGAAAAGTCCACTGATTGTGGACTTTTCTATCTATTTCACCAGACTAAGTTTAGCCTTAGTTTCTGCTTCAGTTTTTTGCATGGCCACCACTGCGTCGCCTTTGGTTAAATTTTTCTTAAGTTCCTGCATCACCTCACGCATGCGCTCGTGAATTTCGGTTAATTCAATTCCTAAATTGCGTAATTTAGTACCATCCAGTACCGCGTCAACACGTTCAGCCAAAGTCATTTTATTTAATTCTTCCTTGGAAATTTTAATAAAATCCATTTCTGGTTTAATTATTTCTTTGAGAGCGGTCGCAATTTCAAAAGGGGTGGTTACACCGGGATTAACAACATTAAAGACTCCTGTTTGTCTTTGTTCTGCCAAAGTATCAGTTACCATCATTAAATCTTCAACTACGGTACAGGAATTTGGTGTATCAATAAATTTATTATAGGTCAACATTTTGGTAAGTGCATTGCGTGGATCAACTTTAGCTGACAATAATTGACGCGGACGTAACACTAATACTTGCAGGCCATTACGTCGCGCACGATGCATGAGCATTTCTTCAGCCCACACCTTGGTCCACGAATAAAAGCAGAGCGGACTTGGTACCACATTTTCAGTTTGGGCATCGGTAGCGGATTTACTTTCAAGCACACAACCACTTGATAAAAACACCAAGTAAATTCCACTTTCTTGGCAGATTTTACCAATAATATCAGTCCCGAGTGTATTAATTTCAAAACACTCAGTCTTATGCTGTTCAGCCCAATCAATATTAGTTTTAGCCGCAGTGTGAATCACTAAATCAGGATTAAAATCAACAAACACGCGACGAATCACCGCTTCATCACGAATATCAGTTTTTGAATCAATGTTTAAAACTTCTGCTCCTTTTTGAGTGTAATGATCACGATAATAACTACCTAATTGACCATTGCCGGTGATTAAAATTCTTTTAGCATTCATATAATAAATTAACGATCTTGATATTGCGCCTGGTAATATTCACGATATGCACCAGATTTTAAATCCTTCCACCACCATTCGTTGTCACGATACCACTTAATTGTTTCGGCAATTCCGTCTTCAAATTTTACCTGCGGCTCCCAACCCAATTCACGGGTAATTTTACTATGATCAATGGCGTACCGACGATCATGACCAGCCCGGTCTTTTACGGGTTCAATCATTTCTGTACCTAAATTCATTTTTTGTAAAACTAATTCAGTCAAATCAATATTGGTATATTCTTGTCCAGTCCCAATATTATACACTGAACCAGGTTCTGCTTTATGCAAAACCGCATCGACCGCCCGACAATGATCGCTCGTATGAATCCATTCACGAACATTAAGGCCATCACCATACAATGGCACTTTTTTACCTTCTAACAAATTAGTAATAAACAAAGGAATTACTTTTTCAGGATATTGATGACTCCCATAATAATTACAACTATGGGTTACCACCACCGGGGTTTGGTAGGTTACAAAATAAGACCGACACAATAAATCAGCCCCAGCTTTGGAAGCCGCATACGGACTATTTGGCGCAAACGCCGATTCTTCAGTAAATTCACCCTGTTCAATACTACCAAACACTTCGTCAGTAGAAATTTGGATCATTTTTTGCAAATTTTTATTTTTGGTCACTTCTAATAAATTTCTAGTCCCAAAAATTCCGGTGCGCAAAAATGCTTCCGGATCCATGATTGAACGATCCACATGCGTCTCAGCCGCGTAATTTACAATCACCTCGATTGCATGTTCTTCAACTACTTTTTGGACTGCTATCGCATCAGTAATATCGCCTTTGACAAATGTGTAGCGCGGATTTTCCGCCAATTCTTTGAGATTAGTTAAATTACCCGCGTAGGTCAGTACATCAAAATTCACCACTTGATACTCTGGGTATTTAGCTAAAATATATTTAATAAAGTGCGAGCCCATGAAACCGGCTCCACCACACACTAGTAAATGCATATAAAAAAATTAAAGTCGATGTTTAACTAAGGCCCAGGCAGCCAATGTTTCACCATCCCAAATATCGCCAGACTGAATCATTGTATCAATTTCATCGGGATAACGAATAGACACCTCAATTTCTTCAGTCGCTTCTGGCTTAGCCTCACCCGGCTCTTGAGTGCTTAATTTAGCCAAAAAAACATGCATTTTATCTTTCATGAACCCATTATTTGGCTCAAATTCAGCCACGGAAATTAATTCTTCTGCATCATACCCGGTTTCTTCCTTCAATTCAATAGCCGCAGTCTGACGAGCCGTCTGTCCTGGCTTGATTCCACCAGCCGGAAATTCCAGGCTAAATTTATCTACTAAGTAACGGTATTGGCGAATTAAAACAATTTTACCGTCAGGTAACACCGGTACGGTCATTGATGCTCCTGGTGATTCCAGATAAAAATAATCTCCTTGTTTTCCATCCGGAAATTCAAACACATCGTGTTTATATGCATACCACGGATTTTGGTGCAAAACCTCTTCAGATATTTTTTTAAATTTTTTAATCATAATTTCGCAAATACCGCCTTAACATCCGGATCAAATATTTTTTTAGTAATCGAGTGCATACTACCACCACCGTCAATCTGCCACCTTGGTAAGACATGAATATGTAAATGTGGCACTGCCTGACCACCAGCCTCGCCATGATTCCAACCCACGGTAAATCCTTCTGGGTTAAGGCCAGTTTGTAATTTGGCCTGGACTTTTTTGACAGCCGCAAACAAAGGCGCAATTTGTTCATCACTTAATTCAAGTAAATTTTCGGCGTGCACTTTAGGAATGACCACCGTGTGACCAATGGCGTGTGGAAAAATATCTAAAAAAGCCAACACCTGATCGTCTTCATACACCGTATAATTCGGTATTTCTTTATTGACGATTTTACAAAAAAGGCAATCCATATTATTTAATTAATTTTATTTGTCTTAGTTCCAAATTTTCCCACGAAGCGATTGGTTTGTCTAGAGCGATGGGCGGATTATTAGTAGTCACATCATACCAGTACACACTTTGACCAGCTGCTACCAAGGTTTTAATCGCTGCCTGCCCCTCGGCTGTTTCGACAGTGGCAATTATTTTTCGCTCGGGAAATAAATATTTATCAGCGTAGCGAGTAATGATAATTGCGTGTTCTGGAGTAAGCGAAATTATTTTTTCCCGCCATTCATAATACTGCTGTACGGTTTGTTTAACATGAACCAAACCTTCAAATTTAAAATACACTGATTTTATTGAAGCGCCACACAACGCCAATCCAATCAACGCTACGGTTAATTTTCCCGCCCATTTCCAGGCCCACATTTTTTCAAATAAATAACCAAGCAGTGGAATTGATAGAACATAAAGTGGCAAAAAATAACGCACTTGCGAGCTACCAATTGATACTTGACCAGCTAAATTATCCGCAAATTGCCAGGAACCATAATAGGTTAACAACCAAATACCCAACAAACAGAGCCCGCCCAGATACTGCCACAGCAGTGAATCATTTTTACGATGTACGAATACAAAACCACCACCAATCACCACCGCTACAAAAAATGGTAAAAATAATTTTACCCCGTAATAATAGAGTGTTTTAAGAATCGCCAGTAAATCAAAACCAAACGGTAAAAAAATTGCTTTTAACCAATAAATTCCTTGTGGACCAGCCGTCAGTAAACCCGCCGAACCATCAACCGCTGGACGAACATAGCCACTTCCTAACCAACTACCATAAAAAGCAAATTGCGTTAAGAAAAAAATTACCGCCATCAGTCCAGAACCCAGCCCAAAGAACAATATATTTTTTACACCTAAAAATTCACGATTAAAATATCCAAGAGCACCAATCAATCCAAACACCCATACCCATTCGCTCGGTCGAATGTACAGAGCCAAACCAAAACTCAATCCCGTTAAAAGGAAACGGCTAGCTCGATTATTTTTTCTGAGCGCCGACCACAAGCCTGCTAAAATAAAGAAAACAAAAACCGTATTAGTTTGTAAAGGTCGACTGGCATAATACCACCACGAGGGTAACAGCAACAATCCAATTCCACTTACCAAAGCCCCTGTTTTAGCTAGCCCGAGCGACCGACTAATTCCATATAATAAAATACTACTACTGGCAGCAAGCAGTGGGGTAAATAAAATCACGGCCCAATTAAATGCGCCAGCCCCAAATAACCACACCAACGGTTGTACAAAAGAAGTGACAATGGCAATAAAACCAGGAAACCCAATTGGCACCAGTCGCCCGTCCACCACCGTCATACTCCGCGGATGTACCTGGCTCTGTGATAATTCAGTCAACGGTTCCACAATACCTACCTGTCCACGCAAAACCCATTCTTTGATAAACGCATAATTGGCCATTTCGTCTGGTTGATTGAAAATAAGGGTCACTGACTCCGCTGCCGACTGGAAATTAGTGGTAAACAAGGTGCGGTACAAAAACAAATACTGGTACAAAAACAACCCCGAAACCAAGAGAAGGGCGATCCCTACCCACTGTTTTTTCCAAAATTCCTGAATATTGCGCATAATCAATTTTATCCGTACAATTGGTACTAGTATAAATTATTCTCCCAAAAAAGCTAGTATGGAAAACCGCTCCTTTTTAGAAAAGCCATTTACCCAGGCAAGCCTGGTTTTGGCGGTTTTTTGTATACAAGCCTTAGTGGGTTCAATTGGATACTTATTGTTTTCTTTAAATTGGATGGTGATTGCCCTCATGATCCTATCTCCATTTGGTTTATTATGTTTTAAAAAATGGTGGCCAACCGAAACACTCAACCCCACCCCCACCTCTTCATTTTTGCATCGCGGCATTTGGTTATTTATCATTTTAGAAATTGCTCTTTTTATTAATCTCTACCTGGCTCGCACCACCAACCCTACTCCATCACCTTGGCAACAGGTAGACTGGCCATTTTTTTGGTTATTTTTTACTAATACCCTGCTCCTGCTAACCTTAAATTTTTTCACTCCTAGTCGCCGCACACTTTGGCTCACCAGTTTTCATTTACTCTTACTGTATAGTGTCACAGCAATTATCTATCCATTAGGTTTTGGTTTTGATGGTTTTATTCACCACGCCACCGAAGAATGGATTAAAACCCACGGTTTTATTCTCCCTAAATTACCGGTATATCTTGGTCAATACACCTGGGTGGCGTTTTTTAGCACACTCACTACTATCAGTATAAAAACAATCGACATTTGGCTCGTACCTTTATTAGCTGCATATACACTCCCCCGTTTTATTCCCCTCTCCTTAACGCAGGTTTTTAATATTCCTGAAAAACAATCAATCAATCTAACGTTTATACTCACGCTCATTTATTTTTTTTCTCTTCACCTTACCACTCCCCACAATGTTTTAATTTTATTTTCCATTCTCAGTATTTTTACCGCCCTGCGGTATTGGCACACACCCACACCGTTCCTTCTCCTTATTCTTAGTCTACTTTCTGGAGCCGGACTCCTCATTCACCCGCTTCTTGGTGCCCCGCTAGCCGTATTTGTTGGTGCCCTGTGGTTAACCAAAAAATTTCCCACTCACACCTGGCTCTTGCCTCTGTATACAACCGGAATTGCCGTGCTCGTGCCAGCACTATTCATGTCTTTCTTGTATTTCACACGCGGAATTATTCCTACATTAGTAAATCCACTCACAAAAATTAATATATTTTTAGATTATTTCCGCGAACCATATTGGTACAAACATGCTGCCCCTTGGTATTTTGAAGTACTCTACACCTGGGAATGGCTATTACCCCTGGTAATTATTGGCTTTGCCGGTGTTGGTTATTTTTATAACAAACAAGCACACGCAAAAATTTTCCTTCTTACTGCGGTCGGCTTAACCATTAGCTCCTTTTTACTACGCACTCTGGTAGTTTTTCCTGATGTCCATGCTAACGAACAGGGCGATTACCCACTCCGTTTATTAAAAAGTGCACTGTTATTTGTGTTACCATTTGCCATGGTCGGGGTGTGGTACGCGGATAATTGGTGTGTACAATTAGTAAAAAAATACCAAACTATAAAATTACACTATCTTCTTTATTTACTTGGGTTTGCCGGCTTAATTACTATATCCTGGTATTTATCCTATCCGCAGTGGAACCAAAAAGTACAATTCCCTGGTTACAATGTTTCAGCCGCTGATTATGAAGCAGTCACCTGGATTCACGACCAAAATCAAGACTATAATTATGTAGTTTTAAGCAATCAAATTACCGCCGTAGCGGCCTTGGAAAAATATAGTTTTGCTAAATATTTTTCTACTCCCGAAGGATATCTTTCCTATTATTCAATTCCGACCGGTGGCACTTTGTACAATTATTACACGGAAATGTGGACCGGTGATCAAAATCGCGCTTCAATGGACAAAGCCATGACTCTCGTTGGAGTCAAAAAAGCGTACTTTGTCATTCCCTCATATTGGACTAAATCTAATTCAATCATTGCTGGTGCCAAAAAATCCGCTGACTCTTGGAAAAGTTTTGCTGATGGTCAAATATATGTGTTTGTATATGAACAAAAATAATTGGCACGAGAAAATTACCATCATTGAAGGTTTTGGCTATATTTTTCTAAGCTTACTCCTTGTCCTGGCCTGGTTTTTATTTAGTAATTTTAGCGATCAGTATAGTCTAGACCAATTTCCTGTTTTAACGGGAACAGAAACCAAAAAATTGGCGGACGGTAGTTATGTTACCAATTATCTATATAAAAATCCTCCGATACTCTATATTTTACAGGCCTTATCAGTGACCATTATTTTTCTCCCAATTCTTACCACCCTCTCGGTCATGTGGCGCTATCTTCTATCTTTTAAATTAGATATAAAAAAATTCATAACCAGCTTTATTTTTTTAGTGTGGCTAGAAGCCAGTTTCTTTTTCTTGTCTTTATTTTATTTGGTTCTCATGCTCAAACCAGGTAATGTGACATTGTGGTGGGAAATAAGTTTTGCTTATATACTCATTACAAGTCTTTTAATTACCAGTATCAGTATTCTCATCTTACTCGCGATCTTATTTAAACAGAAATTTGGTACAGCCGCTCCAACCGAGACATATATTCAGTAAGTGATAAATCAGTTAACGAAGACTGGGTGTTATTTCTCATTTTTATAATTTGGTCTCGATGTTCCACACACCACTGTAATTTTTCAGTCAAAGCCTGAATATTACCAGCCGTAAAAGTTACACCATTCTCCCCTTCTTGAATTAATTCGGCAATACCTTCAATATTGCTTGCTAATACCGGCACGCGTGACGCAAAACTTTCAAAAATTACAGTTGGTGAATTTTCATAACAAAGCGAAGGCACAACGGTCAAATCCATCGTACTAAAAATTTTTGGTAATTCTACCCGCTCGCGACGACCATAGACCGTAATTCGAGTATCAGACTGAGCGGCTTTTTCTACAGCCCGCAATTGTGCACCCCCACCCACAATATGAAGTTCGGCTGGCAAGGTTTTGGTCATTTGTTTAAAGGCCTGGACTAATTCCAATACGCCTTTATGATTTTCAATTTGCCCAACATATAAAAATTTAATTGGCCCCTTACTATCTACGGGATGTTCCGGAGCCAAAGCAAAAGTTAATGGATTACGCAAAATTTCTACTTGAGATTGTTTAAAAAATCCTCGCGTCACATAAAATTCCCGTAAAAATTGTGAAGGTGAAATAACCACTGCTGGCGAACCAACCAAATAGCGCAGTAACGCGGTATATAAACGCGTTGGTAAACCTCGATATCGCCAGGTATGTTCGTATTTTTTTAAAATCATGCCGCTTGGTTCCACCAATTGCACATCATCGTTGATTAGGGTTAAACGGTAATGCGCCCATA
>DALYDF010000029.1:8856-9997 GCA_031973355.1 Candidatus Magasanikiibacteriota bacterium
CAATTGCACATCATGTACGGTATGAATATGTCTAATTTTTAATTTACGAATCACGCGCGGTAATAAAAAACTTAAACCCATTAGATTATGGGTATGAACTACATCTGGCCCTTCGTCTTCAATAATTTTACGAATTTGTTGGGCCGCTTCAAAATTAAAAATATCAATCAGGTGCCATATCAAACGACTTAGCCCAGAATGTTGATGCGCTTCAGTATAGAAAAAAATCGTCCGTGGTCGAACCCAATAAATCTTCACCGTGCCTCTTTGTTCTATCCACGGCTTTTGTGGACTACTAGCAATAACCACGACCTCATGGCCAGCAGCCACCAGACCCGCTACCGTGCGTTCTACCACCTGTTCGGCGCCACCTCGGGCAAAGGGCGGATATAAATTGTTAATTACACAGACCTTCATATTTTGGCTTAGTTTAGACAATTATAACCGGTCTGGCAATAGTCCACAAATTACCCACACCTTTATGAACAGATTTCGCGTTTTTGTCTGTTGCCCTTGTGACACGCATAGACTATTATATGGAGACTATCTCTATGCCCGATATTCAACAGATTGAACGAACGCCACCACAAAACCTGGAAGCTGAGATGTCCTTACTCGGGGCTATTTTAATTGATAAAGAAGCGATGTTAAAAGTGGCAGATGCCATTGAACCCGATGATTTTTACAAACCAGCGCACAGTGAAATTTACCGCGCCATTATTGATTTATACGGTAAAAGTGAACCACTCGATGTCTTAACCCTTACTAACCGCCTCGAAGAACGCGGCTCACTAGAGCGCACGGGTGGTCGCAGTTATTTAATTAGTTTAGCTAATGCCGTACCTACCTCTGGTCACGTCAAACATTATGCTGATATTATTGTCCGCAAAGCGACTTTACGCAAATTAATTGGCGCGGCCCACGAAATTACACGTTTGGGATATACCGAGGATACAGAAGAAATTGATTCTCTTTTGGACATGGCCCAACAGCAAGTGTACGGTGTGAGCCAAAAACATATCAAACAATCGTTTACCCCAATTCGCGGTATCTTAAGTGAAGCTTTTGATCGGATTGATGAATTGCACCGGGAAAAAGGAAAAATGCGGGGAGTACCAACTGGCTTTCGCGAACTTGATGG
>DALYDF010000029.1:10007-10822 GCA_031973355.1 Candidatus Magasanikiibacteriota bacterium
TGATGGCTTATTAGCAGGCTTACAAAAATCTGACTTGGTTATTTTAGCCGCTCGCCCTTCGGTTGGTAAAACTTCATTAGCCTTGGATATTGCTCGCAATGTGGCCATTCGTGAAAAAATTCCCGTGGGTATTTTTTCTTTAGAAATGAGTAAGGAACAATTTGTTGATCGTATGTTGTGTGCCGAAGCGGGCGTGGATTTATGGAAAATGCGTACCGGTAATTTATCTGATAAACCGGACAGTGATGATTTTCCGCGGATTGGTCATGCCATGGGTGTTTTATCTGAAGCCCCGATTTACATTGACGATAATCCTGGTGCCTCGGTAATGCAAATTCGTACCAAAGCACGACGGCTAAAATCTGAACACGGCCTCGGCTTAATTATTATTGATTATTTGCAGCTCATGGAAGGTACGGCTGGTGGTGGTAGTAGTATTGATAATCGTGTGCAAGAAGTATCCCAAATGTCTCGTGGTCTCAAAGGTTTAGCCCGTGAATTAAATGTGCCGGTTTTAGCCCTGTCCCAGCTTTCTCGGGCAGTGGAACAAACCAAACCAGCGATTCCTAAACTTTCTCATTTGCGTGAATCCGGTAGTATCGAACAAGACGCAGATGTGGTATTATTCATTTATCGTAAGGCCGCCGACCGCAATTATCGCCTCGAAGATATTCCACCTGATGAACGACATTTAGGGGAAATTCACATTGCTAAACATCGTAATGGTCCAACCGGCATTGCCAAAGTATTCTTTGATGATGCGCGCGCCTCCTATCGTAACCTTGACACACATTACATTGCCCCGTCAGTTCCTC
>DALYDF010000030.1:0-3488 GCA_031973355.1 Candidatus Magasanikiibacteriota bacterium
GGAAACAAATGCCTTGTTATTGGCTAAGTACGCTCGTTTGTGTCAAGAAGCCGGAATTGTTCCAATTGTCGAACCAGAAGTGTTAATGGATGGTGGTCATACGATTGAACGGTGTTATGAAGTAACTACTCAAACTCTGGAAAAAGTTTTCACTGCTCTGAAAAGTGAAGGGGTGGCATTATCAGGAATGATTTTAAAACCAAACATGGTAATTGCTGGCAGTGAGCAAGAAAAAAATGACCCGGAAACAATTGCGCGACTGACCTTACAGTGTTTTCGTGAAACCGTACCCGCTGAAGTACCGGGTATTGTGTTTTTGTCTGGTGGACAGTCTGAGGTTGAGGCCACGATTAATTTACAAGCAATTAATGCCCTTAAGGGTGATGCGCCGTGGAAATTAAGCTTTTCGTATGGTCGGGCGCTGCAAGCCTCGACTTTAGAAACTTGGGCGGGCAAAGCAGACAATGTGGCCGCAGCCCAAGCTGAATTCAAGAAGCGAGCGGAAATGAATCATTTGGCGGCGATGGGTAAATACACCGGCGAATAAATAGTAGAGTATTGTGAAATTTAAAATCCGCCCTTAGGCGGATTTTGTTTTTGGAAGGGGCCTGGGAAAACGCGTCATGCGTTCGCCTAGGCCAGAGTGGTACCTACGTAGCGGCCACCACCACCGGGTCGCTAACATCAAGCTTGCAGCCGGCACAGATGTCCGCCTCCAGTTCGATGATAGTGAGCTGCTTGTGGCAGCCTGGGCAGTGGGCTCTCGCCCCTGGTGGAAGCGGTTGACGTCGTGTCTTCCGCAGATCTGCCTTTTTCTGGCGCTCGGAAAGAAACATGAGGGAACCTCCGTATCTGTTTATATCATATAATTATCTAGAAAAGCAAGTAAATTATTAACAATACTGTCGACAAAAACTTGACAGCTTTTTTTATATAATATAAGCTTAATTAAGCTAAAAATATGAAGATTGATTTACTTAAGAAAATTGGATTTTCTGACAAGACTGCCCAGGTCTACTTGGGTCTTATTAAGCTTGGACCTAGTTCGGTGCGTAATTTAGCCGAATTTTGTGGTCTAAACCGCGGTTCTACCTATGATGCCCTTAAGTGGCTAGAAGAACGGAATCTAGTATCTTTTTACGAAAAAGAAGCCAAACAGCATTTTGTGGCCGAACCACCCGAGCGGTTGGAAGCCCTTATGGCTCAGGAGCAGTCTGAGCTGGCCACAGCGAGCCGGGAACTAGAAAAACATATTCCTGAGCTAGAAGCCTTATATAATGCTGGTGGTGGCCGTCCTGTGGCTCGCTACTTTGCGCAAAATGAATTAGCGGTAATTTTAAATGATATTTTAGAAGTGTGTGCCGAGAATAGTGAAAAAATGTACCGGGTCTACTCTACCGAAGGGATTCGTGATTTGTTATATAAAGATTTTTCTACTTTTAGCGATGTGCGAGTGGGCAAAGGGATTGCGGTGCGCGTGATTGCTTTAGGTTCAGGTGGGTCGCTCCGAGGTCTCGATGAACGAAAATGGCTCAAAGCAGATGATACGGTACCGACTTACATTATTGTGTATCCTGGGAAAACCGCGTATATTTCATTGAACGCCGCGCGTGAAGCTGTGGGTGTAGTGATTGAAAATGATGGAATTTTCCAAACTCAAAAACAAGTGTTTGATTCACTGTGGGTAAGATTGTAATTAGTATGTTTATTATTGATTTTGATGACACTTTGTTTGATACGCAACGGTTCAAAGTAAACATGCATAAAGCTTTACTTGATTGTGGTGTTACGAATGAAGATGTGGAGTGGTCATATCAGGTAGCCAGAAAATTACCGGATGGACAATTCGCGTATTCACATGCTCGTTGCGCTGAATTGTTAGCTGCGCGTGGGTATGATGGTCAGAAAATTGTAACAGAATTAGAGCGTGTGACCACACCAGAAGCATTGCAGAACTTGTTGCTGCCTGGCGCAATTCAATTTTTGGAAACAGTGAAAAATTTTGGTGATCCACTTATTTTATTAAGCGCTGGTGACCCGATTTTTCAAGAGTTAAAAGTGCGTGGTTCTGGAATTGCTCGATTTTTTGATCGGTTATTCATGGTTTCAGAAAAAAAAGAAGAAGTAATTGCTGAATTGCTCGCGCATCATTCGCCAACAAAATATTGGCTAGTAAATGATAAAGTAGATGAAACGCACGCAATAGTAAAAGCGTTTCCAGATATACGCGTGGTTTTAAAACGTTCATCGCGAATTAGTTTGGCAGATTATGAAGAAAGTGGATACCAACATTTTGAAACATTAGCTGAAATACAAAATTTTATTTTGGAAAAATATGGAAAATAATTTGGAAAAATTTGGGGCAGTGATTTTGGCGGCCGGCAAAGGCATTCGGCTTGGTTGTACTGACCGTCCAAAAGTCATGTTGGAATTGGCTGGAAAACCCATTGTTGGTTATACGGTTGATACATTAGAAAAAATAGGACTATCATCAGAAAAAATTATTCTCGTGGTTGGATTTTGTCATGAAGTGGTAGAAAAATATTTTGGAAATCGTGCGACTTTTGCCATGCAAAATGAACAGCGAGGTACTGCCCATGCGGCAATGACTGGAATGCAAGTTTTACCAAAAAACGTGACTGATGTTTTGGTTATGGGCGGTGATGATAGTGCGTTTTATGCACCAGAAACATTAGTTAAATTAATGAATGAACATGTGGAGAGCGGTGCGACCAGTACTTTACTTACTGTAAAAATTGAGAATCCAAGTGCTTATGGTCGAGTGGTTTATGAAGCGGGTGGTGTAAAAGTGATTGAAAAAGAATATGTTACTGAAGAACAAAAAAAGATTAATGAGGTAAGTACTGGAACCTATTGTTTTAAACGTGAATGGTTTGAAACTATGTTTCCTAATTTACCACTTTTAGAAAAATTAAATGAATGGGTTTTGCCCATGGCATTTGCCGAGGCGCATAATCAAGGGTTAAAACAACATGTGGTGTGCATGGAAAATTCAGCTGAATGGTTTGGAGTAAATACTCCAGAAGAATTAACAGAAGCGCAACGCCGTAAATCAGTTAACTAAATTATATGATTAACGCTCTCACTCTCGACCTTAAAGAAGATGGCTGGGTCGGTTCCCGCGGATTTATTAAACGCCAAGTGGAAATGCCAGTTTTAGATGAAGCAAAAAATCCAATGGACGCGCTTTGTGTAATTGTAAAAGTACAGTACGCAGGTATGTGCGGTTCTGACCGTGGTATTTGGACACGCACGGCTTTTACTGACATGTTTGCGGGTGCCCTGGAAAAAGAAAAAAAATCTTTGCGAATTTTGGGTCATGAATTTGTGGGTGAGGTTGTGAGTGTCGGTTCAATGGTGACTGGTACTACTTTTGGAATTGTGATAGGCGCGATGGTTTCAGGTGATTCACACGTTACGTGTGGTAAGTGTTATCAATGTCGTTTGGGCGAAGCCGAAGTGTGCCA
>DALYDF010000030.1:3551-10604 GCA_031973355.1 Candidatus Magasanikiibacteriota bacterium
GGAAACGCCGTACATTCATTGTCTAAAGTTAATGTGCAGGGTGTGCGCGTAGCGATTTTTGGGTGCGGACAAATTGGTTTATTTTCTGTTTTACTGGCGCGTCAATTTGGGGCAGCCAAAGTAATTGCGGTGGATGTAAATCCCGCTAATTTGGCCATGGCCAAAGAATTAGGCGCGCATGAAACTGTGCTCATTGATACTAAGGCTAGTAAGGCTAATTCATATGACGCCGATTGGGATGTGATTAAACAAATTCAAGATAGTACCTATGGCAAAGGTGTTGATGTGAGTATGGAAATGGCTGGATTTAATTCTTCAGTGAATAATTGTATTGAGGCCACGCGTTTTGGTGGTCATATTATTTTGTTTGGCATTAAAGATGGTGATTTCACTATTCCTAATTTTTCCAAATTAGTAGTTAAAGGTTTTACCTTACATAATGTCATTGGTCGTCAGATTTTCAAAACGTGGCAAATTGCCCAACGCGTTTTGTCTGACACCAGTAATGGTGTGCAAGATAAAGTGTGGAATATCATTATGAAACAAGGTAACGGCACGATTATTCCGCTGTCAGAATTTTCCCCAGAACTGTTAGAAGCGCGCATGAATGAACATCCTAAATTAGTGTTTGCTATTCAAAAATAATATGAATCAAGCTTTGCACGTTGCGGTCAAACAAACACTTGGTGAAATTGAAAGTGCTGGTTTATATAAAGAACACCGGGTGATTAGTGGTCGCCAAGGTCCAGAGGTGGTGGTAAATGGTAAAACTGTTTTGAATTTTTGCGCCAATAATTATTTGGGTTTGTCTGGTCGCGAAGAAATGGTGAGTTATGCTAAAAAAGCTTTGGATGAATATGGATATGGTCTTTCATCAGTGCGCTTTATTTGTGGTACGCAAACGGTTCACGCTGAATTAGAAAAAAAGATTGCCACCTTTTTGCACAAAGAAGATGCAATTGCGTTTACTTCTTGCTGGGATGCCAATGAAGCTGTATTTGCTACGCTTTTAACCGACGCTGATGCCGTAATTTCTGATGAATTAAATCACGCCAGTTTGATTGATGGGATTCGTTTGTGTAAAGCTGAACGACAAGTGTTCAAACATCGTGATCTGGCTGATTTGGAAGAAAAACTGAAAGCTACACAAGAAAAACGGTTGCGCTGTGTGGTGACTGATGGTGTATTTAGCATGGACGGACACATTGCACCGCTCAAAGCCATTTGTGATTTAGCAGATAAATATAATGCTTTCGTAGTAGTAGATGATTCACATGCCACTGGTTTTATGGGAGAAAATGGCCGCGGCGCGGTAGAAGCTTGTGGAGTTTTGGAACGGGTGGATTTAATTACCACTACCTTTGGTAAAGCCCTGGGGGGTGCCAATGGCGGTTGTATTGCTGGGTCAAAAGCCGTGATTGATTTATTTCACCAACGCGCGCGCACCACATTGTTTACCAATTCGCTGCCGCCCGTGGTAGCGGCGACTACCATTTTTATTTTAGATTTTATTGATCAGCACCCAGAATTGCGTGCGCAATTATGGGAAAATACAAAATATTTCCGGGCGCAAATGAGTGCAGTTGGGTTTACTGTACCAGAGGATGTTCATCCAATTGTGCCAGTAATGATTGGTGACGGAAAAGTGGCTAGCGATATGGCTAAGGAAATGTTGGCTGAAGGAATTTACGTGATTGGGTTTAGTTATCCAGTAGTACCAATAGGTAAGGCGCGAATTCGGGTGCAAATTTCAGCGGCCCATACCCGTGAACAGGTTGATCAATTGGTAGCCGCTTTTGCTAAATTAGGTAAGAAATACGGGCTTCTCGTTTAATATAATAGTAAATGATATGTGTGGAATTATTGCCTATATTGGTAAACAGCCAGCCGTTCCAATTTTAGTTCGTGGATTGCGCCGTTTGGAATATCGCGGGTATGATAGCGCGGGTGTGGCAATTTTGGAAAATAATAAAATTGATCGCGTGCGCGCCGTGGGAAAAATTGATATGCTCGCGGAAAAAATTAAAAGTATTAATTTTAGTACTGGTAAATCAACCATTGGGTTGGCGCATACCCGGTGGGCTACACACGGTGGTGTTACCGAAGTTAACGCCCACCCACACACAGCACTCGATGGAAAATTAGTGATTGTGCATAATGGGATTATTGAAAATTATCGGGAATTAAAAGCAGAATTACAAGAAGCAGGGGTGGGCTTTGTTTCTGAAACTGATACTGAAGTTTTGGCGCAAGTAATTGCTCGCCACTATAAGGGTGATTTGCGCCAAGCCGTGGAAACTGCCCTTACACATGTACGCGGAACGTATGGAGTGGTGGTAATGCATGCTGACCACCCCAATCAAATGATTGCGGCCCGTTTGGGTAGTCCTTTGGTTATTGGGATTGGTGAAGATGAACACTATATTGCGAGTGACGCTACCCCAATTTTAGCGTATACCAATAAAGTGGTATTTTTATCCGATGGTGAAGTGGCTGATGTAAGTCGAGAAAAATATACTATTTTTAATTTACGTGATGAGGTGCAAGAAGCGCACGTAGAAGAAGTGGAATGGGATGAGGCGCAAGCGCAAACGCAAGGTTTTCCACATTTCATGCTTAAAGAAATTTTTGATCAACCAAATGTATTTCAAGATGCCATTCGTGGACGGTACGATTTGGAAGATGGAACAGCGCGACTCGGTGGTTTAAATATGACTGATTTGCAGATGCGTGAGATTAATCGTGTGGTGTTTATTGCCTGTGGAACTGCTTCGCTGGCCGCACAAATTGGTAAATATGCCTTTGAGCGCTTGGCCAATATTGTGGCTGATGTAGAAATTGCGAGTGAGTTCCGGTATCGTGACCCAGTGATTGATAATCACACACTAGTGTTTGCGATTTCGCAATCCGGTGAAACGGCTGATACTTTGGCCGCTGTACGCGAAGCCAAACGTCGCGGGGCGTATGTGCGTGGAATTGTAAATGTGGTTGGTTCTACGATTGCGCGGGAAACTGATGGTGGTACGTATATTCACGCTGGCCCTGAACTCGCGGTGGCTTCAACTAAAGCCTATACAAATATGGTGGCGGTGATGTTGCTATATGCATTGCAATTTGGCCGTCAACGACGATTATCATTAGCTACAGGCAATCGGGTGTTGCAAGCGTTAATTGAAATTCCTAAAAAAATGAAAAAGGTAATTGCGTTGTCTGATAGTATTAAAGCGTTGGTACCAAAATACGCCAATTATAAAGATATGTATTTTTTGGGGCGGGGTATTAATTATCCAGTCGCTTTGGAAGGTTCTTTAAAGTTAAAAGAAATTTCTTATATTCACAGTGAAGCGTACGCGGGTGGAGAAATGAAACATGGGCCAATTGCGCTTTTGTCCCCAGAATTTCCCGTGTTTGCGATTATGACCAAAAATCAATTGTACGAAAAAATGCGCAGTAACGTAGAAGAAACGCGTGCCCGAAAAGCCCAAATTATTTTATTGGCCACCGAAGGTGATGCAGAAGCAAAAAGTTTGGCTGAAGATGTGATTTATGTTCCAGAAACCATGGAACTCTTGGAACCATTGGTAAATACAATTGCCCTGCAATTATTTGCCTATCACATGGCCGTGCACTTGGGTCGCGATGTTGATCGTCCGCGGAATTTGGCTAAATCTGTGACAGTTGAATAATTAATACCGTCGCGCTTCAAAGGACGTTGCGCGACGCGATTTCGAAAAATCGTATGAAAAAAATTGTAGTTTTAGGTGGAGGAAATGGGGCGTCGCTTACGCTTAATGCCTTAAAATCATTGGGCCCTGATTATGAACTCACAGGAGTAATTGCCGTGTCAGACAACGGTGGTTCGAGCGGAATATTGCGTGAGGAATTGGGAGTGTTGCCACCGGGGGATTTGTTGCGATCAGTCCTAGCCTTGTCTGAATATGATTTTAATTTACTTAAAGAAATATTTTACAAAACCCGATTTACTGAGGTAGGAAAAATTTCTAATCATAATATTGGAAATTTATTTATAACTTTTGCTGCGCAATATGCTGATTTGGTATCAGCGCTTAAAGCGTTAGGTCAGGCGCTTAAAACTCGTGGTACTGTACTTCCTGCTACATTAAAAAGCGTGGATCTATGCGCAGAATTAAGTAATGGTGAAATTATTCGAGGTGAAGAAAGTATTGATGACCCACAGTATAATCGTGAATTAACGGTGAAGCGTGTATTCTTAGATCCAGCACCACAAGCTTTGCCAGAAGTTATCCAAGCTATTAGAGAAGCGGATTTATTGGTTCTTGGTGGTGGTGATATTTATACTAGTATGGTGGCTAGTTTATTACCAAGTGGAATTCAAGAGGCTGTTGCTGAGTCTAAAGCGCCAATTGCTTATGTTTCCAATCGGTACTATCACGCCAATGGCGAAACCGTTTCACATAAAGTTTCGGAAATTATTGTGGAATTAGAAAAATATTTGCCACGTAACATTGATCTGATTTTAATTGATCCAACTCCAATTACCGATAGTGAGCGCGAAACTACTGAAGCAAAAAAATGGGGGATTAAAGAAAATGATTTGGAAAATATTTCTTGCCAAATTGTAGAAGGGGATTTTGATGCCAAATTTATTGGGATTAATCCTGAAGCACTCGGGCAGACATTTAAGAAAATTCTGTAAATAAAAAGACCTCGGTTGTACGAGGTCTTTTTTTAATTCTCAGAAACTAAATTTTCTTGGGGAAAATAACTGACAAAATAAGTGAGGCAACTAAGGCGCTCATAATTACACCAAAGGAAATAAGGGGCGCAATGTGAATATCGAAAATACCCGCTAACATTTTGGCCCCAATAAATAACAAGATGAAGGCCAGCCCTTTTTGGAGATGGTGGAATTTATGGAGCACATTTTCCAGTAGGAAAAATAAAGCCCGGAGCCCCATGACCGCAAAAATATTGGAGGTAAAAATAATGAACGGACTTTGGGAAATGGCAAAGGCTGCTGGAATAGAATCAACCGCAAAGACAATGTCAGTACTTTCTACCAACAGCATGATTAAAAATAATGTAGTAAAGTAAAATTTACCATTTTCTTTGACCCAGAATTTGCCGCCGTGGTGATTGGCAGTAAATGAAAGATATTTGTGCGCAAATTTAACTACTTTATTTTGGTGAAAATCAATGTGTTCTTCTTTTTTATCTTTCAGTAAGGTGATACCGGTGTAGAGTAAAATTGCCCCAAAAATATAGAGGACCCAATGAAATTGATTAACAATATAACTTCCCGCAGTGATAAATATACCTCGGAAAACTACTGCGCCCAAAATTCCCCAGAACAAAACCTTGTGGTGATATTTCTCTTCCAGTTTAAAAAAACTGAAAATTAACATGATGACGAATAGATTATCAACTGACAACATCTTTTCAGTCACGTAGGCAGATAAAAACTCAATTGCATGATTTTTACCCTCTGCCCAATAGACGAGCGCGGCAAAAATTAATGAGGCACCAATCCAAAATAATGATTGGAGTAAGGCAGATTTGGTGGAAATTTTATGGGCTTGGCGGTTAAAATAGCCAAGGTCGACGATTAAAAAGCCAGCCATAAATATCCCGAAAACCGTCCAGAGTATTGTGTGTGGATCCATAAAATAAAAATTAAAAAACAACCGAAGGCCGGTTGTAATTAGGTGCGGCTCATAGTCCAAGACGGTCCCAAGGGGACACCGTTCGTCTTTTTCTCCCCGCAACTCAAGGCAGTTATAATAATACGATAAAAAGATGGTTTTGTAAAGAATGTATAAAATTGCTTATTTTAATTGACTTTTTGGCTAATTTTAGTAGAATTGAAGGGTATAAAGCCTAAAAATGCCTTTAAATATGGAACTTAAGAGTACTGAAATTCAGTCTAAAGCACTTAGATTTTCAATTGAAGCTGAAGGCGTGGAAGTAGGACGAGTATATTTGTATTTGATCAAAAATGATCTTCACGATGTTCCGTACGGATTAATTGATGATTTGTTTGTGGTTGATACCTATCGGAATCAGGGAATTGGTCGGCAGCTAGTTGAAAAAGTAATTGCCTCGGCGCGTGAACAGCAGTGTTCAAAGTTGATTGCTACTAGCCGGTATAGTCGTGAAGAAGTGCATGCTTGGTATCTCCGATTAGGTTTTAAAGATTGGGGCCGAGAATTTAGAATGGATTTTTAATATGGAAATTGCAATTACCAAGCCAAGTGCCGGATATTCATTGTTGGATTCTGGCAATGATGAAAAACTCGAACAATACGGCGAATTTATTTTTCGTCGTCCTGATCCACAAGCGTTGTGGACCAAGCATTTAGATGATAAAAATTGGAATCGGGCGAATGCCGTTTTTGCGCGTGATGGAAAAAAAGGGGATTGGAATTTAAAACCAGGTTTACCAGAACGTTGGCCAATTAGTTTTAGTAATTTACAATTTTGGATTCGCCCCACTTCTTTTAAGCATACGGGTTTGTTTCCCGAGCAATCGACAAATTGGGATTGGATGCGCGAAAAAATTAAAGCTGCTAAACGCCCTATTTCAGTTTTGAATTTATTTGGTTACACTGGTGGCGCATCACTCGCTTGTGCGCAAGCTGGTGCTGAAGTTTGTCATGTAGATGGCTCTAAAGTGGCGATTCAGTGGGGCAAAGATAATGCTTTGCTTTCTGGTTTAGAAGATAAACCAATCCGCTGGATTTTGGATGATGCCCGCGCGTTTGTAAAACGAGAAATTAAACGTGGTAATAAATATGATGGGATTATTTTAGATCCGCCAGCCTTTGGTCATGGTCCAAATAAAGAATTGTGGAAAATTGAAGAACATTTAGTCGAGCTCTTGCAAATGTGCCGCGAAATTATGACCGATGAACCATTATTCTTTTTGATTAATGGGTATGCCTCTGGATATTCAGCGATTGCGTATGAAAATAATTTAAAAGAATTATTTTCCGCGAGTGGTGGTAGCTTTGAAATGGGGGAATTGGCCATTGCGGAAAAAGATTCTGGCCGTTTGTTGCCCTGTGGAATTTT
>DALYDF010000031.1:0-10245 GCA_031973355.1 Candidatus Magasanikiibacteriota bacterium
CCTTAATAATCGCTTCGTACGCTTTGGCACGGCCTGGCACATCATCGGATTTAATCGTGAGAATTTCTTGCAAAGTATGCGCCGCACCGTAGGCTTCCAAAGCCCACACTTCCATTTCACCAAACCGTTGACCACCAAATTGCGCCTTACCACCAAGCGGTTGTTGCGTAATTAAACTATATGGACCAATTGAGCGTTGGTGAATTTTATCTTCAACCATGTGGTTCAATTTGAGCATGTAGTTATACCCAACCGTAGTTTTGTTGTCATACGGTTCACCAGTACGACCATCGTACAATTGAGATTGACCATCAAGTGGTAAACCAGCTTTTTTCAATTCTTCAGTAATTTGTTCTTCAGTAATACCATTCAAAACCGGAGTGGCGGCTTTATAGCCGTGCGCATTGGCCGCTAAACCTAAATGGTTTTCGAGCAATTGACCCAAGTTCATACGAGAAATAACACCCAGTGGTGAAAGAATCACATCTACTGGTGTACCATCAGCCAAGAACGGCATGTCTTCAGCTGGAACTACACGAGAAATAACACCTTTGTTTCCGTGACGACCAGCCATCTTGTCACCAACTTGTACTTTACGCATGTCAGCCACAGTGACTTGAACTTGTTTGATCACCCCTGGTTGTAATTTATCGCCAGCATCAGCTGAGAAAATTTTAACATCAATTACTTTTCCTTTTTCACCGTGTTCCAAGTACAATGAAGAATCACGCACATCGCGTGCTTTTTCACCAAAGATAGCGCGGAGCAAACGTTCTTCTGGAGTCAGTTCGGTTTCACCTTTTGGAGTAATTTTACCTACCAAAATATCACCAGAATGAACTTCCGCACCTACGCGCACAATTCCTTCTGAGTCCAAGTTCTTTAATTTTTCTTCACTAACATTAGGAATATCACTGGTTACTACTTCCGGTCCAAGTTTAGTTTCACGAACATCAGTAGTGTAGTGTTCAATTTGAATTGAAGTATACCGATCATTTTGCACCAAGCGTTCAGAAAGAATAATCGCATCTTCATAGTTATATCCTTCCCACACCATGTACGCTACCAACACATTTTGACCAAGTGAAAGTTCCGCGTCTTTAATCGCTGGACCATCACACAACGGTTGACCTTTTTTAACTTTTTGACCAAGTACTACCGATGGTGTTTGGTTAATACAAGAACTGGCATTAGAACGAATAAACTTATGTAAATTATATTCGTACACCTTACCTTTTTTACCAGTTACTTGAATGTAATTACCAGTCACGGCCGTAATTTCACCTTCTTCTTCAGCCGTAAACACATACCCACTTGATAACGCCGCGGCGCGTTCTACACCGGTACCTACCAATGGTGGGTCAGCTTTAATACATGGCACCGCTTGGCGTTGCATGTTTGTACCCATCAAGGCACGGGTCGCATCATCATGTTCCAAGAATGGAATTAAACTCGTCGCTACTGATAAAATTTGGTTAGAGGCAACATCAATATATTCAACATCATTAATATCAGCGTTGTTTGGTTGACCATGCACACGCGCTGGTACTTTACCCGGGTCAAGGAAACCATTTTCATCGCGAGGAATTTTTGCACTCGCTGTAGTGGTGCGTTCTTCTTGAAAAGAATTTAAATATACTACTTCACTAGAAACGCGAGGTTTAACGGCTACTACTTCCAAATCTTTTTTTGCAGCCAATTTTTTGGCCATGTCGGCAGTAATTTTTTCACCAGCTTTTCCAATCCCACTAATATCATCGCGTAAAATTTCACCTTCAGTAAATTCAGCTTTATTTGGAATACGACTAATGATTTTGCGGTACGGAGTTTCGAGGAATCCAAACGCATTCATGCGTGCAAAGGTAGACAAGTGACCTACCAAACCAATGTTTGGACCTTCTGGAGTCGCAATCGGACAAATACGACCATAGTGAGTAGTATGTACATCACGAACTTCAAACCCAGCGCGATCGCGGGACAAACCACCAGGTCCAAGCGCAGATACACGGCGCTTATGCTCAAGTTCAGCCAAAGGGTTAACTTGATCCATGAATTGTGACAATTGTGAACTCATAAAGAATTCACGAATTACACTAATCACTGGACGCGCATTAATTAATTTATTTGGAACAATCGTGTCGATATCCATGGTACTCATCCGATCCTTGATAATACGTTCCATGCGAGCCAAACCAATCCGGAAACGGTTTTGTACCAACTCACCAACCGCACGCACGCGACGATTACCTAAGTGATCAATATCATCTGGAATTTCTTGCGTAACATTCAAACGAACTACTTCTTTTAACACCAAAAGTACTTTTTCTAACGATAGAACCCGATTATCTTTTACTGAAAGCTCTTCATCAGCTAATCCTAAATTAAATTTAGTGTTAAATTTATACACACCAACATTACCTAAATCGTAGCGATCAAAGTTAAAGAACATGGCGTGAATCAAACTCTTCGCATTATCAGCCGTAGCCAAATCACCTGGACGAATGCGGCGGTACACTTCAATCAAACCTTCTTCTTCAGAAGAAGCAGTGTCTTTTTTCAAAGTTTCTTCAATATAATCAATATTTGGATGATTATTAACATCCTTAAATGCTTCGCGGATTCCATCATCAGTTGATAAACCAAACGCGCGGAGCAGTGAAGTGGCCGCCACTTTACGCTTACGATCAACTTTTACCCACAACACATTATTTTGGTCAGTTTCTACTTCAATCCACGCACCACGATTTGGAATAATTTTGGCACCGTAAAAATGACGACCACGGAGGTCATCGGCAGTAAAGAAAGCACCTGGTGAACGGATCAATTGAGAAACCACTACCCGCTCAATACCATTGATCATGAAAGTACCACGATCAGTCATGAGTGGAATGTCGCCCAAATAAATTTCTTGTTTATTAGATTTACCCGTGCGTTTGTTAACTAATTTTACATTAACGCGCAACGGTGCTTCAAAAGTAACATTTTTATTTCGACACTGAGTTTCACTAAACTTGGCTTCATCTAAATAATATTCTTCAAAAAAGAGTTCCAAATCACGGCCAGTAAAGTCAGCCAACGGGGAGATTTCTTCAAATAACTCCTTAATTCCTTCTTTTAAAAACCAGTCATATGAAGTTTTTTGTACTTCAATTAAATCTGGAGTTTCTACGGCATCGCGGATGCTAGTAAAAAATTTGCGCTCTGTGGTCTTGAGTGGTTGACGCTTGTAGATTGCGGGCATAATAAAAGGAAACAAAAAACGCCTTTGGGCAAAGGAATTAGTAATTGAATTGAATTGTGGTAGGTAAAGCGATCATGGAGGGTTACCGGACTAAGGTGGCCTGCGCCATAGCCAGTTATTTCTCCAGCCTAGAAGTGGACTAGAGAGAGAACTGCCTCAAATCATGACTTTTAAATCTCCACAAGCATACCCGAATTTCTTCAGTGTGTCAAGCAAGAACGAGAAATCATTTTTTTGTCAAGAGTTCAGGTTTTTTGGCTAGGTTGATTGTTTTTATAATTATTTTTTTCAAATAAAAAACTGACTATTTTTTTAATTATCCACATTCAGCCCAAAGTGCCTGTTGATAACTTAGGTATTTACCGTTAAAATTGGCCAGATTCACCTTCGCTGCGGCGAAAAAGGGATACCTACTAATGCGTCGAAAATTCATGATCCACGCGCACGCCGAAAACCCGAACTCGGAGACCATGCAGAATGCCTGGAAAGCGATTGTGGGTGTCGACCTACGCCTGTACCTCTCAGTCCTCGGCACTTCTGATGCCAAACCGCGCTGGGCAATTGCTCATGCACACAAGACCGAACACGTGGACGACGGAATTCATCTCATTCGCTGCTCCAGGGTCGCCTGGGAAAACTCGAACGAGAATCTCGGAGCAGCCGTCTTCCTGTACCGCGTCGGAGATATGGAGGGGATCGGAATCCACAAGACTCGAGCTGGTCTCAAGTTCTGAGAAGGAGAACGCCACCACTGTCCCGGGCTTCTACCCGGGACAGTGCCACAACACTTACTAAAAAGCCTCTGAAGGGCTTTTTTCATTCCCAAAATTTTTTATTCAGCAAATTTAAACCACGCATCCAGCAAAGACAGCACCTAGGGAAGAGAAAATATGCAAGTTAAAAGTAAAAATGCTATACTATTCCCATTACTTATATGCCCCGTCGCTCACACGATGAATCTTCTCTAAACCCCACACTTTCTCGGGGAATTATTTTTATTGTTTTAGTAGTCTCAGCCTTCATTATTAGTTTGAGTTTTTTTGATAAAGCCGGTCCCGTTGGCATTATGCTCAACGAATATGTGTTAAGTTTTTTATTTGGCTCAATTCGTTTTACGGTTCCGTTCATTGTTTTAACCCTAGCTTGGTTTATTATCCGTGACACTGAATACGATTATCGGCCAACACATATTCTGGGAACTGGTTTATTTTTCATTTCACTCTGTAGTTTAGTACATCTTAGTTACGAACCAGCTCTAATGTGGTCAACGGCGATCAACGGTCAAGGTGGTGGGGTATTTGGTATGTTTGCCTGGGTTTTAAAAACCTACCTTGGCACCATCGCCGCTGGTGGTATTTTAGTAGCCCTCGGATTGGTTTCAATTTTCTTACTGTATAACACAGCTATTACTCATTTTGTCATGTTACACCGCGCTTTATTGGCGGGACTTGGCATGGCTGGTAACGGATTAATTATTTTGTGTCGAAAATTATTTATTCGTGAACCAAAAGCAAATGTTACTTTTAAAGTTAAGGGTGATTATTCTGAAACAGACGATGATGAAGATGAGTCTCCAGCCTTTACCAAAAAACAATTAGCTGATTCAGAAGAAGACGAAGAGAGTGAAGACGCCGATGAGGAAGAAGAAATTGAAGAAGACGAAGAAATTGAAGAGGAAGAAGACGACACCAAGCCACCTCAAGGAGATGTGTGGTCAAAAAAAGTAGTGATTAAAAATTTACCGCCAATGGATTTGTTGTCAGATAAACGCGGTAAGCCAACCAGCGGTGATGTTGATGCTAATGCCGAAATTATCAAAAGTACGTTTGATCAATTTGGGATTGATGTACAAATGGGTGAAATACGCGTTGGGCCAACGGTAACGCAATACACCATGAAACCAGCGGCCGGCGTAAAGTTAACGAGAATCACTGGTCTTAGTCCAAATCTAGCCTTAGCGTTGGCGGCTCAAACCATCCGGATTGAAGCACCAATTCCTGGTAAAGCGTTAGTGGGCGTAGAAGTGCCAAACCAAAAAACCGCCATGGTCAGTATTAAAGAATTAATTGAAGATAAAGAATATCGCCAACGACCACACAACATGATGATGGTCTTAGGTAAAGATGTGGCTGGTAAAGTGTGGCTCGGTGAATTAACTAAAATGCCTCACTTGCTAATTGCCGGTGCCACCGGTTCTGGTAAAACGGTGTGTGTTAATACGGTAATCATGGGACTCTTGTATCAAAACACAGCGGAAACATTGCGCTTTATTATGGTTGATCCAAAGCGCGTAGAACTTACTTTATATAATGGTATTCCTCATTTACTCACTCCGGTAATTACCAACACGCAAAAAACGGTTAATGCGCTCAAATGGACAATTGGTGAAATGGAACGGCGGTTTGAAGTCTTGGCTGCAGCCGGTAGTCGGGATATTAATTCGTATAATCAAAAAAATCCTAGCACCAAGTTACCGTATATTGTCTTTGTAATTGATGAATTAGCTGATTTAATGGCCACTGCTGCCAGTGAAGTAGAATCCGGTATTATTCGCATTGCGCAAATGGCCCGTGCCGTTGGCATTCACTTAATTGTGGCTACTCAACGCCCAAGTGTTGATGTGATTACGGGTTTAATGAAAGCAAATATTCCAGGTCGCATTGCGTTTTCAGTAGCTTCAGCGATTGATTCTCGTACTATTCTTGATGCCCCTGGCGCGGAAAAATTGCTTGGTCGTGGCGATATGTTATTCTCATCTTCAGACATGAGTAAACCAATGCGTATTCAAGGTGCCTATATTTCTGAAGAAGAAATGAAACGAATCGTTGAATATCTCAAGGGTGATGAAGAACCAGAATACGATGAATCAATTACGGGCATTACCAATCCGGTTGGCGGCACCGGTAGTATGTTTGGTGGCCCAAGTGATGATCGTGATCCACTTTTTGAAGAAGCTAAGAAATTTATTATTCAAGCTGGTAAAGCGTCTGCTTCATTGTTACAACGACGCTTAAAAGTTGGGTATGCAAGGGCCGCTCGTTTACTTGATGAATTAGAAGAAGCTGGGATTGTAGGTCCTGGCGATGGCGCAAAACCACGAGAAATTTTGGCGACAGCGGCGGGATATGGTACAATTGATGCGCCCGCTTCACCAAGTTCATTTGACCCAGTTACCGAAGAAGAGGAAGAGTCAGAAGAAACTACTGAAGAAGACGAAGAAGAGGTTGATGAAGAGGCCAGTGTTGAAGAAGAAATTGACACTGATGAAAAAGGTAATAAATTTTTATATTAAGGTGTGCAAAGTTTTACTAAAAAAAACTTACAAGGAGCTGAGCGAGTTTGTTTCCGTTTAGCCAGTCTTCGTGAATCACGCGGAGTAACCGTGGAGGTTTTAGCACAGCAAACAAAAATTAATAAGCACTATTTGCAAGCACTTGAAGAGTGTCGATTTAGTGATATTCCTTTTTCAACGTTGTATCAAAAAAACTTTGTCAAAAAATATGTGAGTGCGCTTGGCGAAGATCCTGAACCATATTTGAGTCAATTTTATATTGAAGAAATGGATGCTGCGGATAATAAACCAGTGACCACACCACAACAACGACCATGGCACTTTTTTACTGCCTGGTCTTCTGTGGTTCGCAATAGTGTCTTAGCGTTTGGCGGTCTATTGATGGTTACCTATTTAGGCTTGCAGGTTAAACAAACTATTGCCCCACCACAACTAGCATTAGTAGGACTTGATAATGGTTTTATTGTTCAAGACAAAACCGTCACTCTGCGTGGTTTTAGTGAACCTGAAGCGCAAGTGCTTGTTAACGGCCAAACTATTAAAAGCGATGAGCAAGGTAATTTTGCCGAAGCCATTGCTTTGAATCCAGGTGTAAACACTATTGTGGTTGAGGCTAAGAAAAAACACGGCAAAACTACTCAAACCACCCGCCATGTAATTTATAAAGAACCAACTCACTTTAGTGCTCAAGACACAGTTTTAGGGGTAACTAATTAATCGACCTGTGGACGGTTTGTCCACATTGACGGTGCCCCGTAAAAGCCGTACCATAGATGAAGAGCTTGTGCTCTTTTTTTGTCCACCGCCCTTAAATTAATAACAAAAAATATGGCCAAAATGTCTCAAGAACAACAATCCAAAATGAAGGCCGCAGCTACAGCGATTGACCAAATTAAAGAAAAATTTGGTGACAACGCGATTATGCGCTTTGGTGAATCTCGCCGTAGCAATGTAGACGCGGTACCTACTGGTTCTCTCTCGCTTGATATTGCCCTGGGGGTTAAAGGCGTGCCACGTGGCCGTATTATCGAAGTCTTTGGTCCAGAAGCGAGTGGTAAAACCACTTTAGCGCAACACATTATTTCAGAAGTACAAAAACGCGGTGGAATTGCTGCTTTTGTCGATGCTGAACACGCGCTTGATCCAGATTACGCACGTAAAATCGGCGTGGATGTAGACAACATGCTTATTTCCCAACCAGATACAGGTGAACAAGCTTTGGAAATTGTGGAAACTCTGGTTCGTTCCAATGCAGTTGATGTAGTGGTAGTGGATTCAGTAGCCGCTTTGGTACCAAAAGCTGAAATTGAAGGTGAAATGGGAGATTCTCACATGGGTTTACAAGCTCGCTTAATGAGTCAGGCTCTCCGCAAGCTGACTGGTATTGTGAGCAAGACCAACACTGTGGTTATTTTCATTAACCAAATCCGCATGAAGATTGGAGTATTCTTTGGTAATCCAGAAACTACTACTGGTGGTAATGCGCTTAAGTTTTACTGTTCAGTGCGCATTGAAGTTCGTCGCGCGGCTCAAATTAAGCAAGGTGAAAAAATTATTGGTAACCGCGTAAAAGTTAAAGTCGTTAAAAACAAAGTGGCTGCTCCATTCCGCACCACTGAGTTTGATATTATGTATAACGAAGGTATTTCAGTAGCTGGCGATGTGCTCGATACTGGTGTCCTTCACCGCGTAATTCATAAATCCGGTAACAGTTATTCGTTTGGTGAAGAAAAACTTGGAGTTGGTCGTGAAAAAGCCAAACAATTCTTGCGCGAAAATCCACCACTTATGGCCGAAATTACTGATAAAGTATGGGAAGCCGTAGAACGCGGTGAAATGCCAGAAGAGGAAAAAGGTCACCCTGGTGCTCCAGAAGATTTGGACGAAGAAGTACCACCACCATTGGAATAATTACTCACTTTAGGAAAACTTAAAATAAAAATCTCCACGCGTGGAGATTTTTATTTTCCTTTATGCATAAAGAGAAGCCGGTTTGAAGTGTCCGGTGCACTGCGGCGCGGAAAGCGACTACCGATCGAATGGCAGCCAGCGGTTAACGCGCTTCGCGATTACCCCAAAGAGACCAGAGTGGCCCTGGGGCAGAGTTGGTGAGGTAGTGCAGCGACTCACAGGGGTGAGTAGCCCACAGATAATGAGGTAGGCAGCATTTCCCAGACAGCGGTGCCAGAACTCTGGATCGCTGTCTGCATCGGCCAGAGCTGCGAAGTCGAGGTTGTAGAACTTTTGGGGGTCAGCCGTGATTGCCTGAACCACCGGACCGTCCTGATTCCATTCATCATTACCAGGAACCCGACGCTTAGCGCGGTAAGGACGAATGATTGCGTCCCAGCGCGCGGTTGCGACCAGGCTGGTCAGGACAGTTTTGGCCAGAGTGTAAGTCGTGTCCTCGGGAAAGCCGAGAACCATGAGGAGTTCAGCGCGCAGCCCGAACTTTTTGCAGAGCTCCAGACACTCGCGCACTTCACTCTCGTTGTTTTGCGTCTTGCCTTGTGCTTGCCAGACGCTAGCGTCTGAACCGTCAGCACCAAAGCCTACACACCAGACCCCAGCGCGCTTCAGCAGCATCCCGAAATTAGAAATGCGTTCACTGGCACGCTTGAAGCTAACAGTGCAGGAGAGGCAGCGCACGCGGACATGCACTCCGGTCTCAGTTTGTACTGCGGCCAGCACTTCGAGGTAACGAACCAGTACACTTGGGGTTTGGAAGAAATCCAGGCTGGAAGCATAGAACTCCAGCTGCCTGATGCCGAACTGTTTAGCAGCGCGACACAGGTAGCTCAGGTCCACAGTGAAGACTTCGAGGTCTCGAAAGACTTCCTTCTCACCCTTGTGTGCAGCACAGAATTTACACTTGAAGTGGCAACCCTGTGAGACCACGAGCGTACCTTCAGTACTGAGGTAACACTTCAGTCGGTCTACACCCAGCCGTTCCCAGACTGGCTGGTACGAGACTGACTCGGGCCGAGGAAGTTGGTGTGGCTGACAGTTGAGTAGAGCCGCGAGATCAGCATCCGTGCGCACCTGAATGGCTTCAGTTCCGAACACTGTAGTGAATTGCTGTGGCGTGAGCGCTTCGATGACCTGACCGCCGAAGATAATCTTAGCATTTGGCGTCCGGGCACGCAGCTCAGGCAGGAGCTGGATCACCCCCGGAATATCGAACGCACCCGTGAAAGAAACCCCGATGATGTCAGCGGAACGCAGCCACGACTGCACCTTCTGATCACCGAGACTGTCGAGATTGAAGTCAATGATATTGACCTCACAGCCAGTCGCCTGCAGCCGAGCCGCAATCGCGATCAGTGAACCATTCATGTACACCTGGCTCTTACCGTACGGGTGAGCCGGATTAATGAGAATAACACGCTTCATGAACACCTCCGAATTGAGCGGTTATGTCTGGATAATAGAAAAAATACCAGAATAGTCAATATACATAATCAAAATTATGTTAATATTTTATTATGTTTTAGCTAAATTTATTAAAATTAATATTTTTTGTCTAAATATATTGACACAATTTAGCCCCTGTGTTACCTTTTATTTATATGAATAATTCCTTAACAGTTTTTAAAGAATTTCTTTTGTCACTAAATTTTTCAGAAAAAGAAGCTGGGGTGTATATCTGTCTATTAACCTTGGGCAAAGGAACAGTCACGCAAATCGCACGCAACGCTGGTATTAATCGCAC
>DALYDF010000032.1:0-2884 GCA_031973355.1 Candidatus Magasanikiibacteriota bacterium
TTACCTAAGTCAACTAAATATGTTGATGGTGGTGAGAGTCGTGCTTACCTGTGGAGTAATGGTAAGACCATGAATTTGGGAACCCTGGAGAGCGATTTTGTTTCTGCCGTAGCTATTAATAATGAAGGTGAAATAGTGGGGAACTATGTGGATCGCAATAATTTGTGGCGCGTTTTCCTGTGGAAAAATGGTTCAATGAAACAAGTCGTAGCTGATGGCTATGATATTGCCGCAGCCGCGGATATTGCGGATGATGGAACCATTCTAGTTAAAATTAGAGAAAGATTTTCTGATTGTAATAATGCCTATTGTAAAACGGATTTACTCGTAAAAGACAATCAAATAAAAGTATTAGATAAAAATATTAATTATGAGGCCTTAAATAATCGCCACGAATTAGTTGGGTACTTGTCTGATCAATATTTTGGGGATAAGATTGCGGCGAAATTTTCCTCTGAACGACTGGTGGAGATTTTAAACAGAACTTCAGACGGCTGCAATGGTAAAGCCGGAATTGCGGTAGTGCGATCAGATGACAAAACTTATTCGCTGAATGAAATTGTGGGTGATTCAACGATTAATTTTATGTGTGCCAAGTCAATCAATGATCGCGGTGAAGTGTTGGCGTCTGGATTTAATTATCAGGACGCGTTTGTGCATGAATATGTTATTCAATTGCCTAAGCAAATTTCGAGTGGGGCTAGAACTATTGCCGAAGAAACTGCAGTAAAAACTGTTAATCCTGAACCGCGTGATCCAAATAAAATTTACGCTCAACCCGTACTCACTAATTAGTATTATGTTATATCGTTATTTTGTTGGAATATTTCTAATCACGGTGATTGCCTGTGGTTTGACTGAAACAGCTCAGGCAAATACTCGCTATTTTGCTCCAGCCGTGGGTGAAGTGAATACAATTTATCCAGGTAAAGAACGCGTGGTCATTGTTAATGATCGTCTCGTTGTTTTTTCGGCTACTGGTAAACGTGTAACTGGTTTTCCTGTGTCTGAAAATTATTATAATTTGGCCGTGTCGCCGGCCTTAGCCGATATTGATGGTGATGGAGTAAAAGAAATTGTAGTGTATGGTGTGAATACGGTGAGTCAGAGTGCTTATGTGGTGGTATACAATGGATCTGGGGTTAAAAAAGATGAACTAGTCTTACCCTTGAGTACCCCAGCAGATGCTGTATTCCATGAATTAGTGGTTATTCCCGATACTACCGGACAAGAAATGTTAGTGCTTGGTACTGATGCTGGACGAGTATTTACTGTGTCTTGGTCAGCGGGGACAGCCGTACAAAAAGAAGTGGCTGCGGTTAGTGGTCGAGCTAGTGTAACGGCGAATCAAACGGGTACTGAGTTATATCTTGCTCGTTGGTCAGAACCAAGTTTACAAATATATGGTCGCACAGGCGCGAGTTGGACATTAAAAAAGTCACTTTCATTACCACAAGCAACGACTTTTGCTACTTTTGATATAAGTAAAAATCGGTGGTACGGAGTAGGGAATGGAACTACCAAACAATTTGTAGCTGGCTGGCCAATTGATTTTGGGATCGTGGCTGGTCCACCAATTATTGCTGATATTTTGCCGGCCACGGGTAATGAAATTGTAGGGGTGTTGGAAGATGGTCGACGTGTGGCAATAAATGAAGGCGGAACTGCTGCGGAAACTGGTGTTCGTGCTCGTTCAGTGGTGAGTCCGACTGGTGAAATAACTGAGCCAAATGGTTTGTTTTCGTGGAATAAAACTACGGGTAAGGTGTATACACCATCGTTTGATTGGGTAAGTACTTATTATTCTCGGTTACGCTTGCCAAATATTGTGTATGTAGTGCCGCCACATATTAGTAATCTTACTTTTGGTGCCCCAGAATATGGTGAACAAGCGACAATGACTGTGTCAGCGACGGTTTCAGGTCAGGCGGCGATTGCGGCAACTGAATATTATGTAGTAGATAAAAATAATCAAGAAGTAGGTCGTGTTTCTTTGGTAGCGAATGACGGGGCATTTAATGGTAATACTGAATCAGTGACTGGTATTATTTCATTTACCGATTGGAATGCAGATGCAACACCCTACACCATTCGGGTGGTGGCTACTGATGTGGTAGGAACAGCGTCCGTGCCGGTGGTACGCGAGTTTACGGTGTTAGATCACACTGATAGCGATAATACGGTTGATGGTTTTGGTGGAGGGAATAAAACAAATGTCGTGTGGAACAATAAATTAATGCTTGATTCAGCTGGATTAGCAGCCGGAAATGGTTCGTTTACTTCTCGAATAATGGACGCTGGTCAAAATACTGTGTGGAATCAATTGGCATGGAATCCACAGTATCCATACGGCAAACCTTTACCGACAAATGGACAAAAGGAAACTGGATATCCAACGGGTAATGTGGATATGAGTGGAAATGTATTACTCTATCATTTTGAAAATGAGGTCACGGACAGTTCAGGAAAAAATTCAAATGGTGTTTGGCAGGATGTAGAACAATATGTGAGTGGTGTCTTTGGTTCAGCCGCCCGAGTTAATCCTGGCTATATTACGGCTGGTGCGAGTGATGATTTTAAAATCGCAAAAAATATTACGGTTGAAGCATGGGTAAATCCATCTGATTCTGCTGCCTACAAAACGATTGTTATGCGCGATGGCAGTTATTATTTTGCGCTTAATGCTTTAAAACCAGCGGTATTCTTAAACGGTGTGAACGGTGCGTGGCAACAAGCGACTGTAGCTGTGCCACAAAATACGTGGTCACATGTGGCCTTTTCGTACGATGGTTCAGCTCTTAAGATTTTTATTAATGGGGTCATGAATCGTACGATATCGTTGGCTGGGAATATTGCCACGCCAGCGGGTAAGGCTGTGTGGATT
>DALYDF010000032.1:2894-9940 GCA_031973355.1 Candidatus Magasanikiibacteriota bacterium
TTTTTACAGATTATGATACATTCCGGCCAAATTTAACGCCTGGTGAAATTTTTGCCCATTATCGCCGGGGAATGTTTACTGCTAAATTTCAAGTTCGGGCCTGTACTGAAGGTAATTGTTCAGACGCAGATTTTGTAGGTCCAGATAATACCGCAAATACTTATTATTCAGAAGTAAATAATCAAACTATTGGATTACCTAAAATAGCTTTACTTGGTTTAGAAGCACAACGCTTTTTTCAATATCGTGTATTGTACGAAACAAGATTAAAAACTTTTGGTCCAGAAATTACTCGAGTAACAATTGGACCAGGTCACATTAGTACGGGGGAAATTATTCCGCCAGTAACGAGCGCGTCTGTCGATCAAACTGATGATGATAATACGGTAACCGGTTTTGGTGGTGGTTTAACAACGGCCACTGAATGGTCTACCGATGGATTAGTTTTAACTGCGGCAGGTAAAACCGCCGGACACGGTGAATTTGAATCACGGATTATTAATGCGGCTGAAACCGTAACTTGGAATTCATTGACTTGGAAACCGTTTGCTCCGTATGGAAAACCTTTACCAAATAATGCTGGTAAAGAAACTCAGTATGCAATGGGTAATGTTGATATGAGGAATAACGTGTTGTTGGCTCATTTTGAGGATGTAGCGGGTGTACCGGTTGTCGATTCCTCGGGTCAAGGTCAAGTAGGGGTAACTGCGGGCACAACCGCTCCACAGGCCTTGGTACCAGGAATAGTGGGTTCAGCCGTACAGTTTGATGGTACGGATGATAAAGTATTATTTGGTAGTGGGCCAAGTTTGGCAATTTCTGGACCACTAACCTTAGAAGCCTGGGTGTATCCAACGGGCTCAAGTGGCTATCAGTCGATAGTCGCTAGAGATTCAGGTTATTATTTAGCGTTAACTAATTTGAGACCGGCTGTATATTTACAGGGAGTAAGTAAACCGGGCTGGCATCATGCGACAACGGTTTTACCACTAAACTCTTGGTCACATGTGGTAGCTACGTATGATGGTTCAGTGGTTACTATATATATCAATGGTCGACTTGACGCAACCGTGGCAGTTACCGGTGCAATTTCAGTGCCTGCTGGCAAAGAATTGTGGATTGGTAATCGCCCAGAACCTAATTATGCATTTAGAGGGCGATTGGATGAACTGGCAGTGTATGCTCGCGCTTTAACACCAACAGAAATTATGGCTCACTATGAACGTGCTGCCTTACGCTTGAAATTTCAAGTGCGCGCGTGTGCTACGGCAACTTGTGCCGGGGTTGCGTATAGTGGTGCAGATGGAACGGCGAATACCTACATCACTGATATCAGTACGACTGCGTTACCAACCGTACATTTCACTACACCACTTAGTGGTCAGTATTTTCAGTATCGAGCATGGCTAGAGACCAATGGTACTGCCACTCCTAAATTGGGTACAGTCAAAGTTGGACCAGCTCACTCACTGCCAAATTGATGGGCAATAATAAAAAAGGAAGCGCTAGCTTCCTTTTTTTAATTTCTTAAAATCCCAGTGCGCGTCAGCGCTAAACAATGCAAAGATTATAAAGCCAAGATTAATGATGGGGAAGAGGAATTGAAAATCACTCGGTTTAACTACATTGCCGTACACTAATAAAATTCCTAGTAATACCCAGTGTAAAATTGGGAATTTGGTGGTGCTTACATTGTCCCGGGGTGGTACTTTGCCTCGCAAATAAAAACAATAACTGGTGTAAACCGCCAGCCAAATAGCTCCAATTATTTTTTCTGTGCCGATATTTAAAGCATTAGCGCCCCCAGAAATATAAACCACAAAAATAGCCAAGCTTAAAACAAAGCTCCACAAAACACCGCGTTGATACTGATGTAAAACGGTAAAATCAGGGTTCATGTGTTTAGTAAAATGCTGGAGCAAATGATAAGGCGATCATGCCGATAATCATGATCACACTAATAATTGACCACAAAATTTTGATTTTTTTATTTCCGTACATAAAAAATAATTAGCGTTTAAGAACGGCCAAATAAGCCTCAGTTGGAATTTCCACGGTGCCTTTACCATGTAACATCATTTTCTTTTTACCCTTCTTTTGTTTGTCTAATAATTTATTTTTACGCGTTACATCACCACCATATAATTTAGCCGTCACATCTTTGCGCATGGCGGAAACACGCTCACTGGCAATAATTTTTCCACCAATCGTGGCTTGAATTTTTAATTCAAATTGTTGACGTGGCAAGGTTTCTTTAAGTGATTCACAGATTTTTTTACCAATCGCGTAACTGTGATCGCGCCACACCAAAGTGGCCAGCGCTTCTTCTTGTTTTTCTGCAATCGCAATATCTAAGCGCACCACATCAGCCGTGCGGTAATCTTTAAAATCATAATTCATTGAACCATAGCCACTGGAAACTGTTTTTAATTTATCGTAATAATCAGTAATGAGTGAGGCGAGGGGGATTTCAAAATGTAATAACGCGCGCTGACCAGAGCCAGTACTTAAGTATTCAGTATTTAAATACACACCTTTGCGTTCCACGGTTAAACTCATGATATTACCAATAAATTCTGAAGGCGTAATAATATCCAAGATCATCCACGGTTCTTCAATGTGTTCAATGCGTTGTACGTCAGGTAAGTCTTGCGGACTTTTAATGGTGGTTTGCTCACCATTGGTTAGGAAAATATGGTAGGCCACACTCGGAACGGTGGCAATAATGTGCAAACCAAATTCGCGTTTTAAGCGTTCTTGAAAAATATCCAAATGTAACATGCCCAAGAATCCACATCGGAAACCAAAGCCCAAAGCCTGTGAATGTTCAGGTTCATACATCAAGGCTGAATCACTTAATTTTAAGCGATCCATGGCTTCACGCAAAGAATTATAATCATCACCTTCTTGCGGAAAAATACCGGCAAACACCATTGGTTTTACTTCTTTATATCCTGGCCATTGTTCGGCAGCCGGGGATTTGGCCAAAGTAATCGTGTCACCCACGCGTACTTGCCCCAATTCTTTTAGACCGGTGACCACAAAACCAATTTGGCCATTTTCTAAAAATCCATCCGAAGACATTTTTGGGTCATAGTGACCAACATCCAAAACTTCGGCATCGGCCTGGGTTCCCATTAATAATAATTTATCACCCTTTTTTAAATTTCCTTCAGTCACACGAACGGAAGCAACCACCCCACGATAGTCATCATAAAAAGAATCGAAAATTAAAGCCCGGACAATATCCTCGGTTTTGGTATTTGGTGGGGGAACACGATCAATAACGGCTTGCAATAATTCCGGGACACCAACACCGGTTTTACCAGAACAATGTAAAATTTCTTCTGGCTTACAGCCTAATAAATGAATCAATTCAGCGGTTGATTTTTCCACATCCGCGTTGGGTAAATCAATTTTATTTAACACCGGAATAATGGTTAAATTTTGTTCCAGCGCTAAATAGAGATTGGCAATAGTTTGGGCCTGCACGCCTTGTGAAGCATCAACTAATAAAATCGCGCCTTCTACGGCCGCAAGTGAGCGAGAAACTTCGTACGTAAAATCCACATGACCCGGTGTATCAATCAAATTCATGGTGTACCCTTGATACTTCATGCGCACAGGTTGGAGCTTAATCGTAATCCCGCGTTCTTGTTCTAATTCCATTTGGTCAAGTAATTGGGCCTTCATGTGGCGTTTTTCAATGGTGCCGGTCACTTCCAAAAACCGGTCAGCCAGAGTGGACTTACCGTGATCAATGTGGGCGATAATGCAGAAATTTCTAATTTGTTCCATGTTATTCAATTGTATCAGTAACTGTTTTAACTTTTAACCAGCGTCTTTGGAAACTCGTCCAAAAAACTTGGGCTTCTTCCAGGTGTAACCAGTGACAGACTAACCCATAGACGAGAAGCCCTAGCGTACCAGAAATAAGCCCTTGACTCAAGATCCCCCATAAGCGAGTCATGTCGACCGCTTGGGAAAGAGGGGTTTTGAGTGTTTGGGTAACAAGACCCATAACTGCCCCGGCAATCGAGATTTTAGTTAAGGCTTTAATAATACCAGCTTCTTCTAACCCGCCCAACTTTTGGTGCAGTACAAACCACATGGCCGCACACTGGATAATTAAGGATAATGACAAGGCGCCAGATAAGCCTAAAATTCCAAAATGTGGTTTAAGGAGAATTCCAACTACAGTGGTTAGTAGTACTCCGCCCGCACTAATCCAAAAAGTAATCCAAATATCTTGCAAAGCATACAGTGCGCGGGCTACCACCAAAGTAATACAGTGGGCGGCTAAAGAAATTGCTAATACTGCTAAAACATCAGCGGTCATAACCGTGTCAGCCCAATCAAAATTTCCTGAACCTAAGGCCACCCGTACAATTTGGGCGCGCAGTAAAATTACAATCAGCATAGCCGGAATAATTAAAAAGAGAATTTGGCGAATTACGCGCGCGACTTGTTTTTTAAGCTCATCATAATTTTTCTCAGCCGCGGCAGCGGCAAAAACCGGAAATGCGGCCAACGCAAACGCATGACCAATTAAACCAATGGGAACATAATATAAATTATGTGCCAAATAAAATACGGCAATACTGCCTGAGGCTAAGGTAGAAGCTAAACTATCTAAAATAAAAAAATTAATTTGCACAGTGGCCAAACTAAAGGTGCGTGGTAAAATTAAGCCAATCATTTTTTTAACCGCGGCGTCTTTGTAATCTAGCGCAGTTTTTAACGTAAAACCACCGGCCACTAAAGCGGGAATTTGAATAAGTAAATGTAAGAGCGCACCAATTACCACGCCCCAGGCTAAGGCAATTGGACCAAAGTGGGGGACCAAGAAAACTACTCCGCCAATAATGGCGAGATTATAAATTAATGGTGCAAAAGCAAAAGCCGTAAATTGCCGTCGTGCGTGTAACACGCCAGACAAAACGCCACTGACTCCCATTAATAATGGTGAGAGCATTAAAATTCGAGTAAGTTCAATGGTGAGTGCTAATTTTTCTCCAGAGAATCCCGGGGTAATATAGGGGACAGCATACGGAGCAATAAGCCAACCAACTATTCCGGCAATAGCCATAGTAATGGCAACTACCCGAAGGATTCGATTGGTTAAGGCCCAAGATTTTTGCGGATCTTTTTGCCATAATTCCAAAAAGATAGGCACAAACCCAGCGGTGAGTGCGCCCGCGAGTAATAAGTTAAACAAAAAATCAGGAATGCGAAACGCTGCGTAATAGGCGTCTAAAATATCACCGGCGCCAAAATGATGGGCAAAAATTCGGTCACGTACTAACCCAATTAAGCGGCTCAAAAAAGAAGCGCATCCGAGTAAAATGGCTGCGCCCGTAATTGATTGGGCTTGGCGAGTAAAAAAAGTATTCATGTTAGAACCAGCCAGTTTTTTTCATGCGGCGCATTAAAAACAAAAGGGCAGTGATTACGGCAACGGTAAGTGTACCAAACACTCCCCAGACAAAATTAGCGTGATCGGCTAAAGGAAGATTGGGTAAATTCATACCATACATGTTGAATAGTAGCGTGTGTGGTAAAAATGAAGCTGAGACCACTGTTAATACTAATAAAATTTTGTTTGTTCGTTGGTTAATGATTGATTCAACGGTCATGTACAATCCATTAACCGTTTCTTTGTATGTTTCAATAATTGCCCACAGTTTGTCTAAATAATCGCGAATATCATCAAAGTAAATGGTGAGGTTTTCTTCCAAATATGGACGACGCATATTACTGAGTGAAGTAATCACATAGCGTTGAGGGTCAATAATATTTCGATATAGTAAAATATTCCGGCGGTGACCAGCCAATTCTTTAATTAATTTAGTGTTTGGTTCACCAGAAAATACTTCGTCTTCAACCAGGGCCACATGTTTACCAATGTTATTAAGTAGTGGTCGTGCTTCTTGAAACATGGCCGCTAAAATATGGTACAGCAGTAACCCTGATGAGCCACTCATCCATTCTTGGCGCAAGCCGCGATTTTTAAGACAGCGGAAAAATAAACCGCGAATACTTTTGTTGCCGCGGTGAGAAATGGAGATAACATAATTTTCACCAATGAAAAAGCTGACTTGTCCAATGGTAATTTTCTTTTCAGAAGAACTCCATTCTGGAACATGTAACACTAAAAAAAGATAATTTTTGTAGACATCAACTTTTGGAATATGAGTGCTATCACTTCCGACATCATCTAAATCAAGTTGGTGAAATTTATAGACACTCTTGAGTTCAGCTAAAATTTCTGGAGTCGCTTCTTCAATAAAACTCCAGGTTACCTTGCCTTCGGTCAAAATTTTTCCAGGCATATGATTAGTTGACAGCTTCAGTAAGCTGCACAGTTAAAATGACGGTGTCGGTTTCTAAAGTTTCAGGTGCATTTTCAATATATAGATTACCAGCAATTGTATTTTTGGTAAAAGTAAATTGCGTAATTCGCTCGGTTTGGCTTTTAGCGGAAATAATAAAACCGCGCTTTTCTAATTCGGTTATATAGTATTCACTAATAAATTTAGGGTCAGCCGTAACTTCAGTAGAAGTGATTTTAATTTCATCACGATGGTCACCAACCGGAGCATTAAGGACTAGTTTAGCTTTGGTGAACCAGCTCGCCGAGGATAAATCTAGTATTTTTTTATCCGAATAGGCACGAGTGAGAGCGGTGTTTTTGGTATCAAAAGTGGCCAAAATCGGGGCCATGACTAATTTGGGTAAAAAAGCGGCGGCTTCTACGCCTTTACTCCGATCAGCGCCTTGAGTAAGGGTAATTTTCTCAACACTATCTTGGTCGTAAATCGGAATTTCTTTGCTTACGGCTGGTGGAACTTTAAGTAAATCCTTGCTTTGGCTGCCAAGGGCGAGTTTTAGTAAAACTAAAGAGACTCCCACAATCACTAATACAAATGATAAACACGAAAAACAGCTTTTACGCAGGCAAGAATACTGCCGTGTAAGCTCTTGAATTGGGGGTTCTTGGATGGTTATATCTTCAGGACGACGAGGCATAGGTAGGGCTACTATAG
>DALYDF010000033.1:0-9860 GCA_031973355.1 Candidatus Magasanikiibacteriota bacterium
TTGTAAAGAACTCCGAGTGTTTGGTTCAGCAGGAGAATTAGAAGAAGCGAGTGGGCAAAAAATTGATGACTTGCATAAGCATGTTGTAGATTTAGTGACTGTAACATGTGAGTGCAGCGGAACCATGAAACGCGTGCCTGATGTGCTTGATACTTGGTTTGATTCTGGATCAATGCCGTACGCGCAAATGCATTATCCATTTGAAAATAAGGAAAAGTTTGAAGCTAGTTTTCCCGCTGAATTTATTGCTGAAGGCCAAGATCAGACGCGCGCTTGGTTTTATTATCTCCATGTTTTGGCCACTTCACTATTCCAAAAACCAGCTTTTAAAAATGTGATTGTCAATGGAATTGTGCTGGCCGAAGATGGTAAAAAAATGAGTAAAAAATTGCAGAATTATCCTGACCCAAATTTGCTCTTAGAAAAATACGGAGCTGATGCACTTCGTTACTATTTAATTACTTCACCAGTCATGCATGCGGAAAGTTTGAACTTTTCGGAAGATGGTGTGCGTGAAGCGTACGGAAAAGTAGTGAACACGCTGTGGAATGTGGTGGAATTTTACAAATTATTTGCCACCGAAAATCCAGTTGCTCCAGCTGAATCAAAGAATGTTTTGGATCAATGGATCCTGGCTAAATTGCAAAATTTAATTGTTGATGTTACGCGCGAGATGGAAGCGTATAATTTGTCTGAAGCTTCGCGCCCAATTGCGGAATTCATTGATGAATTATCCACTTGGTATGTACGTCGCTCGCGTGATCGGTTTAAAGGCATAGATGAAACAGATAAAGCGGCGGCTCTCGCAACTTTGCGTGAAGTTTTATTGATGCTCAGCAAAGTTATGGCACCGTTCACGCCATTTGTGGCCGAAAAAGTATGGCAAGAAATTGGTAGCTCAACTGAAAGTGTGCATTTGGAAATGTGGCCAGAAACAAATGAAAAATTGGTAAGTGATGCTGTTTTACATCAGATGCAACTGGTTCGCAAAATTGTGGAAGCTGGCTTAGCGCTTCGTTCCGAAGCGGGTATTAAAGTACGACAAGCTTTGGGCGAGCTATATTTTAGTGGTGCAGAATTAGCCCAAGAATTTTGTGTCATTGTAGCCGAGGAATTAAATGTAAAAGAAGTAAAACTTGGTGATGCGAAAGGCCAAAATATAGTTACAAAAATCGAAGGTACTCTCACTGTTTCTCTTAATACTGAAATTACTGAAGCTCTGCAAAAAGAAGGTTTGGCTCGTGAATGTATCCGTACCATTAATCAATTGCGCAAAGAAAAAGGCCTTTCGATTCAGGATCAGATTACGATTACCTATCAAACAGAAGATGTACTTTTAAATGATGTTTTGGCTAATTTTAGCCAAGAAATTAATCAGGCGGTCTTATCGGTGGCCCTTACCTCGGGTTCAATCAGTGAACCTGCTGAAGTTAAAATTGACGGGCGGCCAATTTACTTGAGTATTCAGACTGTGTAAGGTGATCGATTTTTTAATCTTATCTTGTTAGTGGGTTGACATTTTGCCTAAAATACGGCATAATTCTGAAGTTACTTATTTTTGAATTATGGAAATCGTTATTACGATTACCGCTTCAGAGGCCGACGAAACAGACAGCCGGGAATTAATTAAGAACAATTTACCTAAATCCACTGGATAACCCAAGTAGAATTACTTTGGGTTATTTTATTATTAGTATGAATACACGTGTGAATGAATCTGATACCGCAAGTACCGATATCCCGTCGGCTAATTATGCGCACATTGCGACGCATTTTGATACTTTAAAAAATGCGGTGTTAAATAAGCGGCCGGTTTTAAAAAGTATTATCGAAAAACATGGTAAAAAAAGTTTGAATGACTATTCACAAGATTATACGGATGCTAATCCAACACCGGCGATTGCGCGACGGGAAGAATTCTTACAATTGTTTGGAGAAGAAGTAGCTCGTTTGTTGGGCGACACCGTGGCGGCTACTGCGGTAACACAGTTAAAAAAATATTTCTTTGTTTCTACTGCTGATCACCATGGTCCTGTGTGTCATCCATTTTTTTTGAATGCAGACATGATTATTGGTACCTCGTATGATGGCCGAAAAGATGATGATTTGAAACAAGTGATCGTGCTTTCGTGTGCCAATGTTTCACTGAATAATTCTTCATTTCCACGAGGGTTATTGTTTAATACGGTTACGCCAGCAGGGGTAGAAATGCACCGGTTATCTTTTTTGCCAAGTAATTGTCACGCGGCGGCGGTATATAATTTTCGCCCATATCACAAAGAAGATATTGAAAAATTACGCAAAGTAATTAAAGAGAAACTTAAAAATGGATTAGTTACTGAAACGGTCGCCACCAAACTTAATACGATTTTAACTGAAATATACGATACTGAAGAAATTTACGCGTTAAAAAATTACGCCGATCAAATTTCAGTAACTAACTATCATTTGTGGAAACAATATTTAAAAACGAGTGATTTACCGCGCCCTGATTTAATTTACATTGAACAAGAAACCTTAGTAACGAAATTATTACTTCGTCATCATTTACACAAAGAAACTACGATTTCAAAAATTATTTTTGACCCTTCTTCTGAAGAACTCATTAATAAATATTTTGAAGGAATCATGGGGGCATTTTCGCGCAAAGAAGGCTGGGGAACCTATATGTTTTGGGGCTTAGCGCATGGTGGTCATGATCGCTTACACTTATGGAAAAAAGGTAACCGATTGGTTTCAGATAACGGTGCCGTGGATATTGAATTAACCCCTGAAGCCATTGAAAAAGCGCTTGAAGAAAAACTCATCATGCCAAGTATGATGTTGATTTTTATGGTTTTGGCTTTTTATTATGGATTGAAATGTTTGGGTGGCGTTAATCAAGTAAATTATTTAACCCTACTCAAAGAAGCGTATATCAAGATGCAGACAGAAAAAAATGATTTAGAAAGTGTGGAAGCGTGTCGTGATGTACAAACCAAAGAATTCGTGGACGGGCCGACGATTACGTTCTTGAAAGGTCCTAAGGGTGAAGTGGTGCCAGCCGCAGGCCTTGATTTGATTTTATATGGTGAAAAAAATACCTGGCGGGATATTATTTCTTTCTCTAAAGATATTACACTTGAAGAGGCCTTTTATCCTTTACTTCCCGAGTATTATCCAGTAATGTACCCTGAGGTAGAACGGGTTCCAGAGCTATCCAAAATTACTTCAGAAGAAATTGCGGTATACACCGGAATTATTAAGAAAATTAAACCGTGCGTCACTATAACTTAAAAGAATATGTACGAAGTTGGCAAAGAAAAAGTACTATCAGTCAACGGTCGAATTGTTAAAAATGGTATTGCAATCACGGTTAAAAATCGTGATTTTGTGGTGGAATATCCCACAGAAATTTGGCAACAGTTTCCAACTGAGGCCAAAGAAATGTTGCGCGATAACTTAGTATTTGGTGATACGCATTTTTTGCCACTCACCTTGGGATATACTAAAATTAAATACAATACTAAGTTTCCAATGGTAGAAAGTTTCTTGTTCCAGAATCAGATTATGGATATGACCAAATCTGAATCATGGGATAAAGTACCAACGCTTTCTTATTTGAAACAATTTCATAATTTAGAATACGATTTTGCACCTGGTTCACCAGCCTTTTTAAAGGAATTTCATAATCCAAAAGTAAAAAATAAACAACGCGTGGTGATTGTGCCGTTTTCGTTTGGTAAAGAAAGTTTGCTTTCCGTGGCGTTATGTTTGGAATTGGGAATTAAACCGATTTTGGTATATTCCCAAGAACCATCAATGCCGTACGAAGAAGCCTACAAGCGCAAAAAATTAGCTGAATTCGGTAAAAAATTTAACGTTGAAACACATTTTGTTAAAAATGGACCTGGTTTATTTCGATATGATGCGGCCTTTAGCAAGAAAAAAGGAACTGAAGTTGGGTGGGCATCACAAACCACGTTGATTGCTCTGCAAGTACTTCCATTTGTGTACGCACATAATGCCGATTATATTTTCTTTGGTAGTGAATATCTAAATAATGAATACAAGGTGCGTGATGGGTGGAAAGTATTTTACTCGTACGATCAGTCTTCATTCTTTACTTTGCATCAAGATAGCATGATCCGTTTGCTCACCAAAGGATCATGTCGGGTAAAAGCGACCTTAGAGCCTATTGATCAAATTAATATTTTTGAAATTCTCCATCGTCGCTATCCAGAAATTGGTGTTTACCAATTTTCGTGTGCGGCTGATCATCCATTATATAAAGATACACAATGGTGTCACCGTTGTTATAAATGTGCTCGGATGTATTTGTTTGCCCGAGTGATTAATTTGGATCCGGCGACGATTGGTTTTAAAAAAGATTTATTAAACCAGCCAGGATTATTTGAAAATTATTTTGGTAAGGTGATGTCTTCGGGGAATAGATATGAACTTGATGTCAGCTTTTATACGCTCTATAAAAGAGGAGATCGTTCACACTATGTAAAACTATTTGAGAAAACTCGTTTAAAAACAATGGCGCCGTGGAAAAAGTATTATAGTCATTTTACCACTATGAGACCGTGGCAAAATTTGCCCGAAGAATATGCGTCACAAATGTTGGATATCTTCCAAGAAGAATTGGATAGTTTGAAAAAATTGATTCCTAAAAAATAAGTCGGTATTAATAAAAATGAATATGAATATTAAACAAATTTTCAACCTGGGAATTGATTTGGCAATCGCGGCTGATCCGCGTGGTGAAGCGGGAGTAAAAAAATATTTAGCCCGCGTTCGCAAGGATTATGAGGCCATGTCAGAAAAATCCAAAAAATATTTTGAAATGGAAAAACTAACCAATCCTTACATGGATAGTTTTATTCATACTGATGATGGTAATGAAGTAAAACGGGTGTTAGTAGGAATTGATATTAACGCGGCTGAAATTTTGCTAGCCAATGAATTAACCCAGCGGGGAAAGAAAATTGATTTGGTAATTGCCCATCACCCTGAAGGTAAAGGACAAACCTATTTGCATGATGTGATGATGATGAACACGGATATTTACGAAGCCTGCGGAATTCCGGTGCATTTAGCTGAAAAAATCTCTGAGGAGCGCTGGTTGGAAGTAGAAAAAGGGGTTCATCCAATGAATCATAATCAGGCAATTGATATTGCCCGTTTGTTAGGAGTGAACTTTATTAATACGCATACTTTTACTGATAACTTAGTAAATAAATTTTTGACTGATTATTTGAATAAAGTAAAACCCCAAACCTTGGGTGATATTATTGATGCTTTGCTTGAATTGCCAGAATATCAATACGCGCAAAGTATGGGTTCTGGTCCAAAGATTGTGTCTGGAAGACCATCACACCGTGTGGGTAAAATGTTATTAGAAATGACTGGGGGGACAACTCCAGGAAGCAAGTTATATCAAGAAATTTCTCGGTTTGGAATTAGTACAGTAGTTGGTATGCATATGCACCGGGAAATTATTAATAAAGCATCAGAAAATCAACTCAATGTAGTAATGGCTGGACACATGTCCTCTGATTCTTTGGGAATGAATTTATTATTAGATGAATTAGAAAAGAAGGGAATTGAGATTATTTCAGCTGGTGGTTTAATTCGCGTAAGTCGGGTAAAAAAGCCAGTTAAAGTAAATAAACCAACTAAATTAAGTAAGCCTGCGCTAAAAAAGACCGTTAAGAAACGAAAATAAGTATGATTGGTTTCTTGTCCGGAGTCGTGTTGGAAAAAAACGCACACGGAATTTTGCTAGAAACAGCGAGTGGTGTTGGCTATGAGGTTACCGTAACACCACGGGTTGTGGCTGAATTTGTAGTTGGATCTTCAATTCGGTTATATACCTATTTAAAAGTTTCAGATTCAGCTCAAGAATTATTTGGCTTTCCCAATACCGCCGCGCGAGATTTTTTTAAATTATTATTGACTGTTTCCGGAGTTGGTCCTAAAAGTGCGCTCACGATTTTGTCATTAGGTGAAATTGATCAGATCCAAGCGGCAATTGGTCGTGGTGATTTAGCCTATTTAACTGGTGTACAAGGAATGGGTAAAAAAACTGCCGAACGATTGGTGGTAGAATTAAAAACAAAATTACAAAATGTAGTGTCAGTCCAGGGTGAAAGCGTAACCGGAAGCACTGAATCATTGGGAGATATTATTGAAGCCTTGGTAAGTATGGGTTATTCGCCAGTCGAAGCTCGAGCGACGGTGCAACAGTTAAACTCGCAAACTACTAATAGCGAGGGGTTGTTGCGCGAGGCCTTAAAATTGTTGGCCCGTTAATTATTTGTGGTAAATAAATAAAACCCGCTGTTAGGCGGGTTTTATTATTCTCGTTTACGGGGTATTAGGCAGTTTCCTCTGGTAATTCATCGGGGCTTTCTTGGCCGGCTAATAATAAGGCAATATTAACCACCGTATCACCTTCAGCTTTGAAACGCATCACGCGCACGCCCTGAGTGGCCCGGCCAAGTGAAGAAATGGTTTTGAGTGGAGTACGAACTACTTGACCTTTCATGGAGATCAAAAGTAAATCTTGATCTTCGGAATTATTAATGATTTTGGCACTAATTAATTTGCCGGTTTTATCCGTAATGTTCATGGTCTTAATACCAGAACCACCACGGCCTTGGACTTTGTACTCACTAATTTCCGTGCGTTTACCTAAACCATTTTCGGAAATTACCAAGAGTTCCAAAACTTTTTTCTTCACAAGTTCGATAGACACAACATCCATGCCAATTACGCTATCACTGGATTTGAGACGCATACCACGAACACCAGCTGCTGTGCGACCCATGGCCCGAATATCAGATTCGTTAAAGCGAATCGCTTGGCCTTGTGAAGTGGCAATGATGATCGCGTCTTTGCCAGTTGATGGGCGTACCCATTCTAACATGTCTTCTGAATGCAATTTGAGGGCAATTAAACCAGAGCGACGCACATTTTTAAAATCCTCTATCTCTGATTTTTTAATGGTACCTTTGTTAGTCACCATGACCAAATATTTGTATTGACTCATGTCAGCCATGGAGAGGATAGAAGATACATTTTCGTTTGGTGCAAGCTGTAAGAAGTTTACCAAGGCTTGACCTTTAGCGGTACGAGAAGCAACCGGAATATCGTAGGCGCGCAATTGGAATACACGGCCGCGGTTGGTAAAGAAGAGTAAATTATCATGAGTGTTAGTCGAAATTAAATGCTCAATCACATCTTCTTCTTTGGTGGTTAATCCAATAACGCCTTTGCCGCCACGAGATTGGGTGCGGAAAGTATCAACGGGCATGCGTTTAATATAACCGTCTTTAGTGCCCATGATGATAGTTGGTTCATTTGGCACCAAATCCTCAATACTGAATTCTTTAACACCGTGAGCAATAATTTGCGTACGGCGAGGATCAGCGTGATCTTTTTTCACTTCTAAGACTTCAGCTTTAATAATTCCTAAAATTCGGGCATCACTAGAAAGAATACTCTTAAGTTCTTTAATAAGTGCTAATTTTTCGGCCAGTTCTTCTTCAATCTTCTTGCGTTCCAAGTTGGCTAATTGTTGTAAGCGCATTTCCAAAATGGCCACAGTTTGACGTTCAGAAAAATCAAACTTTTTCATTAAGTTACCCTTGGCTTCTTCTTTGTCTTTGGAAGCGCGAATGGTGTTAATGACTTGATCAATTTTATCCAAAGCCATTTTAAGACCTTCTAAAATGTGTGCGCGTTCTTCGGCCTTATTTAAATCGTATTCAGTACGCCGGCGAATTACCACTTGGCGGTGTTTAATGTATTCTTCAAGAATGGTTTTAAGATTCAATACGCGTGGTTCAATTCCATCCACCAAAGCCAACATGTTCAAATGAAAAGTAGTTTGCAAGTCAGTCATTTGGAACAAGCGATTCAAAACTTTTTTCGGATATGAATCTTTCTTGAGTTCAATGACAATGCGCACCCCTTCTTTATTTGATTCATCGCGCAAATCTTTGATACCTTCCAATTTTTTTTCTTGAACCAGTTCAGCAATCTTTTCGAGCAAGGTTGCTTTGTTAACTTGGTACGGCACTTCAGTTACGATAATTTTATATTGATCATTCTTACCTTCTTGAATTTCGGTTTTAGCCCGCACCACTACGCCGCCACGACCAGTAGCGTAGGCAGTCGCAATATCTTGTTTATTATAAATAATACCGCCAGTTGGAAAATCAGGTCCTTGGACAAACTGCATTAAATCATCAACGGTACATTTAGAATTCTCAATTAAGTGTCCAATGGCATCACATAATTCACCTAAATTATGTGGGGGGATGTTGGTGGCCATACCAACCGCAATTCCCATGCTACCTGACAAAAGTAAGTTAGGTAATTTACTTGGTAAGACGCGCGGTTCTTTGTGTGAACCGTCGTAAGTGGGAGAAAAATCAACCGTGTTTTTTTCAATATCTAATAATAATTCTTCACCAATGGCGTGGAGTTTTGCTTCGGTATAACGCATGGCAGCAGCACTATCTCCGTCCATTGAACCAAAGTTACCTTGGCCAAATACCAGTGGATGACGCATGTTAAAATCTTGGGCCATGCGTACCAATGAATCATAAATTGCAATATCGCCGTGCGGATGGAATTTGGCCATCACTTCACCGACTACTGCCGCAGATTTACGAAATTTGGCGGTATGTTTTAAACCAATATTCCACATGGCGTATAAAATACGGCGGTGAACTGGTTTTAAGCCATCACGAACATCGGGTAAAGCGCGCGAAACAATTACACTCATGGCGTAATCCAAATATGAGGTTCGCATTTCGTCCACCAAATTAATTGGTTCTACTTTTCCAATCGCGTCAGTAATCAGTTTGTCTTGCGCTTCGATTTTTTTCATAAGTTTTGTCGAAATCGTGCCGCGTAATGTCGATCTGTCAAGATCGTGCCGAGCCATGTCCTTTTAAGCTCGGCCAACGCGGCGTTCATTAATTATTTTGTTCGGCTTTAATAGCCTCGGCCAAATTATTCAAAACACTATTTAATTGTGGGCTCGTTGTTGGTGGACTAACCGGTGTAACTGGCTGATTGGCTTCGCGTAATCGTTCCTGCGCTATTTTATCATTTTGTTTAATTGTTTCAAGAATAGATTGTAAATCATTTTTACCTTGATTGACAATGGTCGCTCCATCGCGTTCTGCCCAGACTGATCCTACTACGGTTCGAAGATTGAAAGCCCAGATTCCGACGATAAGTACACCAACGGCCACTACTGCGTACCAAAGAGCGCGCAGGTTACCCCGGGGAATTGGTTCAGGGATGTGTGCGTGGTTTGGCGGAGAAATAAATTCTACAGTAGCTAGAGGTAATTGGTTTCGTTTGATTGGCCTAATCGCTGGCGGCTCCTGGATTGGTGCCTCTGGTTGTGGAATCTCGTTTGTTTTTTTAAAATAACCCTCTTTAGCCAAAATGCCGGGCAGCTCTCTGCTCATTGCGGCCATTAATTCAGGCTTAAACGGTGATTCTCGTTGCCGTTTTTTAGGCATAGACAGGAAAATTAAACTACTCTTTGGCCAAAACAACTACACTAGTATCTTCGGTAGGTAAATCCTTTTTCTTAATAATTACTTTAGTTTCTGGTTCAGCAGTTAATGGTGAGCCCATTGCTTTACAAAAATCTGCCACCAAAGCAGCCTTTGGATCATTATCAGAGCGGTGGGCAACAGGAATAACAATTCGAGCTTCAAGGTCATTAACGGCTTTTACCGCAGCTTCAATATCATAGCCATGCACTCCACCAACTGGGACAAATAAGACATCAACATCACCCAAGACTTCGCGTTGTTTTTGATTTAACGATTTTGTGGCTAAGC
>DALYDF010000034.1:0-5550 GCA_031973355.1 Candidatus Magasanikiibacteriota bacterium
AGACTGGACTGAGGCACAATGGATTATTCAAGTGCAAAAAATTATTACTCACCAAAACCAAACGCGTCAACTGATTAAAATTGGCGCCTTGCAACTCGATTTGTTAAAACAAAAAGTAACGTACAATCGCCAACCACTTACTTTACCCCACCGTCAATATTCACTTCTGTTATATTTTGTAACTCACCCAGACTGCATAATTACTCGGTCCACCATTATGAAAGAAGTGTGGGATTTAGAGATTACGGTTTGGTCAAACACGTTAGAAGCGCATATTTGTGAACTACGTAAAGAATTACAAGCAGTGACTGGTAAAAAATATATTCACACTATTTCTGGACGAGGGTATAAATTTAAGAGCGTTACTTAAGAAAATAATTATTTTTTAGCTCTATTGCGCACATTTTAATGCCGCGCTGATTTAATATTTATTTTAACATTTCTTTAAGTGGGGCGGTGTATAGTACTAATCGGTAAAACGATTGCGGGCCGGCCACAATCAATTACCATTTATTCATAAAAGGAGGGGTATGAATCAATTTGTTACCACAATTTTAACGAGTCAAGAAGTGCGGCGCGCCGACACTTTAACCGAACTCGCCTTAGCGACATTAGTTAACACACCGCCTTGGTCTGTATAACACTTTTAATTATCAGTTCTTTCCATATTATTTACCTGTTGTGACTTCCTTGACCCTTTGGTTGGGCTGCGCTGTTTTGATGGCTTAGCTTTTGAATCTATTCAAACGCTCGCTGGAATAATCTTTTGTTCACATTGGTTTGGTTTTAAACCAATTATCCGGTTTGATTTAAAAGTTACTTTGGCACTAATTTTGTTTTACCTGTCAACTTGGCGGTGGACATTACGCAAAATTCCCATTACCGGCTCAGCCCACTTTTGGGCCCATATCGTATGAATAATTCTTTACCGTACGCAAAAAATCGCGACCAGGCATTGAAGTATATCAATCAGAATTCACTTGATTATCAAACGCAATTACTCGTTGGCTTATTTCTTACCCAGATATCGATACACCCTTTGGCCAATCGCTATTTAGAACAGCTCGCGACCAAACTAGAAGAAATTAATAATCAAGACCAATGCCAATTAAATAATCACCCACTTAATTATTTTTTATTAAGTAAATTTCGACCCCAGTACGCTGCACAGTTATCAGTCAACTTTACTTTACACTTAACAAAACATGAACAAGTACCTGGTGGCCCGTATTATACTGTTACTCAAACAACCAATAATGAGAAAATAATTGATCCAATTACTAATGCAGGCATTCACCTTTCGTTACAAAATTTTGGAGTTCATTTAGTTAAACTAGAAACCTATCTTGTTGAGTGCCTTACTAACGAACAATGGCGTACCGGCACCTATCCAGCTTGGTTGCAACTCTATATTTTGTATTTAAGTCTATCAACTTCTGTACAAGCACACATACAAACATATCTTGAAAAAATTACCGTAAATGAACCTGTATACACCCCGTTAGATTTAGCCTGCAAAATACTGATTACCAATAATTATTCACTTGTTATAAACAAAGATTTTGTGCCCAGTTTTACAAGCATGTCTACCTTAGACAGTATTTCTGCTGCCCTTTGGGCAATTATTTGGAATCACTCTGATAAAAAAACTAAGGTAGAAAAAACTACTGATACCCAATCTACGTTCATGACAACCATAAAAGACCAGGCAATTTTGTTGGTAGCCAAAAAATTTTCCAGTCTAGATCCAGAATTACAAGCCACAGGTTTAGCGATGTTGGGCAAGCTCTTGATTACGCCAATCGCTACGGAAATTATTTTGCTTTCAGCCAATTGGGGTCAATCGTTTAACGCTCCACTTAAACAAGAAGTGTATGCTCAATTAGGCGCAGCCAATTTATTTGGCTGGATTGCACACCATCTTTATCAAACAGTTACGTATCACAATCCTGCGGCACCCACCACTGCCTTGGCCAATATTAGTTTGCGTTCAGCAGCGGAATATTATCAGCAGATTGCCACCCAATTTAAAATAGACAATACAATCGTACTCCAAACCTTTGATTCAATTGATCAGGCTCATGCCGCGGCAATTTCTGCGCAACAAGAATTAAAATTATGCAAAAAACAACATGCGCGTTGGACTGGCACCCCCATTCGCCATTTAGCTGAATGCTCTTTTGGACACTGTTTAGGGCCATTATTAATTACTCACTGGCAAGAAGCACAGTATGGTCAATTAACTGCGGTTAAAAAATTATTTAACCACTATTTAGCGGCTCGGCAAATTTGTGACGATCTTCATGACTGGCGAAATGATTACGACACTTACCAAGTAACCAGTGTGACGAGAAATTTATTTTTTACTGCCCAAGCGTTTAAATGCATCAATGAATTCCAAGCTAAAAAAATATTTTGGAATGAAGGAATCGATTTACACATCAACGAAGCAAAACAAGAAATTGAAGCCGCACATATTCTCATGAAAAAAATTACTTGGCCAAACTCATACCCGCAGCTTATGTTCGATAGTCTACAAACAATGAGTCAATCTTTAAAACAAGTGAGCACAGAACGGGTCGCCATAAAATCTCTTATCAAGACTTATACATTATGAAGATTTTTCGAAAATTTCTTCTGGAAAAATATCCTGAGCTGGAACAGGCTACGCAAAAATTAAACACCGAGTGGCTTACCGAGCTGTCTACTACCAGTGTAATTCCCAAAGATATATATTACCTTTGTAAAACACACTTCCAAATAAAAACGGGTTTAACGGGTGGTATCTTTCTTTTTTCCGCTCACCATTTTTCTCCCCGCGAATCCACACTTGTCGCGGCGGCTTGTTTAGAATTACTACAAACAATTTTTCACATACTCAAACATCCAGAAAATAGATTGCACAAAATAGTATCGCAAACATTCGCTGAGCAAGGCCACGCCAATCATCACATAAAAGCTACTGAAATTATTACTCATCTTAGTAATCATCTGATTAGCTGGTTACACCATCGTGTCAATACTATTTCACAAAAAACTGGCAACCAACTACTACCACTTATTTTTCTCACCTATCTCAAACAAACACAACAGTATTATTGCCAGCAATCATTTAAAATTAATTTTTCTTTTGACACGGCGACCATTAAACATAATTACATTTCCAAAACAGCCGCCACTTTTTGTTTACCGCTCGTACTTGGCTATCGTCTTAATCGGCGTAATCGTCGTTTAAAACCAGAATTATTATTAGAATTACTTGGTGAAAACTTAGGTATTATTTGGCAAAGCCAACAAGATTGTTTGGGATTTACTAATAACACCCAAGCCTTGTCAGTAGTGCGTCATCAAATTACGCAACCAGAACCCTGCTTATGGTTAATAACCTTATTGAATTTATTACCCAAACCAGACGCTTTGTTGGTTCAAAAAATATGCCAGACAAAGATAGTGACCGAGACAGACCTGTATTATCTGCACCATCTTTACCAAAAATATGAGTGTCAAAAAGCTCTTACCCAAGCCATATCTCATGAGTATCGACTGAGCCAGCGGCTGATTAGCGACCTCTTCCCCGACCAAAACCAAGCAAACAGCTGGCAAACGCTACTTAGTTTTGTTGCCCAAACCAAGGTAGCCTAGCTATGGACTGGTGGTTGTAGTTGAGGCTAACGCCTCTGTTCCGGAGGGAACTAACAACCATTAGTCTATATCTTGGCTAATATTAGCCAAAAAATATCATTACGGCCTACGGCCAACGCTATTGACAAAAACCCTAAAAACTGGTATACTCTACTGTTTATTATTAAGCACTCAGTATGCGTATCGCCATGATTGGACAAAAGGGTATGCCTGCCGGCCACGGTGGTGTAGAACGCCATGTGCATGATTTGTCAGTTGAACTGGCCCAAAAAGGCCATACGGTTACCGTATATAGTCGTGCTTGGTATTCACAATTAGTATCTGACACTATTATTTCTGGTGTTCACATTAAGCATTTACCTACCCTTAAAACCAAACACTTGGATACTATTTCACATACCTTGTTTGCGTCTATTCACGCTATTTTCCAAGGATACGAAGTTATTCATTATCACGGCGTGGGTCCAGCCTTAGTATCATGGATTCCCCGTCTTTTCTCTAAATCAAAAATAGTAACTACTTTCCATTCAATTGACCGCTACCACCAAAAATGGGGTATGTTTGCGCGCTGGGTCTTACGCATTGGTGAAAAAGCCGCGGTGTGGTTTGCCCATGAAACCATTACGGTTTCCCGTAGTTTGGAAATGTATTGTTTAAATGAATTTGATCAAGAAACTGTTCAGATTCCTAATGGTGTGACTAAATCTCAATTAGCTACCAATACCGAAGTACTCACTACTTTTGGTTTAAAAACCAATCAGTATATTTTAATGGTGTCTCGCTTAGTACCACACAAAGGCGCACATTTATTGGTGGAGGCATTTACAGCCTTAAAAAATAGTAATCCTCAATTTGAAAATTTAAAATTAGTAATTGTTGGTGGTTCAGTATATACCAATAAATACATTGAATCATTACACAAACAAGCGAGTCAGTGTAATGATATTATCTTTACTGATTTTCAAATTGGTGCAGCCTTAGAAGCTCTATATCAAAATGCCCTGGCACTGGTCCACCCTTCATTATCTGAAGGTTTACCAATTACCGTACTTGAAGCCATGAGTGCCACCAAACCAGTTCTCTTATCTAATATTCCCGAACATTTGGAATTAGTTAGTGATCCAGAATATATTTTTATTCAGAACAATGTAAGTTCACTGGTGTCAACGCTCCGAAAATTCTTAAACCTGAGTCCAGAAAAACAAAGTGAAATTGGACAACATAATGCGGCGGTCATTGATGCCGACTATCGTTGGGAAACTTTAGTTCCAAAAATTGAAAAAGTATACGCGCGCTAAGTAATAAAAAATCCCACTTAATTAGATGGGATTTTTTATTTACAAAGTTCCCTCGGTAAGTAAAACCACATCTTCTTTACCATCAAAATCTACATCCGTAATTTGAATTCTACCATTTCTAAACACCTGACTTTTAAAGACCGCGTCTGGCGCAAACACTGCCCCGAACACATCGTAAAATTTAACGGTGGGATATTGACCGTTTCCAAATCCCACTGCAATTTCATCTACCCCATTGCCATCCAAATCACCAGCCGCCACCGGTACGCCGCTGGTATTTTTTTTATCAAACACTGACCATTCCACCATTTTATGTAAGCCCGCATTATGTACCGATACTTTACCAGACACACCAACACCTGAACCAACTACAATTCGCCCGGTCGGTCCAGAACCAGCAATTGCCAAGTGGTATCCCCCACTATATTTTTTTCCCAACGGATACCAGGCCGGTAAAATTTCTTCACCAATTAAATTATATATTTTAATTGGTAGCGCACCCGTACTCGGCGCAGCGTAAATTTCCATTTGTGTATCGGAATCAACATTACCAACCGCAATGCGCACAGTACCTTTATAATCAGCGGTATACGGAAATACTTTTAACAAC
>DALYDF010000034.1:5560-7915 GCA_031973355.1 Candidatus Magasanikiibacteriota bacterium
ATTAGAGTTCCAGGCACTAATTTTATTACCCGCCGCCACCACGGTATCACGCGTGCCATCACTATCCAAATCAATGTACAGAACTTGATCACCACCACGATACGCATCATCAAAAACAAAATACCCATTACGCACCCGCGTACCATCGGCATGATAAAATCGCGCAAAATTACCATTAGTAAACACCACATCATTAATTTTACTGGTAGTTTTTAGCACAATTACACTGTCTTCGGCGGCCACATCTAACTCTGAAACAATTGAACCATCATTGACCGTGCGATCTTGAGTACCCGTAATTTTTTCATATTCACCACCCAAATCAACTACTTGAGCCACAGCCGTACTATTTACCACCACCAACCCATGCTCAAAATCACGGCGCCACACATCAGGCTTATACACTGAAAAATTATTTTGTGAAATTGCCCGACCAAGTGGTGTGCCCAAACCAACAGTATATTCATCGTACCACCAGGTTTGACCATGATTCTGATCACCCCAATCGTATGAAAAATAACCATTTTCTAATAAAGTACTGCCAAGTCCAAACCGCATATCACGGTAGTTTGGTATGCCGGTGTTGCGCGTATTGGCGTTAATAATAGTGACCACCGGATTAACATTATTTTTTTCTGTTTGATTGATTAAGTTCATTACCGTACTCCAGGTACCATCCCCTTCCCATGGTGTAGGGAAAGTTTCATACATCCGACCGTTAACATTAGGTTGAATTGGAGCAACCGATGTTCCGTTATTAAGAATATACTTATTTGGTAACATCTCTTTTGCCCGTTTAAAAAAATAAGTGGTTCGTTGCAACCATTCTAAATCAGCCGAAGCCGTAGTATCACGCACACCATCACGATTAAAATCAATATTTCCCTGGTTAATCCAGGAAATATTATGGGACACCATATCAAAAAAAACCCCATCCACACCAGGCAAAGATACAATCCGCTCTTTTACAAAACCCAAAAGATACTCAGTCCAATTAGGATCTAAATTAATTGCATCTAATCCTGGCCAGGCTTCAACAATAGACCCTGACGGATTCTTTAACCACCACTCATCGCGTACCTGTATATTTTTAAAAATAATATCACGCGGCCAGTATGTATGGTTATAACTAGATGCCGGTACATACGCGAGTATAATAATATCAGGATTTTTATGTTTTATTTCCGCAACCAAATGTGAACGCGCAGCGATTTGCGCGGGAGTTAAAATTAATAAATTAAATTTGGCTAATTCATTCACATGATTACTCGTTAATTCAGCCAAAAAATAATTAGCAAGACGAGGATTTAAGTTGTTATTTTTAATGGCTTTTACGGTATACGGAAAAAAAGGCATTATAATTAACACCAAACTAATAAAAGCAAAAATAATAATTCTAAATTTTTTCATATTTAGAATTTTGATAAACTTCAATTATTTTCTCTAAATATTTTTTTGAATCATGTTTTTGCCGTGAAATTATTGACAAAGAATTTCCAATTGATTTCCGCTGAACTTCGGATTTATTAAACCAATCCGTAATAGCTAGAACCCAATCTGACACATTCCCAGGTTTTATTAAATATTCACCAGGCAGTTCTTCTGGAATTCCACCAATCCGACTACCAAGAACAATTTTTTGAAATAATGCCCCCTCTGGTGCAACAAGCGAAGGATTTTCAAACCATTCTGATGGCACAACAATTATGCGCGCATTCTGTAAAAAATTTTCACGATCAGCTCCAGTTTGATAACCAACTAAAGTAACATTGCTAATGCGTAATTTTTTAATTTGTATTTCTATTTTTTTTCGCTCTTGACCTTCTCCCATAATTATATAAGGTATATCAGGCGTTTGTGCGGCCACTTGTAATAATGTCATCAAACCTTTTTCTGGTGACAAACGACCAACAAATAATACATATTTTCCTTCTATGAACTTTACTGAACCAAATGAATTTGGAAGTGGGTAGGAAATAACGGCACTCTGTTTTATCGACCAACCAACCTGATTGTGCAAATTAAAACAAAACTGGGTGGGAAATATAAAAGTTGAGATTGATTGACGGTATTTTTTTTGCGAACGAATTTTAAAATCAATTGCCCCAACAACACTTTTACTAAAAGTTTCTAAACGATTCCGGATAATGGTTGTAAATACCGATTGTTTTTGCCAATTACGCTCAATTTGACCGTGGTGGAATAAACGATAATTTGGTGACAGCCAGTGATAATCATGAATTGTCATAACCATCGGAACGCCCGCTTCTCTTCCAGCATCAATTAAGGAAAAAGATAATTGATGATATATATTATGAAAGTGAATCACTTCTGGTTTAAAATCTATAATTAATT
>DALYDF010000034.1:8003-9576 GCA_031973355.1 Candidatus Magasanikiibacteriota bacterium
CGGTCAAAATTAATTGGTTCAGAAAAATAATCAGTCTGAATTTCATTTTTTGAATCCCTCATACCAAAAACAGCTACGGTATGCCCAGCTTGTTCTAATAATTCTTTGGTTAAAAAAACTACCTGTTCAGCACCTCCTCGTCGGTACCAAAATTTATTAACCAAAAGTACACGCATAGCACTAAAGTTCTAAACCAAAAAATTTATTTTTAACTATCCAGCCACCCACTTGAAATGGATGTGATTTAATTGCGGCTCGAGCAGTACAAATCATCCAGGCAGGTTTACCTTCAACTTGAACTTTTAAACGAGCTTTATTTGCTTGCTCATTATTCCAAAACTCATCCCAACTACTAAAATCCTGAAGTTTTCCCATTGAATAATTATGTACCACTGATGGATACATAACTCCATCAGAGGCTAAAAAGAAAAATTTAGTTCCAGGATCATTATTTAACACTTGTTTTTTATCATTAATAAAGCGGAACAAGCTATAGGCATAATAAGCCCGTGCCCAGCGTTTTAAATTCCAAGATTTTAATTCACTCCCAATAATATGTTCATATTGTGAACGCAAGACACGCAAATCTGGGTCGTTCATTACCTGCGCTCCACCAAAATAATTATCTGAACTCTGTGCAAATGAATGGGTAAATTGAATTCCCCGACGCATCGCATCATCATACACTTTACTAAAGTGATCTACATTTTCAGGGATAATCGTAAAACCAAACCGTAAATTTTTCATCCCTAATGATTGTAAACGTTCAATTGTTTCTGTAGATTTTTTATAGGCATCTGGGATCCGACGCACTTCCTCATGCTTGTCCCCCACCCCGTCCAATGAAACTGCCACCCCGATATCAGGATTTACTGCCAAAATCTTTTTCATTTGCTGCTCGATAAATGCCGGCATAAATCCGTTGGTAGAAATTACCATACGAGCACGAGGAGCCGCGGTATGAGCAGCTTTAATTACCTCAGCAATGTCAGGACGCAAAAAAGTTTCTCCACCAGAGATGTTTATATCTTCTAGGGAACTTGGTAATTTCAAATATTCTTCTGGTGGTAATTCAGGAAATGATTTTACTTTCCAAATATCACACATTACACAGCGTGAATTACACACATAATTAATTCCAATCACACAATCAATCGGCAGCGGAACTTGTGACATATTATTTTTTATAGATAAAATTTAAGCCTAAATTATGTTGATATCCTGCGGTATACAATAAACCCACTAACAACCAATAATACAGCGACAATGTTCTAAACTCAAAATATGGTCCAAAAAAACCGACCACAGCGAGAGCGATTGTTAATCCAAACACAGTGGCGGCAATATTTTTATCTAATCGATGAGGTAATTCATAATAGTATTTTTGCGCAGTTTTGGCAATTACCGTCATGATCCACATGACGATTACCAAACCGATTGTTCCCAATTCACCCCACAAACTAAACCAGCTGTTATCAATCTGACCGTAGGTATTTTGAATACCAAACGGTATGTGTAATCGATCATACTCTCGGGTATTACCCAAAGCCGCCGCCACACCGCCGCCATAATT
>DALYDF010000035.1:0-220 GCA_031973355.1 Candidatus Magasanikiibacteriota bacterium
AACCGCCGGTCGCTAAACCAATAGAAGCGTATAAACCAATTGGGATTGACTTGGATGGGTTACAAGCAAAAGCAAGCGAATTAAATCCGGGTGGTTTTAAATCACCGGAATTATTTGTTGGTAGATTAATTAAAGGGGTAATGGGAATTGTGGGAAGTTTAAGTTTGGTGATGTTTATTTATGGTGGTATACTGCTCATGACTGATCGTGGTGGTGGCGA
>DALYDF010000035.1:230-9483 GCA_031973355.1 Candidatus Magasanikiibacteriota bacterium
TTGTGTGGACCAGTTTGGGATTAGCAGTAATTTTCGCTGCCTACGCCATTGTTGACTTTATTTTTGAGGCGTTTCGCTGATATGAAGTTTACCTATAAAATAGTTTCTTTGTTGTTAGCTACAGCCATGCTTGGGTTTGGTTGTAAAACTTTAACCGCAGAACAAGCGGCAGCAGTTAAGCCGGTAACTTTAAACTACTGGACGGTTTTTGAAAATGTTGATGAGCTAAAACGCCTGGCTACAGAATATCAAGCACAGCACCCGCATGTAACCATTAAAATTCGTCAGGTACGATATGATGAATTTGACCAACAGTTTGTAAATGCCCTGGCCGATGATGTGCAACCGGATATTGTTTCAATGCACACACGGTGGTTGCGAAATTATGTGGGGCGATTGGCGACTATGCCCGCCCAAACTTCGATTGGTAAATTAGTGCTTAAAAATAGCATTACCAAAGAAACTGAAGTCTTGTTTGATACTTTTACAATGCCAACGGTTGAGACAATTAAACGAGATTATGTAGCGGCAGTACCAGAAGACGCGATTATTAAAAATAAAATTTACGGGTTACCATTATCCGTAGATACTTTGGGAATTTATTATAATAAGGATTTATTAGATAAAGCGGGCATGCCTGAAGCCCCAAAGGGGTGGGACGATTTTGTTGAGGCGGTAAAAAAAATCACTAAAGTTGATAATGAAGGTAAAATTGTTCAGTCAGGTGTCTCACTTGGAACCGGAGCAAACATTGAAAACTCTTTTGATATTGTTTCAGCGCTGATTGCCCAAAATGGAGTAACGCTCGCTACTCCAGAAGGAGTAGTGGGATTTGCCGCTGGATTACAAAAATCAGGTGGAGCACACCCCACTATTCAAGCCTTAAATTTTTATACTGATTTTGCCCGACCAACTAAGGAGGTCTACTCGTGGAATAACGAACAAGGTGATGCCTTTAATGCCTTTGCGCGAGGTAAGACTGGTTTTTATTTAGGTTTTGCGTACGATTACCAGCGAATTAAAAGTCGGGCACCTGATTTAAATTTTGCAGTTTTGCCACTATTTCAATTGAACAAAAATGCACCAGCCAATGTTGCAAACTATTGGTTACAAAGTGTGGTTAAAAAATCTAAAAATCAAAATGAAGCGTGGGATTTTATTCGCTTTATTTCTAGTGCAGAAAATTTAAAAAAATACGCAGCAGCAACGAATATTCCTTCACCTTTACGCGTTCACTTAAAAGAAGGGCAAGCTGACCCTATTTTGGCGCCGTTCGCTGATCAACTACTGGTGGCTAAAAATTGGTACCGGGGTCAAGATGTGGCGGCAGCGGAGAATGCTTTTGACACAATGATTGCGGCCTTGTTAGAACCAGTCGATCCTAAATTAACTGAAAAACAAGCTTTTGATCGACAGACAAACATTATTAACCGAGCCGCGGCAGTGACTGCACAAAGCATGCGTTAATTATGAGAAAATTATTACTATTATCGGTTATTTTTGGAGGGTTTGTTTTTTTTGGTTTACCAGAGCCAACCCGGGCCGCTGATTTTTGTACTTCGGACTTAGTTTCGGTGGGATTTTCTTGTGTGGCCGCACCAAACGACTGTGATGCCGATATAAGCTCAGAAACAAAAAATACCGTTGATCAAATTATCGTTAATAAAAAACAGGGGACTTTTAATGAAGGCAAGTTTGGGGTAACGGGGGTATGTGATAATGGGGGTATTTGTTGTAAGAAAAAAGGGGCTGCTGGTGCGACAACTCCCACGGAAAGTACTAATAGTAATGGCGAAGTATGTGGTCCGGTATGTAAGTGGATAAAAGCGAATCCAGATTATAAGGCACCAGATGGTTATGTGGAAAATGGAGGAATCATCCCCGAGTGTGCATTTTCAGGACAATGCCGTAATACCAATGATTTGGTGGATGTTTTTATTAATCAAGGTAAAAAAATCTTTGGATTGATTGGGGCAGTGGCCTTGGCCGCCTTTGTATACGGTGGTTTTTTAATGGTTTTTTCTTTTGGGAGCTCTGATAAAATTCAACAAGGAAAAGATGTGATGGTGGCGGCAGTGATTGGGATTATCATTGTGTTTAGTGCGTATTTAGCCGTGAATTTTATTTTAAATGTACTGGGGGTAAGTGCAGAATTTAATGCGATTAAATAATATGGTGTATAGTTGGTTTACTAAAAAAAATATTATTACCGGTGCGCTTACACTAGTGTTTTTTGGGTTACTGTCGATGATTAATCCGGTAAGCGCTGCCGAACCAGAACTAGAAACCGAAGGTAGTGAAAAAATTTATTTGGTTAATCCAATTGGAGGAATTAGCGATGGCACTAATGAACAAAAAATTGGGCAAGTAAATTTAACGGTAATTATTGGAAGCGTAATTAAAAAAATGTTAGGAGTTTTGGGGGCCGGTGCACTGCTAGTGTTTGTATATGGTGGATTTTTATGGGTAACTGCGGCTGGAAATTCAGACAAAATTAGTACTGGGGCAAGTGCAATGACGTGGGCCGCGATTGGTGTGTGTATTATTTTCTCCAGTTATGCTATAATTAATTTAGTGTTAAAAACCTTAACCAGTGGTGCTGTACCTGAAGATGCAACGGGGGCTGATGGGGCTCCAAATTATGGAGCAGTTGGAAAAAAATGTTATTGTTTTGCTGATGGAGAAACAGAGCTTAGCTGGGTAAAAAAATATGATGACAAAGAGGCTGCCTGTAAGGCAATTACTGGAGATAAAGTCGGAGTTTCTGACTTTAATGGAGAAGTAAAAAATTGTCAGTGGAAATAATTATTATATATGCAAAGTCAATCGACTCGAAGGGAGGTGATACCATGACACATTCAATTTCTTTAACCAAAAAAGTCGGATTGTTCGCAGTAATGGCACTACTTTTTGGTTTAGTGGTATTGCCAACCGCAACCCTTGCTGTTGACGACGGATCTGGCAACAACGACGACGCCGCTGATCCAACCGATATCGATTGTTCAACTCAAGGATCCTTGGCTTGTCCAGCTGGCTACACTTGTAGTTCAGATAACAAATGTCAGGCTGACTCATTTGGACTTAACCCAATCGGTAACGAAGTAAAAGGAAAACTCGGTAACCGAGACCTTCGTGAAACAGCCGCTAACTTGATCAACGTCCTTTTGGGCTTGCTCGGTTTAATTGCTGTAGTAATCGTTTTGGCTGGTGGGTTTAAATGGATGACTGCTGGCGGTAGTGAAGATAAAATTGGCGAAGCGCGCAAGATGATTTTCTCTGGCGTAATCGGCCTCGCAATTATCTTATCTGCTTGGGCAATTTCATTGTTCGTAATCAATCAATTGAGTACTGCTACTGGCGGTGGTGCTGCCATCCCAACGGATGACACAACTGCAGGCTAAAATACGATTGACTTTGGGGCAGGTACGCCTGCCCCAGGTCTCTGGTATACTGAGGAGTGTTAAGAAAAATTCTTATTACTCCTTAGTCACTTATTTTTACTTAATGTAAGATATGCAGAACTTTTTTAAAAAAACCGCAGTTGCTTTGGCAATTGTCATGGGTTTAGTAGTGTTTAGTCCAGTGATGGCTGCTGAACAAGCGCCATGTGGTAATAACACTGATGATCCGTTAGCTTTAGACTGTATTGCAGGCGATTCAGGCTTAACTAGTGCTGATCCTCGGATTATTGCCTCTCGGATTATTAATGTAGTGTTGGGAATTTTAGGTACAATCGCCACTGTTTTGATTTTCTACGCTGGCTTTTTGTGGATGACGGCCGCTGGAAATGATGATGATATTAGTAAAGCAAAAAGTATTATGTCAGCTGCGGTAATTGGTTTGGTAATTATCTTAGCATCATACTCAATTTCCAACTTCTTTGTTAAGAGTGCATATAAAGCGGTACAAGGAACAGGTGCCCCATATAACCCATAAACAGGTCCTTAGTCTCCCTGTCTTTGCTCAAAAGACAGGGTCCTAATAATCGGTTTTATGCGTCGTGTATTTTTAACTTTAGGAGTTTTGGTGGGTGCTTTATTTGTTACCAGTGTTGCGTTGGCCACTGATTATGGTTTGGGAACCACGGCAGATGCCGCTGGTTTATCGACTGGTAAAGATATTACCCAAATTATTGGTGATGTAATTGGAACAGGTTTGTCACTGGTTTCAGTTTTGTTTTTTGGTTTAATGTTGTATGCGGGTATTAAATGGATGTTAGCCCGGGGTGATAGTGGTCAGGCGGAAGAAGCGCTCGGAACAATTATTGCGGCGGTTATTGGTTTGGTAGTAGTGTTGGCTTCATACGCGATTACTAACTTTGTATTTAAGAGTGTTGGGGCTGGGGGCGGCGGCGGAGCACCAGCTGCGGCTGGGGGCGGAGCGAGTACTGGCTGTGCAGCTGAAGGAACTGGTTATGCTTGCCGTGAACCAAATGTCTGTGATCCAGCTAAAACCTCAACCAAAAGTGGGTTATGTGGGGTTGGTTTGGGGTGTTGTGCATCAAAAGCGGCTCCAGCTGTCTCCAAATCGTGTAAAACAGTTCTTAGTGTCTGCTATAATTTAAGTGCACCACAAACAAATTGTATTTCAGGGGAACAATCATTTACTAAACCTGATTGTGCTAATTAAATAAGAAACTTTCTAATCAAAATTTTGATCTGCGCTTGGTTATGAAAAAAAACATGCTCAAAGGATTGATTTTTTTAAGCCTGTTTTTTATAGTATTCCCTGCTGAAGCTAAAAAAACTTTAAATGATTCAACGGCCGCTTTGACCACTGTGGTGGAGCCAACCGGAGTTACCGAGGCTGACATTACTGTTTCGGCTGCAAGTGTAGTTAAGGGAATCATGGCCGCAGTTGGTCTACTCTTTTTTTGTTTAATGGTGTACGCAGGTATTGTGTGGATGACGGCCAGAGGCGAAGAAGATCGGGTAACCAAAGCGCGAGAAACAATCATTGGAGCAACAATTGGCTTGGTAATTATGGTAAGCTCCTATGCAGTTACCAATTTAGTGACTGATCGAATTATTGCTGGGGCTGGAGCTGGGGGTGCTGATTTTAGCTCAAATGGTTCCGGAGGTTCAGACATTGGTTGCTGTATTACCCCAGTGGATATTTATTCAATTGCCTCGGCAATCCCCAATGAAGTAAATTTCGCGGGTTGTCAAGAATTGGTCTATAATATTTGGGGTAAACCCGATGCCTGGGATTCAGTAGACGCAAAACCACTTAAAGGTGATAAATGGGAATATTATGCAGGTAAGGCCCAGGCCGCAGCGTGTGTAGACATTGCTCAATGCTGGATTAGTGAAACTGGGAATGATCAGGAAAAATGTATTAATGATACAATTGATGCGGTGGAGGATCCCGGTTTGCAGTATTGTTTAACTTGTGGTTTGAATTGTGTTTCTATGAAACAAATGCAGAACGGCTGTGGATCTAAAGAAATTTACGCCACAAAGACAGAGTGTGAAAATAAATTAAGTGCCACAATTATGGCACCACCAGCCTGTAATCCATAATCTATGAAAAAAATAGTATTAGGAATAATAATGATGATATTGGTACCAGTAATGGCACAGGCGATTGGTATTGGCGATAAATCAATGCTTGACTCAATTAGTACCCAGGCTGGCTTGGGGTCAGTGAGTGAAGCTGAACCTTTGGTGGGTCAGGTAATTAAAGCAATTTTGAGTGTAGTTGGTTTAATCTTCTTGGTACTGATGGTGTATGCGGGGATGTTGTGGATGACCGCGCGTGGTGATGAGAGTAAAGTGGAAAAATCTAAAGAAATTATCACAGCAGCGATTATTGGGTTGGCTATTACCGTAAGTGCCTATGCAATTACGGTATTTGTGGTGAGCCGATTTTCTGAGACAGAAATTATCCCGGCTTCTCCTGCTGCAGGAGGTAATAATACCTAAACTTGTATGAAAAGATTTTTTATTACCATAGCAAGCGCACTATTACTTGGTTTAGTGGTGTTTACACCTGCCCAGGCTTTGGACTTAGGAATTGGTGGAGCACAAACTGCAGCTGGGCAAGCTGGTTATGATGCCGAAGGAACCACGGATAAAACCTTGGCCGAAAATATTGGTGGAATTATCCGTACGGTTTTGACTGCCTCTGGGGTGTTGTTCACAGCTTTAATTTTTTACGCTGGATTTTTGTGGATGAACGCGCGTGGTGATGAAGGTCAAACCCAAAAAGCTAAAGATATTATTGAAACATGTATAATCGGTTTAGTGATTGCCATGGCCTCATATGGAATTACTAATTTTGTCATGCGAAATGTAGTGAGTCGGGCCACACCAACGGCACCCGTTGAGGAAAATCAATAATATGAAAAAAGTGTTTACCACAATTGTTGGGCTTGGTTTATTTGGGATTCTTTTTTGTCAACCAGTGCAGGCACAAATTGACCCAGAATTATATAATGGTCAATTGCAGGCAGGGGCAAGTAAAGCGGGGTTAGCTAATGAAGATGGTAGTGGCGGAGTTGACCCCCGAATTTTAATTAGCCAACTAACCCGGGTGGTGTTGGGGGTACTCGGGACCTTTTTTGTGGGTTTGATTGTTTTATCTGGCTATCGGTTGATAAAAGCCGATGGAGATTCTGGAAAAATTGAACAAGCCTATGATACTTTGCGAATGTCAATTGTTGGATTAATAATAATTTTAGCGGCCTTTAGTATTTCTAGCTTTGTCATTAACAAAATAACCGGTGCCGTAGTTGAAGCTGGACCAAAAAGTGGTTACGATCAATAATATGAAAACATTATTTTTTTACTTGAGTTTGTGTGGAGTACTATTGTTTGGTACAGTCAATGCACAGGGTTTATTGAGTGAAATTGAAGCACAGAATCAAGTGTTTGCTGGTGAAAAGGGGGCTGGTCTCAAAGACGCTGACCCGAGAATTTTAGTGGCACAAATAATTAAAGTGGCCCTTTCGATTACCGGAACTTTGTTGGTGGTATGGACATTTTATGGGGGGTATTTAATCTTCACTTCGGCTGGAGATAGTGATAAAGTCGATCACGCTAAAAGCATTATTACTAATGGAGCAATTGGTTTAATAGTAGTGTTGTCTTCGTATGCTATTGCTGGATTTGTCTATAATTTATGGGCAAATGCGCAAAAGACACCAGGCGAACCACAATTTAATTTTTGGGTTGATCAAAATCAACAATTTTACGCGCCGGATCCAGGGAGATAAGAGTGTTCCAAACAAGGGTAGTGGCCGGAATGTGCTCAGTTGTTTTTAATTTTATTTCACCTGATAAAATTTGTTGAGCTAGTGGTCCAACCGAAGTAATTGTTTTGGCATATACGGCTACTCCTAAATCTTCTAAATAACGAGCATTGCCTTCCTCGTGTCCAGGAATTGGCGAAATAAGTAATAGTGGCGTGTGAGCCGCCACGCTTTCTGAAGTGGTTAAGCCGCCAGGTTTGGTAATTAAGAGGTCGGCACAGCGAATATAATCCGCAGTTTTATCAGTCCAGCCAAGGACGGTTACCGTGGTTAGATTTTTTTGTGCAACTAATAGTCTTAGTTCTTGGTAGAGCTGTTCATTGCGTCCGGTAATTACTAAAAAATTCCAATGTGGTAAATAAGGAAGCAGGGCTGAAATATATTTACTAGCGGGAACCAGACCGGCTCCACCTGTCATCATTACGACAAACGGTTTACTATTAGATATATTACAAGCAGTGCGTAGTGATGGTTTTGATACTTTTTCACTAAAAATTGCGCGAACGGGAATACCACTTACCATTATATTTTTAGGGTTAAAATTTTTTTCTATTAGTTTATCAACGACCACTTGATTTGAAGCAAAATAATAATTAACTTTTGGGTGAAACCATAAGTTGTACCAATTGTAGTCGGTAACGAGAACGCTGAGACTAAAGCGAGGTTTTTTAATTGACTCTAAAAACACCGGCGTATAAAAATGGGTGGTGAGAATAAGATCGGGGTCTAGTTCAAGAACTTTTTGACTCAAGCGGTGTCCTACTGAAGCATTTATTTTTAACAGGAAACGGAAGGCTTGGTAGCCAAACTTTTTTTGTCCGTATTGATAAATATAGCGCCAAAAAAAACCATTACCAAAGTGCGTGGCATGATAATAGGAGGTAATGAGTAGGGCTCGTTGCCAAGGGCGCATGAATTCTTCTAAGCGTAAAAACTCAGTTTGTACAGAGCTCGGGGCAGTAGAGATAATTGCTTTGGCCGCAGAATCGTGTCCATCGCCAACGCCAGCGGAAATAATAAGTACTTTCATAGGAGTAAAACATACTATACTCAAATTGCTTGCCTAAGGCAAGGTGCGGTATACTTTGGCAACTATGAAAAAATTCTATTTAGAAACCGTGGTCTTTATTTGTGGAGCAGTAAGCGCAGTATTTAGATTCTGATGAATTGGTTTTTAATTATACAAAATACTTTAATATTGTTGATTATATTCAACCAAATATACAGCATGCCTTAGTAATTGGAGCGGGTGCGTATTCATATCCAAAGTTCTTTTTAAAAAAATTTCCGGAAGCACAAGTGGATGTAGTAGAAATGGATGCAAAATTAACTGAGTTATCTAGAAAACACTTTGGGTTACAAGATGATCCGCGCTTACATATTTTTCATCAAGATGGTCGCACTTTTTTAAATCAGGGAACTAAAAAATACGATGCAATTTTTATTGACGCCTTTAATTCACTAACTCCACCCTTTCAATTAACCACGCAAGAAGCGGTGCATAAAATATTTGAACAATTATCTGATACGGGGGTGGTGCTCGTGAATTTGGTGAGTGCAATTGAGGGAAAAGATGGTAAATTTTTACAAGCTGAATACGCGACCTATGCATCACTTTTTCCTAAAGTAGAAATCTTTGCTGTAGATAATTTTAATGATCCGTACGATTTGGATAATGTGATGTTGGTGGCGTATAAATCAAATCAGACACCTGATTGGACTAAAGTACCGACTGAATATCAAAAAATGGCGGCGCATCGTTGGCTCGCGCCAATTGCGGCGGCGCCTATCTTAACTGATGAATTTGCTCCGGTTGAACAATATTTGCAGAGTGCGTATCAGCGATAACGGTGGTGGATAGACAGTGGATAACCCAATCTATTTTTTAGATGTATTTGTTATAATAAGTGAATACTACTTACTAATAAAATATTATATGGCAGATACTAGTTGTCCAGAATGTGGGGGAATGATGGAAGAAGAGGGAAATGTGATGCGTTG
>DALYDF010000036.1:0-8792 GCA_031973355.1 Candidatus Magasanikiibacteriota bacterium
CATTATTCTCGCGCTTGGACTCGGTTCGGGTGAAGTGATTTTGTGGCCGTATTTAGTGGCTAATTATGGACTGGGAATTGCCTGGGGTGCTGTGTTAGGAATTACCTGCCAGTTTTTCATTAACATGGAAATTGAGCGCTATGCTTTGGTGCGTGGGGAAAGTGTGTTTGTGGGTCTAACGAAATTATCTAAAGTTTTACCGTATTGGTTTATTCTGTCTACTTTTATTGCGTTTGGATTGCCTGGGATTATTGCGGCTGGGGCGCAACTCCTCGCCAACGCAGCAGGGATTACTGAATTTCGCTGGCTGGCAGTAGCTTTGCTTATTGGAATTGGTTTGCTGCTCAGTTTAGGAAAAACCGTGTACGGTTTGATGGAAAAATTAACTACCACCGTGGTTCTGATTGGTGTACCATTTATTTTTGTATTAGCATTTTGGGTAAGTGGTAGTGCAGATTGGGCGGCAGTTGGTGCCGGTTTAATTGGGCAAGGTGAAGGTTACCGCTGGTTACCAGAAGGAATTGTACTCGCAACTTTTTTGGGTGCGTTTGCGTACTCAGGTGCGGCTGGAAATTTAAATTTAACGCAATCAATTTATATTAAAGAAAAAGGCTATGGCATGGGTGCGTTTTCAACCAAGATTGCCGGGCTGTTTCACAAAGGCGCACACGAGCCAGTAAAACTTGAGGGCGCGGTAGCCGCAGATACACCTGCGAATAAAATTTTATTTAATAAATGGTGGCGGTTGGTTAATACTGAACACGGTTTAGTATTTTGGGGAATGGGTGCTTTGGCCATGGTATTGCTCATGTTATTGTCCTATGCCACGGCGTACGGTAATGGCAATAATGCGGCGGGAATTAATTTTGTAATTACTGAAGCGCGCATGATTGGTGCGCAAACCTTCCCAATTTTTGGCCTCTTGTTTTTACTCGCCGCCGGAATTATGTTGGTGCAAACGCAATTGGGAGTAATGGATTCCACTTCGCGAATCATGGCGGAAAATTGGGCTTTGCGAAAAACTACCACCAAAGCGCAAAATCTTTCTAAAATTTATGGTACCTTTTTGTGGGCGCAAATTGCCTTTGGGTGTTTGTTATTTGTGCTCGGAATTCACGAACCAAAACAATTATTAGTGGTGGGTGCGTGTATGAATGCCGTGGCCATGTTTGTGCATATTGGTTTAGTATCCTGGTTGAATTACAAAACATTACCAAAATCTTTTCAACCAAAACCGTGGCGCCGAATTATTATGGGCGCGATTTTTATTTTCTTTGGGGCGTTTAGTACGCTGGTAATCAAAGATTTATTTTAAATTATTTGACCCGCAATTGGATAATTTCTAATTAAAATTATCGAATAGTGGGGTCGGCGAACGCGGGGTTCGCCATCCCTCCTGTCAGTGTGTCTCAGAACTTGTTTCGAAGCAGTTCACGTAGTCCATGCAACTGCTCAATAACTTGTTCAATGTCATGGCGACGGTCCACCAGTGGGTGAACCACTGAGGCCGAGCGGTTTTTGCGACCCAAGCGTGGTGGTTGAGTGTACTCGCACCAGTGCAATTTACCAGGTTGGAATTCCTGGGGTTTACCGATGGTCAGGCGAACGATGATGCCGCCGATGAGTACCGCCTGTGTTTGCATGTACGATTCTACTCGCACAATCAAGGCTGACAGTGGCGGGGTCAAACGTCTGCTGGAGCGAGAACCGTAGAGCAAGTATCGATCTTGCTGCATGCGCAGCTGACAGAGATCGGCTTTGAGCTCATCCATGCGCGCTTGGAACAGTGTTTGTTCGTGGGCGAACGCAGCGATCTCTTGAGCCTTATAACAGATCTTCATGGTAATGCTCCGTGATCAGCTTATGCTCGCCGCACTGCGCGGGAGTCCGCATATAACAATACAGCCCTGGGCAAACCAAAGCAATCTTTTTTATGGTTGGTTGTGTATAACTATGATGAAGGTAGGGAAACAATAAAACTAGTACCTTGACCAACCTGACTTTGGACCAAAATAGTGCCATTGTGATTTTCTACAATTTGTTTGCAAATTGCTAAGCCTAAACCACTGCCTGGTTGTGAAGAATTAGTTTCAATACGATAAAACCTTTGAAATAATTTTGAAATTTTATCTTCTGGAATACCAATACCCGTGTCGCTGATCGTGAGAATAATTTTTGTCTGAAGTTCTAAAGTAATCGTAATTTTTCTTTCGTTAGCTAAATATTTTAACGAATTACTTAATAAGTTGGTGATCAGTTGTTCTAATTGTTCACGATTCCCCCAAATTAGCAGGTGAGGGGTTATGTGTGCACGGACAGTGGCTTGTTGCTCTTCAGCCAAAGTAGTCACATATTCAACTACTTCGCACACTAGTTCAGAGAAATTAAATTGTTGTTTTTTAGTATCATGTGTGTTTTCCAAAGTGGCGAGAGCTAACATTGCTTGCGTAAAACTGGCAATGCGCGTAATTGACTGTTCTAAATTTTTTAACGGTGTGGTGTTAGGTAGATTAGTTTTGGCACGATCAAATTCACCCCTAATAACGGTTAGTGGAGTTTGTAAATGATGAGAAATATCTAAAATCATTTTAGTTTGATTGGTTTGAATATGAGCAATTTCCGCGGTGCGTTCCTGCACTTTTTGATTTAGATTTTCAGAATAATCCAAAACTTCTTGGTACAATAAAGCTTTATTAAAAGCAATGGCTGCCTGACAGGCAAAAGTTTCTACAAGCTGGGTATCTTCGACAGTATATTCTTCTCCTGAGCGTTTTTGGCCAATCAAAATAAGGCCTAAAGTGGTATCGGCAGTTTTGAGCGCGGCAAGCAAGGGAAATTCTTCAGTAGTATTGTTGGTAGGTGCCACCAAACATGCTCCGCGCTCAGTGGGTACGGCATGTGGTGGAGTTAGTGCAAAGACTACTTGTTTAGCGCGTAATGATGATTCGAGTAATGTACCGGTATGAATAATTAATTCAGTAATAGTATTGTGAACACTTAATTGATGACTCAATTTTTGAATTACTTCTGAAAAATTATATTTTTCTTTAAAGAAAAAAGCATCAGTTAATGAGCGAAATTTTTTTTCTAAATAGGGTCCGCCTAACGCGCCGATGGTACCAGTAAGTAAGGCACTAAGAAAAAAGGGAAGTTGGGCCTGACTATTAAAAATATTTATCATTGAAAATAGGGTAACCAGAAACAAAACTAATAATATAAAAAATAATAAGGTGTAAATTAAACTGCGTTGCAAAACAATTTTAATGTTAAGTAATTGATGTTTATAAATAGCGTAGGCCGTGGTGACAATGGTAACTAGGGCAAGTTGTGGGCCAAGGGTATAAAACCGATACTCTGCCAAGAGCAAAGGTAAAATAACGGTAAATATAATTGCGCCTAATAAAACAAGACTAAAACCAAGGGTGAGATAGAAAATTTGTTTTTTCTTTTTAAAGCTTGCTGTTATATAGGAGCGTAACAACAGATAAATACCAAAAATTAAACCGCCAAGCGTGTAGATTAAAACTGGGTAGTAAAGTGGCCCAGGTAAAATTTGGGCAGGAACCCCTGGGGTGATGTAAGTTTCAACCGTGTACCAGCGAGTAAAGGCAAATAAAGAAAAAAATAATGTAGGTGCAAAAAAGATAATTTTTTTAATTGTACGGGGGTATGATTCAGTAATGAACGCGTCAATAAAGAGAAGATAAAAACTAATATACGCTGAGCCAGTAATCAAACAAAATCCGCTCCACAGTCGAACCGTAAAATCAGTTTGGGCAAAATCAGCCAAAGCGTTTGAGCCAATCCATAGGCCAATAAAAATTATGTAGGCAACAAAATAATTAGTAAGGTGGTTTTTGTTTTTAGTGCGGTGGATGAGGGCTGCAAAACAAAAACAAATAATTGAAAGAATTAACGCTGAATATGATAAAATAAACATATATTATTATTTTATCAATCATTTATATGATTAACAATATATTATTTAATAATAATTGGCGCTAAAATTGTATTACTTGTCCAGTACTGACAATCGTTTGGTGGATTAACATTACATATAACTTTATCAATTTTTTCAAAGCCAGCCTGTTTGAGCATGTCTAAATGTTTTTTTGAAAAATCAGTTATTTCATCCGAGTAGTAAGTTAGAACTCCTCGAGGTTTAAGAAGTCTATATGCTTCTTTAAAAAATGGAAAATGATTTGTATGTATTTCATTTTCCTTGAGAGGGTATGTGTCAAACAATATTCCATCAAAAGACTCATCTTGCATATTTTTTGTTAAATCTTCCCAAAATCCAAGAATAATGTTAGTTTTAATTTTTACATCATTCTGCCATAATTTTGCATATGAAAATACATCAGAGTTTGCCTCGATTATCTGATGTCCTTCAATTGGTTGTTCTTGAATAAATGAAGCAGATATTCCCATACCAAAACCAACTTCAAGAATTTTACCACCATTTTTCGTACAAATTTTTGCTAAAAGTTCCATGTAATTAGTCTCCCAATCTTCCATTACTGGATGACCAGATATTTTTAGATCTTTATTTGTATAAAAGGCAGGAGATGATTGCCAATTCTTTTCTAGATTGCTATAACCTATATTAATTCTATTAATAAAGGTTATATCTCTCTTATCAAACTCGGTTTCGGTATAATTTTTATTCATAAATATTATATTTATATATACTACACCCCTCAAAATAAATTAAAAATAAAAAAAATCTAAAATTTTGATAAACTTTAGATAAAATATGGGTAATTTGGCTTAATGTAGTGTTTAAATGGCGGCTAATTTATAACCAATTCCCGAAACAGTGTGGATAAGTTTGCTGTGTGGGTCAATTTTTCGACGTAAACTGAGAATGTGGGATTCAATGGTATTGGAAAATGGGTCAGCATTAATATCCCACACATGCTCCATAATCATGGCGCGCGAGAGGGCTGTGCCTTGGTTTTTCATTAGATATTCCAATAGGATAAATTCTTTTTTGGTTAAGTAAATTTCTTTTTCCGCTTTAAATACCAAGTGTTGGCGGACATCTAACTTGATGTCGGCACTATGTAAAATATTTTCTTTTGTTTGGTAGGGTCGGCGTAATAAAGCGCGCAAGCGGGCGACTAATTCTGAAATTGCAAATGGTTTAGTTAAATAATCATCGGCACCAGCATTTAATAAATCGGCCTTACTATCTGACCCGGCAATGACCGAAAGAATTAAAATAGGAGTATTTTTCCCAGCCTGACGAATTTCTTGACAGACAGTTTTGCCGTCTTTTTTAGGCAGCATGTTGTCTAGAATAATCACATCATACTCATTGGTACGAGCCTGAAATGAGCCAGTCTCACCAGTTTGAGCAGTGTCAACAATAAAACTTTCTGACTCTAAGCACGGTTTTAAAAAATTAATGATATCGACTTCGTCTTCGATTAATAAAACACGCATAAAATAGGTTAGTAATAAATACTATACCTAGGCGCCGGTAATTAGGCAAACAACGGCGCCGGTAAATTTTTTACCACCATATGAAACTGCCTGCTGTAATCCGGCTACAGACAAGGCACTGTTAGTTGATACTTCAATACCAGTAGTATCTTTAATTATTTTTTGGGCGAATACAATTTCTTGATCAGAAACAATCCAACCACTGCCATTACTTTGTAAGACAGCCTCGGTTACACTGGTTTTTCGGGGAGCAACTTTATCAACAATTGCACCGGCTAACGAAGTGTCTGGATCAGGAATGGTTTTTGCGTTAGTAGGGCAGAGTGGTTGTCGGAAACTATCGGCAATCGGATGAACGGCTTGCGTTTGTACAATATGAATTTGAGGTTTTTGCTCTAAATGGGCAAACGCGTGGGCTAATCCTTGTGCCGTGGTGCCTGATGAAGTGGGAATAAAAATTGCTTGTAAATTGGGAATGGCCGCTAATTCTTTGGCTAATTCAGCATAACCAGGTAAGGCTAGATCATTAGTAGACTGACGCAACAAAGTGGCTTCACCGCGCGCATCAATTTGAAACGCGGTTTGACGCGGGTTTTCAACTTGCTGCAGAGTAATGTGTGTATCGGTTAGGGCTTGTAAGCGAGCTAATTTTTCGGCTGGAATTTTCCCCCCAACCAGTATTTGCAGGGTAATCTGTTTGTTAGGATTATTTTTATTATGGTGTTGTACATATAAAGCGGCTGCTAAAGCCGCATTACCAGATGAAGAAATAACAAAAGTAGTTTTTTGTTCTTTGTGCCAATAGTGATCAATCATGTAGGGAATTGATCGACCTTTGTGTGAACCAAAATGATGTAAATCTTCGCGTTTGAGCCAGACTTCTGGTACACCAATAGCGGTGGCGAGGGTAGGAAATGAAGTTTGAATCGTTTTCATAAAATTACAGACAAAGTCCAGGACTAATAGTGTTGACTACTTTTTTTAAATCAGGGTTAGCTGGACAGCGATTGCCTGAAAAGCGATTGTGTAAAATTGAGAGTGCGGCATTTTTAGCTTCTTGTTTGGTGGTAGTGTCGAGTGTGTCAGCGTACAAATGTAACCACGCGTAATAATAAAATTGGGCGGCCCAGGCACTATTGTCATCAATGTTGGTATCACTACCATTGGCGTTTGGATGTTGGCTGCCAACAATCGCGTGATGCGCTTCATGAACAAATAGACCAAGTTTATGTAGGGGATTAGCCACAAATTCATTGAGTAATTCTGGTTGTCCAAGCGCAATCCAATCACAATTCACTGTACCAGAGCGAACACCATGGGTGCGACTAAAAGTACCATTTAAATATACGGCGAAATTTATTCCCGATGAATACTCCTGACAATTTTGTCCCAGGGTAATCGTTAATTTTTGCGCAGTTAAAAATTCAAATAAACTTTTATTATTGGTAAAAGGTAAAGGTTTTTGAAATTCAATATCGTGTAAAGCGCGAAGCGTGGCGTACACTGCTAGCCGACTTGGAGATTTGGTTTGATAATCACAAGTAAATGGGTGACTGTCCCACGCCTTATCCCATACTACCTTAAAATTTTGTTCAATAAAATTTTGTTCAGAAGCAGTCGGGCAGCGTAAAAAGTTGGCCAATGGTCCACGCAAAGGTGGTATTATAGTTGGTTGTGGGGCACTGACCGGTACAGACACAGCCGGGATTGGTTCTGGATTTGTGGTGGTTGGGGTTGAGGGGGCGGGTTCTTGTATTGGCTGAGAAACAGGAACTACTGGTAAAGAAGGGGTTGATATCGGGGTCGAACTACTGCGGTAGGTCATTGGCCCTTTAGGGTCGATTGGAGTAGTATTAAGAATAGCGGCCGTAGTGCTGCGCACCTGTTTCCAGGAGGTAAAATACGCAAAAAAAGCCGTTTCACTGGTAAATGGCCGTTTAGTACAGTTGCGAGTAATATAGTAGACTGCTGAGCTAGCCGGACTTTTATAGGTATTTTGAGGTAATAGGGGGCAGTTGGTGGCGTTGGCAAAAAGAGGTTCGCTAAGAACTACCAGACTGAAGCTGGTGATTATAAGGCTTGATCTTTGCCACAATTTCATATATTATCGTAATACTTTTAGCCAACAATAGTACCATTATGAAACTAATTTGTCCAGAATGCAAAAATGAAGTTAACCTCGCTAAATACCCAAATTTAGCACCGGCTGATGTGATTGAATGTAATCACTGCGGTATTATGTTAGGTGTTGAAAATATTGCCGGTGACGAAGTGACTGCGGAGATTGTTGATGAAGGTAAATAAATTACCACTAATTATAAGCCGAGTTTTTTTCTAAATTCGACTAGTTTTTCTGGTTCTAAAAATTTCCAAAGAAGTAGTAAGTGTGCGAAATCTTTAATTCTGAATTCACTAGAAAATACTTGCTCGCAAAATTCGTCAAATGAAACTTTTCTTAAGGAAATTTTTTCACCTGGGTCTAAATGAGGTTCTGCTTTTTGAATACAGCCGCGAGCAATAAATATTGAAATTTTCCAATCAATTTTTCCGGCTGGTTCGTAAACTGTTAACAATTCTAGATCAGTACTTTGTAAACCGGTTTCTTCTAATAATTCGCGTTGCATTCCTATTTCCGCTGATTCGTTTTTTTCTAATCTCCCTCCTGGTAGAGTAACAAACTGTCGCCCGCCCGGTTGCTCTTCATCGGCAATGACTATTTTTCCATCCAAAATTGGAATTACAAAGGCGGTATCAGCGCGTCTGGCGCGTTCAAAAATTGCCGTAGTACCATCAAATAATTCTTGCTCCCATTGGAATATTTCAAAAATTTCGCCTTTAAATACTGATTTTGCTTGTGGTGGAATTCGCATATTTATAATTTTCCAATTAATTCTTCAATCATACCGCGGAAACCGTGTGAGCCTAAGAAAACAATAATGTCATCAGTTTCAGCCGTATCTGTTAGGTGTGTAATTAATTCCGCGTCATCATCAATGTACAAAACATTAGGGTGAGTTTGGGAAATAGTTAAAGCTAATTCCTCACCATCAATTGGTGGTGCTTCATCACTGGTATCAATTTTAATCTTGGTGAGACGGGGAATAATAACTTCATCAGCAGCAATAAAGGCCTCGGTATATAATGATTTTGCTTCTGGTTTACGATTTCCCGTATTTGGTTCAAACACTGCTGTAATTTTACCAGAATAAATGGCGCGCAAAGTTTCGAGAACTGATTTGGCTTTAGCCGGCGAATGAGCAATGTCATCAAAAACAGTTACTAAGCCTTCAATTCTTTTTTCTAAACGACGCTTAAGTCCAGGAAAAGAAGCAATTGCCGCAATA
>DALYDF010000037.1:0-8710 GCA_031973355.1 Candidatus Magasanikiibacteriota bacterium
GGTTCTTGGATGGTTATATCTTCAGGACGACGAGGCATAGGTAGGGCTACTATAGCAGAAAAACGGGCTTTTGTATATACTGCGTATATTATCTAAAAAAATATGAAATTAACCTTTTGCGGTGCTAGTCACGAAGTAACCGGGTCTTGTTACTTACTCGAAATTAACGGTAAAAAAATCGTAGTGGACTGCGGCATGTTTCAAGGGTCAGATTTTAGTGAAGGCAAAAATTATGAGGATTTTCCCTTTGATCCAAAGGAAATTCACGCGGTGCTAATTACGCACGCACATTTGGACCATGTGGGGCGTTTACCAAAATTAGTTAAAGATGGCTTTGGTGGAAAAATTTATGGTACGGCCGGTACCTTGGAATTGGGTGAACTGGTGTTACACGATGCCTGGTCAGTGATGGCGTACGAAGAGCAGAAATTTCAAAAACCTGTGTTGTATAGTGAACAGGACATTGCGAATACCGCCGCGTTGTTTCACCCGATTAAGTATCATGAAACAATAGATTTGGGAGGCGAAATTACCGCTGAATTCCGTGACGCGGGTCATATTTTTGGCGCTTCTTTTATTATTGTACGAGGCGAAGGTAAAACAATTGGTTTTTCTGGGGATGTTGGCAATGTGCATGTACCAATTTTAAAAGATACTGAATCATTACCAGAATTGGATGTTTTATTGGTTGAATCTACCTATGGTGATCGCATTCATGAAGATGCTGAAACACGCACAGAAATTATTGCGCGGTTGATTGAAGAAGCGGCTAAGCGCGGTGGAACAATCATGATTCCGGCTTTTTCAATTGAACGGACTCAGGAATTTTTATATGAACTGCATAAATTACAAGAACATGAACATCGCTTACCAGAAATGCCGATTTTTTTAGATAGTCCACTGGCTATTAAAGCGACTGAAGTGTTCAAACGACATCATGAGTATTATGACGCCGAAGCAGCCAAAGAAATTGTGCAGGGTGATGATTTTCTTAACTTTCCACAACTGAAAGTCACCCTCACTCGTGATGATTCCAAAACGATTAATAGTGTTCCTGGACCAAAAATGGTGATTGCGGGGGCAGGGATGATGAATGGTGGTCGGATTTTACATCACGCGATGCGGTATTTATCTGATCCAAATTCCACCTTGATTATTGTGGGCTATCAGGCACATGGTACTTTGGGACGCAAATTATATGAAGGTGCTACTAGTGTAAAAATTCACGGCGAAGAAATTCCGGTGCGTTGTACGATTAAAGCAATTGGTGGTTTATCAGCGCACGCTGATCAGAAAAAATTATTAGCGTGGGTAGGTTCTGGCCCAAATGGTGCACCTAAAAAAGTGTTCTGTATTCATGGTGAAGAACACGCAGCCACCGAATTAGCACACCGGTTGCGTGATCAATATAACATTGAAACATTTGTGCCAGAGTATGGTGAAAGCGTGGAATTATAATATGGTATTTTCAAAGTATTTAGTAATTCCTGTTTTTTTTCTGTTATTGATGTCAGTAATTTTGGTGGTACCCACTGCTAGCGCTGAAATAGTTGATACTGATCAGGATGGGCTTAGTGACGAAGACGAGACTAGCCTCTATTTTACGGATCCAAATCGTTCAGATACTGATCAAGATGGATTTGATGATGGTTTAGAAATTAAATTTCAGTACTCACCACAGGTGAAATTGAAAAAAATGTATGAAGTGGATACAGACAAAGATGGGTTAAATGATTGGTTAGAAGTTAGTTTTAAAACTAACTTAACCGTGGTGGACACTGATGCTGATGGAATGGGTGATTATGAAGAAGTAATGCGTGGTAAAAGTCCGACTGATTCAGATGTGAATGCCACCACTACGCGTCGGTTGGAAGTTGATTTAACTACCCAGCGTCTCAAATATATTGTTGATGAAAAATTAATTTTGACCATGCCGGTATCAACGGGGATGCCGGTTACTCCCACTCCAACTGGAGATTTTAAAATTTTATATAAGGTGCCGATTATGCGGTATCGCGGCCCAGATTATAACTTGCCCAATGTAAAATGGAATATGGCGTTTAAAGGTGGGGGATATTTCATTCACACCGCCTACTGGCATAATAATTTTGGTAAAAAAACCAATTCGCACGGGTGTGTTAATATGCGTGAAAAAGATGTAGCGTTGTTATATAAATATGCTGATGTGGGAATGGATGTGAAAGTGGTTGGTAAATTACCTAAAAATGGGATTGTCGTAGTTAAGAAATAGTGGTATTTTGTAGGTCTATGGAATTTAAGTTGCAGTCAAACTATCAGCCAGCCGGAGACCAGCCCAAAGCAATTGCGGGCTTGGTTTCGGGTATTGAAAAAAACTTGGCGCGACAAACCTTGCTCGGGGTAACTGGTTCGGGTAAAACATTTACGATTGCCAATGTGATCCAGCAGGTGCAAAAACCTACTTTGGTGATTGCGCATAACAAAACTTTGGCCGCGCAATTATGTAATGAATTCCGCGAATTTTTCCCTGAGAACGCGGTGGAATATTTTGTGTCGTATTATGATTACTATCAGCCCGAGGCCTATATGCCTGGGTCAGATACTTATATTGAAAAAGAAGCGCAGGTAAATGAAGAAATTGATCGGTTACGACACGCCTGTACCCAGGCTTTGCTGACGCGGCGCGATGTAATTATCGTGGCGTCAGTGTCCGCGATTTATGGGTTAGGTTCACCAACTGAGTATGAAAAAATTGTGTTGCAATTGCGGGTGGGCGATGCGCTTGATAGGCATGCGGTGTTGGCGCAATTAATTGACATGCAGTTTACGCGCACTAACGCGGATTTAACGCGCGGCACGTTTCGGTTGCGTGGGCAGGTGCTCGAATTAATGCCGGTTAATGAAGAAACGATTTATCGGTTAGAAATTGGTTCACACATTACGCGCATTGAAAAAATTAATGCGGTGACGAGAAAAGTAGAGCGCGAGCAAGAAGATGTGTGGTTGTTTCCAGCCAAACATTATGTGGCGAGTCCAGAAATGCGTGAGCGCGCCATTGCCAGTATTGAACAAGAACTCAATGATCAGTTGGCCTTGTTTGAAAAACAGGGAAAAGTGTTGGAATACGAACGTTTGAAACGGCGCGTGCGTTATGATTTGGAAATGATTAAAAACTTAGGCTATTGTAATGGTATTGAAAATTATTCACGGCATTTTGATGGGCGTAACGTTGATGAGCCGGCGTTTACTTTATTGGATTATTTGCAATATTCTGGCCAAAAACAGGCTGCAGCTGGCGCAGATTTTCTCACCGTGATTGATGAGTCACATGTGACGGTGTCGCAAATTCGGGCCATGTATAATGGTGATCGGGCACGTAAAGACACGCTGGTGGAACATGGTTTCCGTTTGCCAAGCGCCCGTGACAATCGGCCGTTAAAATACGATGAATTTGATGCCCGCACGCCGCAGGTGATTTATGTTTCCGCGACACCAAGTCCGTATGAAATTGAAGTGAGTGAATTTGTGGCCGAACAAATTGTGCGGCCAACTGGTTTGGTGGATCCGGAAGTGTTGATTAAACCAGTGACGGAAAAAGTGGGTGAAAATTTGTCGCAAATTGATGACGCGATTGCGCGCATTGAAGATCGAATTACCAAAGGTGAACGTGCGCTCGTGACTACGTTGACTAAAAAAATGGCTGAAGATTTAACGGAATTTTTAAAAGCGCGGAAAATCAAAGTAGAATATTTGCACAGTGATGTACTCACGATTAATCGGATTGATATTATTACCAAATTGCGCCGTGGTGAAATTGATGTGATTGTGGGGGTTAACTTGCTGCGTGAAGGTTTGGATATTCCGGAAGTGTCTCTCGTTTTAATTTTGGATGCGGATAAAGAAGGCTTTTTGCGCAGTGAAACCAGTTTAATTCAAACCATTGGTCGGGCGGCGCGTAACGTAAATGGCTTGGTGGTGTTGTATGCCGATCATAGTACCGGTTCAATTGAACGCGCCTTGGCTGAAACTGATCGTCGCCGCACCAAACAATTGGCGTACAATTTGGAACACGGAATTACCCCACAAACCATTCAAAAAACCATTCGCAATATTTTGGAAGAATTTGGGATTAGTGCCCCAGAGGTTGATGCGTCGTCTGGTAAGGGTCGTGGTCGAGGAAAGACTGCTCACAATTCTGTCGCTACTTTGGATACTCTTGGTGATGATCGGCCACTTGCGGTGATTATTAAAGAAAAAGAAGTACAAATGAAACAAGCGGCGCAAGATTTGGAATTTGAATTGGCCGCGATTTTGCGCGATGAAGTGCGCGAATTGCGGGCGCGAGAAACTGCTGGGAAAAGTGCGGGGACTAAGAAATCTCGTAAGACTACTAAAAAATAATTATAAAACAAAAACCGCCGACCTCCTGCTAAAATTCCAATTGTTAGAATCTTAGCATGGGTTCGGCGGAGTCTGTGTAGAGCTTCGTTCGAAGATCCATGGGGACTTCTTGCCCCGGGGTGCGTCAGTTGAGCGGACGCCACTCAGCACCCAGGGCGATCTGTCGCCCAGTCTTCACGTTGAACATCACGGTGTCCTCCTCACCGTCGATGTCAGGCTCTTCGATGAGGATCTCCGGGTCTTGGTCGATCTTGATGAAGTGTTTTAGGACACCAGTTTCGTCCTGGCCGCCAGAGAACACCTGAATACAGGTCTTCCTGAGAGCCTCTTCGCTCCCAGCGTCGATCCAGATTACCCTGTCCTTCTCCACCTTCTTTCCGAAAACGTAGAGGAGTTGTTCACCAACCGAAAAAGTGACCTTGAACTGCGTGAGCATAGCTCTCCTTTGTAGCTTTTAGGCTACTCGTGTGTCTGGTACATACCAGAAAATCGTGACTTTGTCAAGAGAGAAAAGTAAATATTTAGCTAGATTGAGCCATTATTTAGTATGAAAAAATCCCAATTAGGCCTAAAAAACGATAAATTCCGCCATACCAGGGGAGGGAAGTCGCGCCTCTTGAGTTTGGCCTGTAGTCAGTGCCAGGCGCACTTTTGTAATTATCAAAAAGATGGGCCAGGTGATTTGAAACGCTTGTATGTAGATCGCATGTTGCCGGCGGGGAAATTTGAAAGTAAAGAAATTAAATGTTTAGGTTGTGAAAAAATAATTGGCGTACAAATGATATACGAAAAAGAAAACCGTCCGGCGATTAGATTAATTCCCGGAGCTCTGTCCAAAAAAATCGCGAAAGAAATTTAGATTTAGTGTATACTAATGTAACTATGCGTAACTATTTCAAATTAGTATGTATTACTGGATTACTAGTCGGGTTTTTAGGTTTGGTAATTTTAGTAAGTACTAATATTTTTATTCTTAAAAATGCGGCGCAGATTTATTCGGTTAATACTGTGCCAACGAGTTCACTCGCGATAATTTTTGGTGGCGGTATGAAAAATAATGGTACAGAAATGAGCGATATGCAGTGGGACCGGGTGTCCGTCGGAGCGGAATTATTTAAAACTGGAAAAGTAGAGCGGCTCATGATTACTGGCGATGACGGGTGGTTTAAAGCCAATGAAATTACGGCTATGAAAAATCGTTTATTGGAATTAGGTGTTCCTGAAGAAAAAATCTCGGCCGATCCACACGGATATAGAACCTACGAAAGCTGTTTACGCGAAGCGCAATTGTTTAACATTAATTCGGCCATTGTCATTTCGCAATCATTTCATTTGCCACGTATTCAATATCTGTGTGAACATTTTGGGATTGAAACTACCTTGGTACAGGCGGATGTGCGCATATATGAATCCTGGTGGGTGCCAAATGCCCGCGAATGGTTAGCGCGGGTAAAAGCAGTATGGCAGGTGGAGGTGACTAAGCCTCAACCGATGATTTTGAATTAATAACCGTATAATTAACTTGTTTCCACTCTTTTAGAAAAGTCTGGAATGAGTATACAGAAAATAAGTTATAAATTTCTGTAAGATTTTTATTGGTACTTTCAGGAAGGGTTTGGTAGGTTTCAAGCCAATCAATTAAATTTTGGGGTTCAAGACCATCGTGGAGGGAGAGTAAATGGTTGGTAACTAAAGATCGGGCTACGGTAAATTCAGCTTTAGTAGGTGGATTGAGTAGAAATTTTTTGATAGATTGAACATTAAACGGTTGATTCGGTTTTTTGTACGCTACAAAGGTTACGGAATTTTTTTCATGCACAAATTCATAAAAACAAATCGGGTCAGTTTTTGCGTGACGAGTAAAATAGATTCGTTCCAATAGTAGGTGAAATAATGAGCTGCGGGTGGTTTTGAATTGCAAAGCAATTACGCCGGGTACTGATAATAATTGAGTAGAAGCGGGAATTGGCAAAATAATGTTTTGTGGTTTTTTTAAATTAACAATATTTTCCAATAGTTTTTTCTCAGCCGGGCTCAAATTTCCGCTCGCGACAATGAGTGATGTGGGTGCTTGGTCTAACATTAATTGCCAGACCTTTTTCATCTTTTTGACATCAGTATATTTGAGAGCCGTTAAAGTTTTTTTATTGCCAATCGCGATTGTTTTGAATTCTGGATCTTTGCTGGACAGTTTATTAACTGCTTGTGCAGTTAGTTCAGATTCAAAACTTGCCAGCTCTGTTAAAATTTCTGTTTTTTCTTTAGTGAATTGTTTAGGATTACAATTCCAAGTATAGATCATTTCGTGTAGTACCTTACTGACTGTTTTTAAATCCGATTGTGCGCAGGTTACATTGATGCACAAAAAAAGAGGAGTAGTAAACGCGCCTAAAAAATCAAAAAAGAAAGTTTTTTTCTCGTAGAGTGCCTGCTCATTTAATTTTTTCGTGGCAACAAACATTAGGTGTTCGGCGAAATGCAGCAGTGCAGGGTGAGTTTGATGAATATTTAAATTACGCAAGTCAAAAGAGATACGGAACGCGAGGGTGTTTTTCCAGGGGGTTTGGTGATAGAGGATCATGATCGTAATTTTTTAAGGATGTGAAAAGATATTTAGTTTTGTGCGTATACGATGAATTCATCAGGTGTCATTACTTTGGAAACCAGCGCGCGAACGGCTAGTTCCGTGATCGGTTCTGAGCTAATGATTTCCTTTCCCTTTGCATACGAGTAGGCAATTTCAATAGTTGAAGAATAACCAACATAGCCATTTTCGGCATATACATACAAAGTGTCTATTTGATCAAGTTCTGGAAAATGGCCCATGGTTAATTTTTTCTTTAGTTCCTCGTTTGTTTCCGAATCCTCACTGTGGAAATCAAAATAAGGATAAAATCCTTTAACGCCTAGATGGTCTAATTTTTCTTTGATGGCCTTGACTTGCGGATAGAAACGACGGGAACAAGCAATAAAAATGGTTTTCATATAGTAGTATTAATATTTTAATACTACTAAATTTTGCTAATTTAAGCAAAGATAAAGGGTTGACTTAGAGGTCATTTTACCCCTATACTGGCTCTATAGTTTATATACCCCCAAAACCAGGGGCGTTTTCCTGTTTATAATGGTTTTAAACGAATCTTATGCAAGACAAAATTATCATCAAAGGGGCGCGGGAGCACAACCTAAAGAATATTTCGCTTGAATTGCCGCGCAACCAAATGATTGTTTTTACTGGCCTTTCTGGTTCGGGTAAATCTTCTTTGGCGTTTGATACGATTTTTGCGGAAGGTCAACGCCGCTATATTGAAAGTTTGTCGGCTTATGCGCGGCAATTTTTGGGTGGCATGCAAAAGCCCGATGTTGATGAAATTGAAGGTTTGTCACCAGCTATTTCCATTGATCAAAAAGCGCACAGTGCGAATCCTCGTTCCACCGTGGCGACGATTACCGAAATTTACGATTATCTCCGCGTGCTGTACGCGCGCATTGGCCGACCATTTTGTCCGCTCTGTAATACGGAAATTCGCAAACTAACCGTGGATGAAATGTTAGAAAAAATTCACGTGAATGTTGGTCAACATGAAGCCACCAAAAAAACCGGTGCGGAAATTATGATTTTGGCGCCAGTGGTGCGCGGTCGCAAAGGCGAGTATTACCAAATGCTTTATGATTTTTATAATTCGGGTTATACCGAAGTGCGCATTGACGGCAAAATTAAAAGTTTGCGCGAGCGCGTAACGTTGTCTAAAAATTTTAAACATACCATTGAAGTAGTGGTAGATCGGTTGGCACTCGCCGCCATTGCCACTGAAGGTCAACGCTTAAATGAAGCCGTAGAAAATGCGGTGCAATTATCTAATGGTTTATGTACCGTAAAATTTGCTGATGACACCGAGCAAATTTATAGTACCGAATATTCTTGTCCCAATGATGGCTATAGTTTCCCGGAAATTGAGCCGCGGTTATTTAGTTTTAATAGTCCGTACGGGTATTGTCAGTCTTGTACTGGTTTAGGCACCAAAGAATTATTCAGTGAAGAAAAATGTCCAGTGTGTGAAGGTAAACGCTTGAATGAAAATGCTTTGTCCGTAAAAATACAGGGACAAAATATTTGGCAGGTAACCACCATGACTATTGCCAATGCGCGTGAATTTTTTGCCTCCGCGGAAATGGAATTGCCAAGTAAAGAAGTGGAAATTGCTGGGCCAGTATTTAAAGAAGTTTCTAATCGGTTGCAATTCATGTTTGATGTGGGTTTGCATTATTTAACTTTGGGCCGCACGGCTGGGACTTTATCTGGGGGAGAAGCGCAACGGATTCGGTTGGC
>DALYDF010000038.1:0-8678 GCA_031973355.1 Candidatus Magasanikiibacteriota bacterium
CTAGTTGGACGATCGGGTGATAAAGCTGGCTCGCCAGTTTCAGTTTGTACTTTCATGGCCACGCTATTTAAACCGCTAATTCCTTTTACACCAGCTTCTGCTGCGGCAATGAATACTTGGCGCATGATTTGTGGGTCGCGGAAAAAGCCAATTTTTAAAATTAATGGTGTACTTCCTAGGGCTTCAACTAATTTACCGCCTAAATCTTTTACAGTTTCCGGATTAGTGTACAAACTGCCTTCGCCAGTACATACATTGGGACACGAAAAATTGGCTTCTACAATTTCACCCCCGAATTCTTTGGCCATTGTAACTGCCTCTACAAAATCAGCGGTAAAATCTGCTTCTGGTCGCGGTGTGCCAACGGCTGAGACAATTAATAACTGACCGGGTTTTAAAGCGGCTTTGGCGCGGGCAATATCAGTACGCAAAAAATCCGGATCTTGAGACGGCATACCAAATGAATTGGTAATTCCCATTGTTTCGTGATCGGCAACAATAAGTGGTGTGTCCAAATTTTGCGTCGTAATGTTGGCATCAACAAACGTAATGTTTGGTAACGGGTGACACGGATATTTTTGGGTGCGAATGGTTTTATACACAATCACATCAAAACCCAATTTCGCGGCCAAGCTCACCCAATTGGCATTCATCGCTGGACCAGCGGGTACGCCAATTCGTGAGGCAATTTTATGCCCGAGAAAATTTACCCACGTTGATTCTGGTAAAAATTCACGCGCTGGAACTTCGCCGTCAAAAAATGGACCTTTGGCAAAGTTTTCCTCAAAACTTAATTGGTGATTATACAGCGCTGGCATATTATTTAACCAAATGTTCTTGCTCCAAGAGCCAAACCAAAATCGCTTTTTGCATATGCATGCGATTTTCCGCTTGATCAAAGATCACGGCATTTGGGTGGTCAATCGCATCGCGACTAATTTCATAGCCCACGTGACAAGGCATGCAATGCATGATTTTGGCTTGGGGTGCCACAGTATTAATTAATTCAGCGTTTAATTGGTACGGTTTAAGCATCTCTAAACGGCGGTCATATTCAGCTTGGGCACTTGGTTTTACCGCACCATTTTCAAAAAATTCCATGTTCATCCAAGTGTCAGTGTGGACAAAATCTGCACCAGCTACTGCTTCGCGCGGGTCAGAAGTGCGAGTGACCTTACCTGTGGCCTCGGCCAAGGCATTTAATTCTGCATCAACACTATTTTGGTCTACATCGCCAGCCGCAATCGCGACTTCAATTCCTAATTTTGCACACATTAACATTAACGTATTGGAAACATTATTTTCAATTCCGAGCCAGGCAATCTTTTTAATATTTTCTACACCACCAGCTTTTTCTGTCATAGTCAGCAAATCGCTGAGTGCTTGAGCAGGGTGATATTTTTCACTACAAGCATCAATTACGGGCACGCGGTTAAAACTCGCGGCTTTTTCCACATCAGCCACTTTCATAGCCCGGAACATTAAGGCTTGACCAAAGCGCATTACGGCCTGAATTTCATCACCAAAATCAGTGAGAGAAAATTGGGTAGTTTTGGCATCTAAAAAAATGCCATGTCCGCCCAGTTCAGTCATGCCCGCTTCAAAAGAGAGGCGAGTGCGAGTGGATGATTTTTGAAAAAACATGACCAAAGTTTTGTTGGCCAAATAATTAGTCATTTCGCCAGCATTTCGTTTAGCCTTTATTTTCATGGCTAAATCGAGGAGCGTTAAAATATCTTCGCGTGATTGTTCTTTAAGAGAAATTAAATGGCGCATAGAATTAATTATTAATATTCTAAATTAGTTTTAATTGGCCAGCCAGTTAAAGTTTGATCAGTAAATGGTGACCATTGACATTTGCTTATTAAATCTTGGTTCTTAATGGTTCTAATTAAATCTAAATCAACAGTAACGGTATCATTATTATCTGTAAGATTAAATATTTTTTGGATATTGATTCGAGTTAATTTGGTAATTTCGTTCAAAGAAATTTTACCATTAGTATGCGCGTTTAAAAGCAGAGCTAAATATGTTTCCACACCAGGCACACCAGAGGGTGCTTCAGAATATGACAAAGATTTTTCCTCCAAGGTATGTGGTGCATGATCAGTGCCAATGGTATCAATCGTGCCATCATGAATTCCTTCCCAAAGAGCGGCTTGGTCGACAGTCGTGCGGAGTGGGGGATTCATTTTACCCAGATTTCCTAGGTGTTCAAGATCAGTTTCATTGAGAAAAATGTGGTGAGGTGTAACTTCGGCAAAAATAGTAATGCCTAATTTTTTTGCATTACGAATTAACTCAACTTCTTCTTTTGTGCTGGTATGCAAGGAATACACTTTGGTTTTATATTTTTCCGCAAATCTAATGGCCCGTTCCAAGGCAATTATTGCGGCTTCGCGTGGACGCAGACGACCATGGTCAGAAAATGTAGGTACACCTACAAAGTCACTTTTGGCTTTTTGCAATACTGCCTCATCTTCCGCGTGAATAGCGAGCGGTAAATCCAGACGGGCGCACTCTTGAAAAAATTCAGCCTGAGCGTTTTCATCGGTCATCTGTAAATTCCCGGTGCTAGCACCCATAAACAATTTTACCCCAATAATTTCGGGCTTGGCCGCAGCGAGTTCACCTACATTATTTTCTGTGGCTCCTAAATATAAATGATAGCGAATTTTTTGGTTCGATTCTTGCAGGGCTTGGTGAATAAGTTCTTTTTTGGCGCGCACTAGTTCCAGCGAGGTGGTCGCGGGATTAGTATTGGGCATGTCAAACACCGTGGTAACACCACCAGCGAGTGCCGCGCGTGTACCTGTAATCCAATCTTCTTTGTGTTCTGCCCCAGGTGTGCGAAAATGCACGTGTGGATCTATCAGGGCAGGGATGGTAATAAGCTGAGCCATATAAGTGTATCCGCCTAAGGCGGATTAGCTACGCTAAATTTTATTAGCTAATTCGTCAGGGGTGAATTGTTTCTCACAATAATGACAGGCAAAATATTTTTCTTTGCCTTCTAACAGATTAAATTTAGTGTCTGTCGCTTCATGATTAGTAATACATTTAGCATTTGGACAGCGCACAATTTTGTGCAAACTGTTTGGCATGGCTACACGCAATTTTTTGTACACTTCGTTTTTGCGTATCAAATTAATACTCGCTTTTGGAGCGATTAAACAAATTTGGTTAATCTCATCCGGTGTTAATTCCCGATTTTCAATTTTGAGAATATCCTTTTTACCCAATTTTTTACTAGGTAAACGTGCGCCCATGGTGACAATTGATTCCCCACTCATGGCGTTTAAAATACTGATTAATTTTACTCCCAAACCAGCGGGAATATGATCAATTACGGTTCCATTCTCTATGGTAAAGACGCGGTAGTTTTGCATATTATTGTAATTTACCTAACACTAAGGCGAGTAACGCTTGGCGCACAAATAACCCATTTTCCGCTTGCTCAAAATAATAGGCGTGTGGCGTAGCATCTACTGCTGGTGTAATTTCACCCACGCGTGGCAGGGGATGCATAATGCGGAGATTTTTCTTTACACCTTTTAAATGTGGTGTGTCTAAGATGTACAGACTCTTGGCTTTTTCATATTCCGTAATATCCGAAAAGCGTTCTTTTTGAATGCGTGTCATGTACAAAATATCTACTTTGGTAATGACCTCATCAATTGATTTTTTTAGTGTATATTTAATGCCCCCATTTTTTAGTTCACGTAAAATTGATTCTGGCATTTGTAAAAAATCTGGAGCCACAAAATAAAAAGTTGGGTTAAAATGTTTGAGTGCTTGGGCGAGGGAGTGAACCGTGCGACCATATTTCAAATCGCCAACCATGGCAATGGTGAGACCGGTTAATTTCTTTTGGCATTCTTGAATGGTAAATAAATCCAGCAACGTTTGGGTTGGGTGTTGGTTGGCCCCGTCACCACCGTTCAAAATTGGCTTATCCGTAGCTTCACTGGCGCGTCGGGCAGAACCTTCCAGTGGGTGGCGCATGGCAATGACATCCACATATTGACCAATAATTTTCATGCCATCATACAAAGTCTCACCTTTGGAAGCCGAAGAAACCGCGGCATCCGCAAAACCAATCACGCGTCCGCCCAGGCGTTGCATGGCGGTTTCAAACGAAAGTCTAGTGCGTGTTGATGGTTCAAAAAAACAACTGCCCATTACTTTGGTGTCCAATAATTTTGGCTGTGGTTTTTTCTTCAAATCACTGGCGTGTTTTAAAACCGTGAGCATTTCAGTTTTGGAAAGCTCATTAATGGAAATAATGTCGCGGCCGAGAAACGTAGACATAGATTTTTATTTAAAAAAATACCACTTCCTGTCGGAGTGGTATTCGGTTTAGATAATTGATTCAATTGGGTGATTTGGGAAATTCATAGCGCGGTAATTGTAACACGCGCCAACGTTTGTGCAAATGGGGGTGGGGACAAACTTTTAGATTTGACTAGGGTTAATCACCAAAATAATACCTGTTTTGGTGAACATACTCCCGTATATAGTGACTATTTTGGGGATGTACGGGGAGATTTGATTGTAGTAGCGTTGACAAAATCCCATTTTTGTGCTATATTTTGCGGTCAGGAGAAATGCCTGATTTTGGTAAACCGCAAGCCTAGACACGGTGTTTAGGCAAGTGTGTGAGCCACTAATGGTAATGAAAGAGAGGTTCGCGTGGGTAAGCCCCGGAGCGAACTCTTGAGTGGACTTGGTACCGCGTTCGAGGTCCTGAAGAGGATTTTGGACGCAGTGCGGGCCCAGGGCGGTTCGGACGATGATGTCCGAGCCCTTCTCAATAACAAGACTTTGGCACAAGAAGTCGCCAAGGTCATCATCGCCGGGTCCGGCCTTAAAAAGACCAGCGTAGAGTCCGTCTCGCTCGTTCCGAGCGGATGGAACATCGTCGAGGACGTGCCTGCGTCCGACTATCCTGTCGAGAAGATGGAGTTTGCCTCCTTTCTCGACCGGGGCGAGTCGTCCGTGGATGGACCGACTATGCGCACTCGCGCCGTGGTACTCCAAGGTAACCTGGGCCTCGCGGATGCACCGCGTATTCTCGCCTACTTCAACACGATCAACTCGGAGGAGCTCCGGAGCAAATACATCATCCTTCCAGGCACACTGCTTCGCGACTCGGACGGTAATCTCCGCGTGCCGTACCTCCGCTGGAACGGCTACCAGTGGATCCTCAACTTCCGTTGGCTGGACAACGACTGGGACGACAACGACCGCATCGCTCGCTGCAAGTAGGTACTTGGACCCTCGGATTTTGGCCCTCGGCCTGGTCCTTGGACCCTTGGTCCGCTGACTCACAGCTATACCCGCATCAATTTGTCTTCGATCCCTTTGGGACTCGAATGAGAATTGGTGCGGGTTCTTCATTTCCAATATTTTTTATGATACTATGCCCCCGGATAGTAAACGCTACAGCTCATGGATATTGCTCTGGGCGGTTGAATTCTGGATATATCGGTTGGGTCTGAATAGTCGGGCAAAATTGTTTTGACTAGTGTGCCGCTGATATGTTTTAAAAATAAAGATACTTGGTGTGGTGAATTAAGGAATACAGATTCCGCAAACTTTTCAGCCTAGAGAGTATTCAACAGGCAGTGTTATGGATAATTCATCGCATGAGCGACTCGGACGGTAATCTCCACGTGCCGTACCTCAACTGGAACGGCAACCAGTGGATCCTCAACTTCAATTGGCTGGACAACAACTGGAACGACAACGACCACATCGCTCGCTGCTAGTCTCTTCATTCTCCTCCTTAGTTCGGGGGAGTTTCTTTTTTCAGCGCATTCAGCCAGCCGCCAATCATTTTGCCGACAGTATCTAATTCTTGGAAAAGTCGTGCGTATTTATTATTATCCAAGGCTTTTAATTCCCATAAAATTTTTAAGAAAAATTTAAGCGCATCAAATTGCGCACTGAGTTTTTTTACAACTGCGGATTTGTTGACTCGTTCCGCATAGCCAGCTGCCAAGGCTAATTCTAAAATATTAGTAAACAAAGTATCAATTTTTATTCCCAATGAATAGCGCGTTAAGCGCGGTAAATTTATTAAAAAACTATGCCAGAGTTTATACGAACTGCTAAGATTTTGAATAATCGGAATATCGCCGTTTCCGTTGGGGGGGGGCTTGCTTAATAGGCGAAATAAAATTCAATTGAGTCATAATTATGAGGATATTATTTCTGTTTCTAATTTGTTATACGCGTGGCAGGAATTTGAAGTGGAAAAAAGCAATAAACCAGATGTAGTTGAATTTGGTTATGCGTTAATGGATAATATCCTAGCATTGCATGCGGATTTAGTAAACCAGACTTATTCCCACGGCTATTATTATGAATTTAAAATTAATGACCCTGAGCCAAGATTGATTCATAAAGCGAGTGTTCGTGACCGTTTACTTCATCACGCCGTGTATAGAATTTTATACCCATTTTTTGACCGCACTTTCATTGGCGATTCTTTTTCTTGCCGTGATGAAAAGGGGGCACATAAAGCGATTAAACGTTTTCAAAGAATGGCGTACCAGGTCAGTCGGAACCATACCTGGACTGCTTGGATTTTAAAGTGTGATATTCGAAAATTCTTTGCAAGTATCGATCATCAATTTTTGCTCGGGCTTTTAGATAGTTATATTCCAGACAAACGAATTATTGGTTTACTTGAAAATATTATTACCAGTTTTTCCACTACTCCTGGAATACCAGTGGGCTTACCGCTTGGTAATTTAACCTCACAATTATTTTCTAATATTTATTTAAACCAGCTGGACCAGTGGGTTAAACATAAATTGAAGGTCAAATGCTATATTAGCTACGCGGATGACTTTGTGTTTTTATCGGAAGACAGAAATTATTTGCTCTCGATTATTCCCAAAGTTGATTATTTCTTACATGAAGAATTGAAATTACAATTACACCCCAATAAGATTTTTTTAAAAACCATTGCTTCGGGTATGGATTTTCTGGGTTGGGTGCAGTTTCCGCATCATCGAGTAATGCGGGGTGCGACTAAACGAAGGATGTTTCGACGGCTGGCAGCCAATCCCAAAGAGGAAGTTTTACAATCATATTTGGGATTACTGTCCCACGGCAACAGGCACAAGTTGAGGGAACAGTTGAAGAATGATTTTTGGTTGTGGCAATAGCTTATTTTTTCAACTCTTCCACCAACAATTTTTCTGCCACCGCTGGATCCGCACTGCCTTCACTAGCTTTCATCACCATTCCTTTGAGGAATTGGAGAAGTGGGGTTTTGCCCGCTTTATATTGGTCCACTTGCACTGGATAATTTTTAATTACTTCGGCCACAATGGCTTGGAGTGCACTTTCGTCACTAACCTGGCCATAGCCCTTTTCTTCCATAATATGAGTTGGGTCTAAATCCGCCGCGCTGTTTACCATTTCTTCTAAAATTTTGAGAGCATTGGTGGCGTTCAATTTACCGGTATTCATGAGAACCAAAAGTTCAGCAAAATTTTCTGGACTAATGTTGAAATCAGTGATAGTTTTATTGGCCGCATTTAATAAACCTAATAATTTACCCGTGATCCAACCACCAGTTAAACGGGCGAGTTTGGTACCTTGTTCTTCTTTGTTTGGTTCATCAGTAATTGCTTCAAGCCAAGCCCCAATTTCACTTACCACGGCTTCGGCAAAATTAGCGAGGGCAGGATTATCAGTAAGAATTTCCGCATCAGAATAAGAAAAATTTAATTCTTCACGCAGGCGCGCGCGTTTGGCCATAGGTAATTCTGGCAACCGTAAATCGGCCGCATATAAAGCTGGGTGAAATGGTGGAATGTCTGGTTCAGGGAAATAGCGATAATCAGCCGCATTTTCTTTACTGCGCTGGGCCACGGTTTCGCCTTTATTTTCATCCCAACCGCGAGTAGCCTGACCCCAGGTTTCACCCGCTGCAATCATGGCAGTTTGGCGCTCAATCTCAAATAAAATCGCTTTTTCCACGGCTTTGAAGGAGTTAATATTTTTAACTTCGATTTTATTGTTTAAAAAAAAACCATTGAGCGGTTTAATTTTACCTTCAACAATCTCAAATGAACCAGCTGGTTGCACGGAAACATTGGCTTCCACGCGCATCTGACCTTTTTCCATGTCGGCCTGACTTACACCAAGATAACGTAAAATGCGCTGCAATTCTTGGGCATACGTTTTGGCCTCCAAAGCGCTTTTGAAATCTGGACCAGTGACAATTTCCACGAGTGGAGCGCCAGCGCGATTGAAATCAATTAACGTGGCCCCAGTGGCATCATGGAGTGATTTGGCCGTATCTTCTTCCATGTGGGCGCGACGAATGCTAATCGTGGCTGTATCGCGGATATTAGCTTCTAATGGGAAAGTGAGGGTAATGGAACCATGTTCAGCGATTGGTTCGTCAAATTGGGAAATTTGGTAGCCCTTTGGTAAGTCAGGATAAAAGTAATGTTTACGGTCAAATTTGGATACTTCGCGAATGGTGCAATCTAAAGCCCGACCAACCAGTACTGCCCAGCCAAGGGCAGTGCGATTGGGAACAGGAAGAGAGCCGGGATGGGCCAAGCAAACTGGACAAATATTAGTGTTGGCTGGAATGCCTTCACTGTTATTGGGGCACGCACAAAACATCTTGCTTTTGGTGGCGAGTTCCA
>DALYDF010000039.1:0-8535 GCA_031973355.1 Candidatus Magasanikiibacteriota bacterium
TCAATTTTTTCATCACGCTGCGCACCCAAGCTAAATACTTGAAAGCCGCCACTATCGGTAAGAATTGGACGGTCCCAATTCATAAATTTGTGGAGTCCACCAAACTGAGCAATTAAATCCTCACCTGGGCGTAAATGTAAATGATACGTATTGCCCAAAATAATCTGAGCGTCTAAATCATGCAGATCACTTTGATCTAAACTTTTCACTGTCCCTTGGGTGCCCACGGGCATGAAAATTGGAGTTTCAATATCTCCATGGTCAGTATGGATAATTCCGGCTCGGGCTTTGGTTTGTGAATCCTGTTTTAACAGGGTAAAAAATTTGTTCATAGGTACATTAGAGTACCATAAACTAGCTTGAAGTTCAAGGGTGGGGCATGCTATTATTCCCGCATATTTAATATACAATTATGAGTGGATCAGAACAGGGCGGTAGAACACCAGAAGGGGCTAAAGACTTTAAATTTGAAAAAGACGCTGATATTGCTGCGGTTGAGCCAACTGAACCTAAGTCAGAGACAGTGGTTGTGCCAAAGTATTACGAGGGTCAGCTCTATGATGAAAAAATGTTTGCAAAACCTGATGAGTTTAACGCTGCCTTTATGGATGCGGTAGACGCTGGATATTTAGTAAAAAATGAAAAAGGTCAGTGGTTGGTAACGGCCAGTGGGGCAAAAGAATTTTCAGAACCAACTGAAGCTAAGCCAACCTCTGTTAAGACTGGTTTTGCGGCATTTAGACAAGCAGCCCCAGGTAAGAGAACGGAACGTCCAATGTTCTCAAGCTCACATCATAAACCGGTTAAATCAGTCGAAGAAGTAAAGCCTGGCAAATCTATCGCCCAATTAGATGCGGCGTTAGCCAGGGGAAATAGAAGTGCAGAAAAAAATTCTCCAGCCGAACAAGATCCAGACGCTGAGATTATCAGCTTGTTTAAAAAGATTTTTTCTAAATTTGAATATACACTTGCAGAACACACCCTTGCACCGAACGGATATACCGATGATGGCGAAGAGACTTTTAAATTTAATGCTGAATGGTTTTCTAATAATGGGGCTGCTAAAAAGAAAATAATCAAACGAACTTTCAAAGGGACAATTACCGAAATTCTTGAAGAGCTTGAAAATTTTTTAAATAAATGAAAAATAAATCTAAATTTCTTGAACCAGGACTAGCCCTTATTTCAGTGGGGCTGTTTTTGGTAACGGGTTATTTATGGTACGATGTTTGGCAAACAAATAAAATGCGGCAGGCGAATGAACAAAGTGTTTTTATTCCCCGAACAAATTCAGACTTAGAAAAGCAAAACAAGACTACTTCCACGGAACAAACCGTGGGCACGACCCTTCCCCCGACCAGTGTAGTTACCAATACCCAAACTACCACTGTTGGAAAAGAACCTCGCACAGCAGTGTCCCCATTGACCGGTACTCTGGTTTTGGATGTTGATGATGTGAATTTAGATGTGCCATATACGTCTCAGGCCCCAGAAAAAAATTGGGAAGAACCCTGGCAAAATGCCTGTGAAGAAGCCGCGGTATTAATGCTTGATGCTTATATTAAAGGCTATGGTTTAAGTCCGCTTTCGGCCAAAGATGAATTGCAGCGAATGGTAAATTGGGAAAAAGAACAAAATTGGTTTACGAGTATTGAATCAATCAAAGTCGCGAAACTATTTACTGAATATTTGGGGTATAAAAGGGGTGTAAAAATAATTGAGAGTCCGACTATAGAACAAATTAAGAAATTTTTAGATGCGGGTAAACCAGTGTTAGCTTTGGCTGATGGAAAAATATTAAAAAATAAATATTATTCTAATGGTGGACCAGATTATCACGCGTTCATTATTCGTGGGTACACTGCTGATTCATTTATCACCAATGATCCAGGGGTAAATCGTGGGGCAAATTTTATTTTTCCGATTAATAACGTGATGGAATCATTACGAGATTGGAATGAAGGGAACGTAAAAAAAGGTACCCCGGTAATTATTGTGGTGGAATAATATGATTAATTATCGAGCAGAATTAAATCCAGAACAGTGCCTGGTAGTAGAAAATGGCGATGGAGCCTGTTTGGTTTTGGCTGGGGCTGGTAGTGGTAAAACGAGAACGATCATTTATCGTGTGGCCTATTTATTGGAACATGGGGTGCAGCCAGATGAAATTTTACTCGTAACTTTTACCAATAAAGCCGCGCGTGAAATGGTACATCGTTTGGAATCATTACCCATTGGGGCTGGCATTAAAACGCGCTTGCCGTGGAGTGGAACCTTCCACCATATTGCGTTTCGATTACTTAAGCAATACGCGTCATTATTGGGGTACCAAAATAATTTTACTGTTTTAGATACTGAAGATAGTAAAGATATTTTAAAATTAAGTCTTAAGGTTGAAGGCGTGGATAAAACGCAAAAACGCTTTCCGTCCACGGCCGTTATTCATTCATTAATTAGTTACGCGCGTAATGCGGGCAAAAGCTTAACTGAAGTTTTGGAAATAAAATATCCGCATTGGGTGGATTTGAGTGACACTATTGGTCGAATTGCCAATGATTATTCGCGCCGTAAAATTGCGGCCAATAGCATGGATTTTGATGATTTGTTGACTAATTTGTATCGTTTGCTCGCGGCGCATGATAACTTGCGGCAAAAATTAGCCACCCAATTTAAATATGTGCTGGTAGATGAATATCAGGACACAAATAAAATTCAGGCCTTAATTATTCAAGCCTTGTCTTCGGTTCATAAAAATATTTTAGTAGTGGGGGATGATGCCCAAAGTATTTATTCCTTTCGAGCGGCTGATATCCAAAATATTTTAGATTTTGAGGCCCATTATTCTGGCGCGCAGATTTTTAAATTAGAAACTAACTATCGATCCACGCCAGATATTTTGGATGTGGCCAATGAACTGATTGCCAATAATACCAAGCAGTATTTAAAAGAATTAAAAAGTGTTAAAGAAAAATTTACCAAACCAGAAGTACACGCATTTTTGGATCAAGCCGAAGAAGGGGAATTCGTAGCGCAGCGGATTTTGGAATTGCGTGATGAAGGGGTAAAACTCTCCCATATCGCTGTGCTATTTCGCGCGGCTTTTCATTCGCAAGCCGTGGAATTAGAATTAAATAAACGCAATATTCCCTATGAATATCGGGGTGGAATTCGCTTTTTTGAACGCGCCCATGTCAAAGATGCCTTAGCGTTTTTGCGTATTTTTGCTAATCAAAAAGATACGATTGCTTGGTCACGGGTATTGGCGATGCAAACTGGCATTGGGCCAGCAGCGGCCGAAAAAATTATTCAATTAATTTTACCACTTGATGAGCGCTTGAATGAGTATCATTTGGAAGCAGTGGGTAATTCCTTACCAGCGCGCGCCAAAGTAGGGTGGACTAATTTTGGCGTAATTTGGCGCCGCTTAATTCGTACTACTTTGGAAGCCGCCAATCAAACTGAAATTGGGCCAGGTGATTTACTCCGTGCCGTGTTAGATTCTAAATATCTGGAATATTTGGAAGCGGAATATCCTGATTATAAAGATCGGCGTGATGATTTGGAGCAGCTCGCCACTTTAGCTGACCGCGAATCTGACTTAGTAAAATTTTTAGCTGAATCAGTTTTACAAGAACAATTTGCTAAACCAGGCGCTACTACTGACGATGAAAAATTAATTCTCTCGACTATTCACCAAGCCAAAGGTTTGGAATGGGAAGCCGTATTTATTTTAAATGTTTCGGCCGGACAATTTCCACACGAACGATCACTGGGTGAGGCGGGGGGATTAGAAGAAGAGCGTCGGTTATTTTATGTGGCCGTGACGCGTGCCAAAAAATATTTACATTTATCCTACCCACTGACGGGCAACATGCATAGTTATTTACAAGGCCCAAGTCAGTTTTTGGGCGAAGTGAACCGTGATTTATTGGAATTTGTAGATGCGGGTAATAATAGTTTGGTTTTTTCTGATCCAAGTACGGTTGGTGACAACATTACCTATGTGCCCGATGAAGATATAAATTTTGCCTATAAACCAAAAAAACGCCCCACCAGTTTTTTGAAAGATATTAGTGAATTGTAAAATAAAAAACATCTTGAAGATTAAATCAAGATGTTTTTTATTATCACCCGCTTGCCTAAATATTCAAATCTTAAATAGTTAGGGAACGGCGGGTGAACAAACCGGCTCGGGTCAAGACTCGCGTCCGACACCAGAGCGGCGACCGCCGTAAGAGAATCACCAGTAGCGGCCAGTGCTCCGGAGCGATGCACCGCAGCCCGGGCAGGTCTGGCGGGATGCATCTATTGGTGTATGCCGATCGGCGTAGCTGCACCACGCCTGCTTGCAGTACTGGTACTCGCGGGGAGCCACCCGTACCGGCTCAGGCGGTGGAGCGGAGCGCTGCTTCTCCAGCGCCGCGAGTACCTGCGTCTTGCAGGGTGGTGGGTACTCTGATGAGGTCCTCGTCGGCTTCGTCGTATGAGGAGCCAGGCGCGGTTTTCCGCTGCGCTTCTTCGTGCCATTCAGACTCTCCTTGCCCCCTTGAGGGCGGTTGTCTGGTAAACAGACTAGCTGAAAAAATGTTGTTAGTCAATTGTATCTTGACATTTCTCTGTTTTTCTATATAATACGCTTAAAATTTGCCTCTATTAACTTATATTTTAATCATTACGAATATGCGTTTTGACGGTATTTACGAGAAAACAATTATCATTGTTAAACCAGACGGAGTGCAGCGTGGTTTAATTGGTGAAGTAATCAAGCGGGTGGAAATGAAAGGTCTTAAGGTAGTTGGTTTGAAAATGGCCTACCTCAAAGAAAGTGAACTCCGCGAGCACTATGCTCACTTGGTAGAAAAGCCTTTTTACCCAGGCTTGGAATCATTCATGAAATCAAGTCCAGTGGTAATTGCTTGTTTGGAAGGTAAAGACGCCACTACTGCGGTGCGCACAATTGCTGGTATTACTCATGCTGGAAAAGCTGATGGCGGTACAATTCGTGGTGATTTGGCGATGGGTATGTGTAATGTAGTGCACTGTTCAGATTCAGCTGAATCTGGTCAAGCGGAAGTATTGCGCTTCTTTAAAGAAGAAGAAATTTTCGACTACAACAAGACTGAGTACCTGCATGTGTACATGGAAGATGAACGCGCGTAAGCAGTAAATACGGACTTAAAAACACCCCGACATAATCGGGGTGTTTTATTTTTCAGACTTATCCACATATCTCTTGACCGTTCTAAAAAGTTACGGTAACCTTAATTTTAATATGTTGCAAAATAATCTCAACATTCTCTGCATTACTAAGCTCGACCTCGTGCGTGACTTTATGTATGTCAAGGTAAACGGGGTGAAACACTTAAGTGGAGAAGGTTGTTGCGGTGGAAATTGCAACTGCTAATACCAGAACAAAGTGAATCACCCCGAAATAATCGGGGTGATTTTTTTTGAGAATAGTTCTTTATATATTAGGCAACAGAGAAACACCAATCGGTGAGCAGGTTAAGAAAATTTTTTAATCTACTTACCGATTGGTGTAACGTGGGAATGAGTCCCCCGTAGCCAATTGGCTTTCGGGGCGCCCGTGCCCCATGACCTTGCCAGGATTTTCCCATGCAGACCGCTACCTCCGCTTCCTCCGCTCAGTCCATGAATCAGAGCGGATCGGAGGCCCCCCTCCAGACCACCAAGCCCAGCGGATCGCGACTGCGCGACCGCAAGCCCCCGCTCGGGTCGACCGAACGGCAGCTGTGGCAGGAGAACTATCGTGATCTCGGACGGGCTTTCGGACACCCCAAGCCGAGCACGAACGAGCGCTAGTCGCTCGGGTTGGGAGCGCGGGGTTCCTGCGCATTGTTGGACGCTTCGGCCTCCGACGGTGGTGCGACTCTCTGTTGCCCTCCCTCCAGTAAACATTTTGTGTTTAGTGGAGGGGGTGATCAAAAAATATTTTAAAATTAGGCTCGTTCAGGGGCTTTTTATTTTGTGGGAAAAGGTAATTAATAAAATTATTTTTTCCAACTGAATAAGAATTGCCAAAACCGCGGATGGTCCGTGCTTTGCGCGCTTTTCAGTGAAGGGGGCTTGCCATGAGTGAAATACAGCAAGTGGATCTGTTCGACATGACGGATCGTGAGGAGCCAAAAAAAGAGGAGGTGAACATTCGGAAGGTCAGCGATGATCCCAAGGAACAGGCGGCTTACGAAGAAGCCGTGTTGAATTCTCGTGAGGCGCTCATTCGCCGATAGAGAGTTCGTGAGCTCAGGGGCTTGGCCGCGCCTATGCGCAGCGCCGAGCCCTTGGGTCAACATCTTGTTTTGACAATTTTTAGCATTTTATTTATAATTTCCCCAGATCCTACTGCGACAGCAAATCTCATTCTACAAAATCATTATCTGGGGAAGCCTACATTGCTTTGGCCCGTGGGCCAAAGTTGCGGCCACCCACCTATTTCTTTAGGGATGATGATTATGCTGTCTGGTCGGGATCCGAAAGGTCCCGTATTGCGGGATTTTTTGTATCAGGATTATGAAATTAAATATAATTCCATCTTCACCAACGTTAGCGATTAATGCCTTGGCCAGTCAAAAAAAATCCGCTGGCGAGCGGGTTTTTAATTTGAGTGCAGGTGAGCCTATGGTAAAAACTAATTCAACCATTACGGCTGCAGTTTTAAAAGCAATTAACGACGGTAAAACTTTGTATACTCCAGCTTTAGGAATTCCCGAACTGCGTGTCGCTGCCAGTGCTTGGATGAATAAAAATTTTCAAACTGATTTTTCAGTAGCCAATACCGCGGTAACCAATGGTGGTAAATTTGGTTTATACGCCTTGTGTCGTACTTTACTAAATCCCGGTGACGAAGCGATTGTAATTGCGCCATATTGGACTTCATACCCAAGTTTAATTGAAATAACTGGCGCTAAAACTGTAATTGTAAAAACTAAAGAAAAAAATAATTGGAAAGTATCAACTGCTGATTTGCAGGCGGCAATTACAGACAAAACTCGCGCCATATTTTTTAATAATGCCGGAAACCCAACTGGAACTTTATATTCAAAAGAAGAATTAAAAGAATTAATTGCCGTGGCCGCGGCCAAAAATGTTTGGTTTATTTCAGATGAAGTATATAGTGGTTTAACTTACGAACAAGAATTTTTTTCAGCGGCTTCATTTTCTGAATTTCGAGACCGGGTAATTATTATTCAGAGTGTGTCTAAACATTTTGCCATGACTGGCTGGCGCGTAGGAATTTTATTTGCTGACAAAGAAATTGTGAATGCGATTGGGGATTGGCAAAGCCAAATTACTAGTGGTACGGCTACAGTCAGTCAGTACGCGGCTTTGGCTGCTTTTCAAAATAGTGAAGAAATTAATAAAAATATTCGCACGGAAATGCAGGTGCGTCGCGATGTTTTGATAACTGCTTTGCAAACTAATATTAATCCTAAAATTTCTGCGCCCGCGGCTGGGCTATATGTTTTTGTATCATTGGTAGATTTGGGAGTAGGAGAAGGTGATGATCAGATTTTTTGCGAAGAATTATTACGCGTAGGAAATATTGCTCTTGTGCCGGGTTCAGCTTTTGGCGCGCCCGGATATGTGCGACTTTCATTTGGGGCTTCAATTCAAGAATTAGAAGAGGCGGTAAACGCGCTGACACATTATTTGAAAAAATAATTTTATTCAAAATTTAAATTAAAAAATCCCTGTTTGGGGATTTTTTAATACTCTCAATCTTTTCAATCAGTTAAAAAGATAATTGAGTCGGGGACGTGTACGTGAAGTACATCATCCCCGTGGTGGTGGGACCCTGGCGAAGCAGGGTAGACTGCTCATTTGCGCCGTAAAGCGTTTGGAGCAAATCAATTCATTGGCAGGTGAGGACACCATCGGCGTCCAAGACGCCGGTCACGAGGATGCTGTCGTAATTGATGCAGGCAATGGCCGGCGGAACCACGTCGAGCTCTTCGCCCGTTTCCATGTCCCGCACTCCGTAGACCTTGACCATGTTGAAGTCGTGGTTGTACAGGGTGCCGCCGGGCTCGAGGAGCATGTTCGAGTAAAAGCTCCCGTCTGACCATTGAATGTCCACCGAGTACTGCTTGCCCTCCTGGCTAAAGTTGCCGAGACCTATCCCGAAGGTGTCGGACACGAACTTGTGGGTGCAGATGTGGTCGAAGGTCTTGAGGACGCACTGATCCAATGTGGCCGGATCGTTGTCAGCGCAGTCACTGGTCTGATTACACTCCTTGCAGTTCCAGTAGCCCTTGCAGGGTGACACGTATTCGTGCTCTGGGCACAAGGAGCGATTCCAGGTATGAATGCACCCGACCGTCGGGTCACAGGAGTCATTGGTACAGGCGTTGTAGTCGTTGCACGATCCCTCGATGTGCTCGCAGCCCTGGTTGTAGGCGCAAAGGTCCAGGGTGCAGGCGTTCTTGTCGTCACAGTCTTTAAACTGCCACGTGCAGTTGCCGTCTGTGCAGATCGAGACATCGCAGGGGCTGTTCTTACAGACCTCGACCCCGC
>DALYDF010000040.1:0-8208 GCA_031973355.1 Candidatus Magasanikiibacteriota bacterium
CAGTATAGCTGTTTTAGTAAATTTTGTCAATAAAAAAGCCGCCGGTAAGGGCGGCTTTTGCGTTTATACGTTATTCTTTGGATTTGGTAAATCCTTCTAAGGCGCGCAAAACCTCGAGAGGTACAGCAAAGACTACCGTGTTAGACTGATCTGAAGAAATATCATTAATACTATTGAGGGTACGAAGGTGGAGGGCGCCAGGAGCAGATGAGAGGAGATTGGCAGCTTTGGCCAAGTTTTCCGCGGCAATTACTTCACCGCTAGATTCAATAATTACGGCGCGACGTTGGCGTTCAGCTTCAGCTTGCTTAGCAATCACGCGTTGCATGTCATCAGGTAAAATTACATCTTTTAATTCTACAGTTTCCACTTTAATACCCCAAGCTTCACTGGTCACATCAACAATTTCGCGAATGCGTTTAGCAGCTTGTTCACGGTTAGCGAGAAGTTCGTCAAGTTCAAGTTCACCGACAATATTGCGCATGGTGGTTTGGGCCAATTGACTGACCGCGTAGAAATAATTTTCTACTACCAGCACTGCTTTGCTGGCGTCACTCACCCGGTAGTAAATAACCGCATTAATTTTAGCGGAAACATTGTCTTTGGTAATGGCTTCTTGCAAAGGAACATCAACGGCCTTAATACGTAAATCAACTTTGGTCATGCTTTGGATAATTGGTAAAACTAAGCGCCAACCTGGGTCAACCATTTTAGTAAATTTACCAAATTGAAATTTTACCCCGCGTTCGTATTGATTTACTTGGCGAACACTAATAAGGATAACCACGAGTCCGATAAACAGAAGGAGTCCGAGTCCTGGCATAGAATATGATTAATGAGTAAGTGATAAGTTAAGCATAGCGCACTAGGATTTTTTGTCAATAAATACGAACGCCGGCTCCTTCCTCCAAAGGATACCGGCGGTTTGGTGAACTGCGAAGTCATTGTTATTTCTTCTTGTCGATGAAGAAGTTGTATTCGTCGCCAATCTGGCGTTCGCCGATCTTATCGCCATTGACGAAGAGGGTGAGACTTCGCTTTTCTCCACTGTGCTTGAATGTCGCGTTGCCACGACGATCAGTGGTCTTTGCCTCTCCAAAGTAGACGGAGATGCCCTGGGCGTTACCTGAACCCCGGTACTCGACATGAATTACTGTGGTACGATCAGCCACGCTTTCTCCTCTATCTTGTGTGGGTGCCGAATTTAGATGGTAATATTATTTATAAATAAGCTTTTTGTCAAGGGTAAAATGCAAAAAAAACGCTAAAATTAGCGTTTTTTAAAAGATATATCTAGTGTCCCCGCGTGGAATCGAACCACGGTCTAAAGCTTAGAAGGCTCTCGTTCTATCCGTTGAACTACAGGGACATAAATTTGCCTAAGATTACGTCAAAATTTACTGAAAGTCAATGTGATCAAATTATTCTTTGCGTTTTTTGCCATGGAATTTTTTGTGAATATTTAAGAGTTCTTTGTCGGTAATATGAGTATAAATTTGGGTAGTAGTAATAGAGGAATGACCAAGCATTGCTTGAACGCTGCGAATGTCAGCGCCATTTTGTAAAAGGTCAGTGGCGTACGAATGGCGCAGGGTGTGAGGGGTAACTGGTTTAGTAATTCCAGCTTGGCGGGCGTACGTATGCACAATACGTTGCACTGAGCGCTGGGTAAGTGCCGATTCATCGGCTTCAATTTTTTTACCCTTCACTACTACATCTTTACCGGCTCGCTTATCATGTGACACAAATAAATAGGGATTAACATCAGTACGAATTTCCAAATATTTTTTAATCCAGTATTTAGCTTGTTCAGACATAAACACCACACGAATTTTACTACCCTTTCCGCGAATACTAAATTCATCAGTTTTTAAATTGAGATTATCACGCTTTAGACTGGTTAATTCAGAAACACGCAAACCAGTAGAAAAGAGTAATTCTAAAATTGCTTTGTCGCGAAATTTAATTTTGACAACTGTATTTTTACCATCTTCATTTTTTACCTCACGGAGTGGCTGGGCTAAAATGCGATTTAAATCAGCTGCGTCCAAAAAACTCACTTCGCGATCAGGCATTTTCATGAGCTCAATTTTCTCAGCGGCCAAAGTTTTAATGTCGCGCCGACTGAGATATTTAAGAAATGACCGTAGAGCAATGAGATGGTAATTCTGAGTATTTTTTTTCAAAGGATCACCATGCACATCAATTAACCGGTTTAACCATAAACGATATTCACGAACTTTATCCGCGGTAATTGCTTCAGGGTCATGGTCACCAAACCATTCGACAAAGCGACCTAAATAAAATTCATAATTTTGAATCGTGGTGAGACTCCGGTTTTTTTCAATCTCCAGATGCTCTAAATATTCACGGACATGTTTGGAAGTAGAAGCCATAGTCTATTTATTGTACGACACAAAAAATAAATTTACAAGTTTTTGAAAAACAAGTACACTTCTGGTACTAAAAAAGTATGAAAAAACTTCCTCAGTTTGCAGTCGTGTTACCAGATATTCGCTCTTGCCATAATGTCGGCGCGTTGTTTCGAACGGCTGATGCTTGTGGTGTAGATTTTTTGTATTTGACCGGGTATACCGCGACACCCCCCAAACCACAAATTGATAAAGTGGCCTTGGGTGCAGAAAAATGGATGCCGTGGAAACACTACAAAAATACTATTACACTAGTTAAACAACTTAAGAAAAAAGGAGTAAAAATTATTGCGTTAGAAAAAACCGCTACCAGTGTTGAGATTAGTATGGTTTCATTTACTGGGCCTCTCGCCTTGGTGGTGGGTAATGAAGTTGATGGGGTTGATCCGAAAATTTTAGCCTTAGCTGATGAGGTTGTATATATTCCAATGCGCGGTAAGAAAGAAAGTTTAAATGTGAGTGTGGCAGCCGGAATTGCTTTGTACGCCGTGGGTAAGTCCCTGTTTGATTAATGTGGTATACTGCCCTATATGACTGAATTTACCACTCAATTTCTACAAAAATTATATTTTAATTTGCCACCTCTGGTGCCGGCGTCAGTACAGGCTGCGTTAGAGCAAGAAATGGAAGACTTGGAGCGAGAACCAAAAAGCGTGGAAATGATTGAAAATATTATTATTCGGTATTCCAAAGAGTTGTGGCCCTGTATTCAGGCATTTGAAGAATTGGTTGCTGAATATGTAAAACAAATGGGCGAAAGTTTGTTGTCGCGTAAAGCGAGTTATGGTTTAAAAGCAACGTACGAAAAATTTCGTCGTTCTGGTGGTACCTGGTCAGCGTTATACAGTGGTGAAGCGGTGTCGGTGTTTACCGTAGAAGAGCGAACCGAATTACATCAATTGCTGGTAGATATTATGTGTGATGTACGAGCGTTTGCACGTCAAGCGGCTCTGGTTTCGGACCGTCAAAGATACGAAAAAAGAATTGGCTATTACCGTGAGCGTTACCAAACGATTGAACGAGAATTGGGTAGATTGCAGGAACTGGCAGAAAAAGAAGAAAATTTAAATTTAGCCCGGGAAATTAGGCAGCACGTTCGAGACTTTGAATTGGGGATTGCTTCTTTAGGCCCAGCGTTAGATTTTGAGGCCGTGTGTAATGCGCACGATCATTTTGTGGGTAGAAAAAAAGAGCTCACTGCGCGCGGTGTACTTCACCTTTTATAATTACTTCAAGTCTTTGGTAGATAAGAGACCAACTTGCGCACCAAAATGTTTAATTACTGAACAAGAATTTTTGATTCCCCAAGTAAGGGCAGTTTTGAGATTTTTTCCTTTTACAAGTGCGCCCATAAATCCACTAGAAAACGCATCGCCCGCACCAGTGGTGGAAATTGGTTTGACCGGTAAAGCGGCTAAATAGGCATATTCCTCAATCGTGGCAGCGTGTGCACCGCGGGCGCCATCGGTAATGACCACAATTTCAGGGCCGGTTTTGAGTAATTGTTCAAGTAAGACAGTAGTCTCTTTATTTTTCCCCACTAATAGTTCAGCTTCTTCTTTGTTAACAATCAAAACATCAGTGTAAAAGAGCATGTTCTTAACCTCGCTTATTTTTTCTTTTAACTGGTAAGAACCAGGATTATATACTAATCGGGTGTGGGGATTTTTTTTAAGATTGACGAGTAAACTGGTTTGAATTATTTCAAATGAGGGTCCGTGTGATGAATAATATATCCAGTCGTATTTTCGTTTTAATTTTAATGGTTGGTAGTGATGTGGTGGGTGATATCCTAAAATAGTTCGTTCACCTTTAAAATTTAAAATCACTGAATAACGAGTTTGGTGTTTGGAATCGCGGATTAATTCGTGAGTAGCCACCTTGGCCTTAGTTAAAGTCTCAACAACTAAATTTCCATTATTATCTTTACCCAATTCAGAACGAACGGCGGTGTTAATACCTAGTTTGGATAAACCAACGGCCACATTAACAGCATTGCCGCCAGCGCTTTGGATGGATTCGTGAATAGGAATTTTTTCAGCGTAAGAAAAACATAGTCGACAGTTCTTTTTTTGCACATCGCACTCAACAGTCGCTTCGTGAATATTCAAAAAAGTATCGAGTGTCGCATCACCAATGGTGAGCACCTGAGGAATTGCCATATTATTTAAGTTTTTTTAATTCCTTCCATTTGGCCAGATCGTGTTTATGTAACCCAGTGTAAATTTCCACGAATTCAAAGATTGAGGCTACGGCGATCCCCGCCATCGCAATGGAAAAAATAAGATTTTGTATAAATAGCGCGTATACCAATAAACAGGTGGCACCGATTAACATGACTAAATCTTGTCGGCTTTCGACATCGAGAAAGATTGCGTAAATGAGCAGGACTGCACCAAGAGCACCGACAACATACACTAAGGTTTCGGTTAGTGACGAAGTGGGGAGATAGGGAAACCACGATTCAAGTAACATACAAATAAAGCCAAAAATGATAGTGGTAGTGTACCATTTTTATCACCGGGCGTCATTTTATTGGTGGTTGTAAAATGACTTTACTCTTCGAACCGATTTAAATATTCAATGGCAGCGAGTGCGGCCACTGCTCCCTGGCCAGCAGCAATAGAAATTTGTTTATATGGAATATTAGTGACATCACCGGCCGCAAAAATTCCCGGGACTGAGGTTTCACATTTTTGGGAAACAATAATTTCTTTAGCTGAATTTTTTTCTAGACCAGTAACAAAATCTGAGTTGGGAATCATACCAATGTGTACCATTGCCCCATCGGCAGTGAGAGTTTGAGAAGTGCCAGTGGTATCGGTATAGGTAAGGCCAGTCACATAGTCTGTACCTAGAATTTCAGTGGTCGTAGCACCATACACAATTTCAACATTTGGTGTTTTTTTAATTTTATCAATTAAAATGTTTTCTCCTTTAGGAAAACCACCATTTGTTTCTTTGGTGTCAGGGTATTTGGAAAGTAAATACACTTTATTGGCTAAAGTAGACATCATTAAGGCTGATTCTAAGGCGGAATTACCTGAACCAATGGTGATAGTGGTTTTTTTGCGATACAAAGGGCCATCACAAACGGTACAGTAGGTAACACCTTTGCCACGTAACGCATCTTCACCAGGAATTCCAAGTGTGCGTGGGTGGATACCACTGCCAATAATAATTGTTTTAGTGGCAAAAGTTTCTTGCTGGCCGGTTCCGTCATCGGTAGTAATGAGGTGATGGGTGCCTTCTTGGGTAATGCTGGTTACTGATAAACCATTTTTAATATTAGTATTATACGAAGCGGCGTGTTTGTGAAAATCTTGAGCTAGTTGAATGCCGGTTGTGTGAATTTGTCCGGGCCAATTTTCTACTTCACCAGACAAGGCCACTTCACCGCCAATATCTTTGGTAATAATAATAAAATTAAGATTGCGTCGAGCGGCATATACCGCGGCAGTACAGCCGGCAGCGGCAGCCCCAATAATTACTAAATCGTACATAATGTTAAGTTAAGTTTTGCAATTTTATTACATTTTCTACTGGATTACCATCACCAAATACGGCGTGACCAGGACACACAGCATTTACGCCTGTATTTATAATGTGAGGCAAGGTTTCTTCAGTGACATCACCATCCCATTCCAAATATAAGTCTGGGTATTTTTGGCGACAAGCATATGCTTTTTCCAAAACTTGAGGGATAATTGTTTGTCCTTGGGCGCCAGGATGTACGCCCATAAACATAACTGAATCAAGTAATTCAAGATAAGGTTCAATTACCTCAAAAGGGGTTTCAGGATTAAGTACTAAGCCTGCTTCCCAACCATAGTCATGAATTGCTTCGGTTACCGCGGCTATGTCGACACCGGTTTCATAATGAAATAAAACCCGATTCATATTACACACATCAGCCCACAGTGGTAATACGCTTAACGGATCAGTGACCATTAAGTGTAATTCGCACACCACTTGTTGTAAAACATTTTGAGTAATATCTGGGCTAGCAAAAGTTTTATTAGCCACAAAAATTCCGTCCGCAATATCAATGTGCACCGAATCGATTGGAGCACTATTCAGAGTACTTAATTGATCAATAAACTGAGTTTCATTGATGGTAAAAATTGAAGGAATGATTTCCATATTATAAACCAGTTCGTTCAGCTATCTTGGCTAAGCGGCGATTATGTCGATCTTCATTGGAAAATTCTGCCTGTAGCCAGTGTTTTACAATCGCCATCGCGTATTCTTCACTAAGTGTGGCGGCGGCGAGACATAGTACATTAGTATTATCGTCTTGCATCATTGTTTCCGCTACTGCGGTGTTGTAACCAATGCCGGCGCGAATGCCAGGAACTTTATTAGCAGCCATACAAACACCAACTCCATTTTTACAAATTAAAATACCGCGAGCATCCTGCTCTAAGATTTTTTCGGTTAAGGGAAAAACATAATCAGGGTAATCATCACCATCAACATGTTCGTGTGGGCCCAAGTCGGTAATTGGTAGGTTCAGTTCGTTTTCAAAAAAGCGCACCAAACGTTTTTTTAGTTGGTAGCCGCCGTGATCAGATGCAATAAAAAGTGGGCCAGAGTACATATTGGTATTTTTAGGAAGTGTTTATAGTATAGCATGGGCACTAGGGGTGGACAATTGAGCTGTGATGTTGTAGTTTTTGCTAAGGAGGTGTCTGTTCATGGGATATTTTCGTGTCATCTGGTTCGTTTGGAAGAATTGGAAGTATCGCCCGTTTCGCGTGAGACTGCACAAGCTCATACGCGAGTGGGAGCGAGAGCTCAGTGGCGAGATCGCTGATGAGCCCGAAGTCTCCACGAAGCTCGTGATTCCTCCTCCGGAAGTTCGCCGAAAGTTCGGTACTGAACTGTTTCATTTCTCGGCCCCCGAAAAGGGAGAGAAGCGAAACCTGGAAAGGACTGGGACTTACACGTTGACTGAGGACGAGCTGTCAGCCGAACTCGAGAGGCGGGGTAGAAACCCAGACGGGTCGTTGAGGCAACCCAAGTGACCAACCAAGCTGGCCGGTTTGCGCACGAAGCGCGGATCGGCCAGCGCTCATCCACAAATATTACACAGTGTTCCGCACACATTAATCCACTTTTTACCTCTAAACCCTTGATTGGGTTTTTTATTTTAGTTTAAATAACAGTAGGCACTCTCTTCAGGAGGGAATGTGAACGAAAATAATGTTGATAGAGTACATCGGCTGGCTGGGCTCCTGATTTATGATTTGGAGCTTCCTGATTCTGTCCGTCATCCCGTCCGATTCTTCAGTGTGCGTGATATTTTGCGCGCAGCTGGTGAAATTCAGTCTGAGGTCTGTGAAGCTACGCTGCCAGCTATTCAGATTCAAGTTCCTGCCAAACATTCTCCTGCCTGTGACTGCCGCTTCTGCGCGACTGATCTTTTGGATACGCGCGTATTGAGGCGTACCCTGCCTTAAGCCGACTCCCTCCGGTCGGCAAATCCTCTTGGAAATGAATAAATTCATTTCGTTCGCTCTGTTTAAAAATAAAAAATCCGCCTTTTATAGAGCGGATTTTTTAATCTCTTTAATTTTCAAAGTTTAAAAACTAAAGGGGTTGGGCGGCGCAGAGTGCTGTGCCAGGCCCGGGGGTTGGTGAGTGGAAAGAACGAGGTTGGTCGAGGGCCGCCCAAACTGCGGCGGTTGGGGGTGTGACATTAGTCGGCGTGGCGCTTCGGCGGAGGTGCGCGCAGGCCGCCGAAGACCAGTGTACCCTTCGGAGTGGAATTCTC
>DALYDF010000041.1:0-8188 GCA_031973355.1 Candidatus Magasanikiibacteriota bacterium
TTAAAATAACAGGAAAGGCTCCAGGGAATTGGTTTTTTGAAGCGAGCGCGCCGGTTACTATAACTAACTGGGATGGACTTATTATTGGTCAGTCATATATAACAGCGCAGGGTGATTGGATGACGGAAAATTTTGTACCCTTTAAAGCAACGGTATTTTTCACGGTAACCACTACTCAGCCTGGTGAAATTATTTTCCGTAAAGATAATCCATCGGGTTTACCAGAACATGATCGAGAGTGGCGTTTACCGGTAACGCTACAAGCTCCTCAAGGCCTACAGCGCACTGTAAAATTATTTTATTACAATCCACTCATTGATCAAGATAAATTAGGAAATAGTCTGTGTGGTAAGCAAGGATTAATTAGTGTGGAACGCCAAATTCCATTTACCAACACACCAGTTCAAGATGCTGTGAAAGCTTTGTTACGCGGTGAAATTAGTTTTTCTGAACGCCAGCAAGGGGTTACCACTGAATTTCCCTTATCTGGTGTAGAGCTTACGGGCGCGGTTTTAAATGGTGGAGTTTTAACTCTAGAATTTGCCGACCCAAATAATAAAACTAGTGGTGGGTCATGTCGTGCTGGAGTTTTGTGGGCGCAAATTGAAGCTACGACTAAGCAGTTTCCAGAAGTAAAACAAGTTCAGTTTAAACCTGAGTATTTATTTCAGCCCTAGGTTTAAATTTTTTTGTCAGGTGATGCCCAAGTGCTAACACTAAAGCCCTCATAAAAAAGGCTGCATACGCAATTCCGATTGAACCCACTAAAATATTTTGCAGCTCAATCTTATTTTCTGGTTTAACCAGAGACTGATTATTAATATTTAAAAAGATTATTCCAGCGACAACGGCAATTAGGATGGAGCCAATTAAAAAACCAATCCATGGTCGCCAGATAATGGAGCGTTTGGTTATTTTTTTAAATAACAAACCAAACAAAGCACCAAAACCCCAAAAGATTAGAACAGAGTAATTAAAGGCTCGTAAAATATCAGTTAAATTGAATTGGAAGTGACGTATTTCTTGTAAATTAATTTTAAAAAAATTCAATAGGGAAATTAAAAACTCGGGCGGCCCGTTAACTGTCAGTGCTACTGCAACAAAAGCAAGTGGAAAGGCCAGACTTAGAATAATTACAATTAGTAAAAAATAATTAATGTAGCCAAAAATTCCGCGGATTGCGATTTGCCATAGCCAAGATAACACATGGATGAAGAGTTGGATGTTCACAAATATTTTTTTAAATGAATTTTTCTCAATCCTTTCAATAGTTTAACATTTAATTAAAACAAAAAACAGCCATAACTGACTGTCTTTTGATTTTGCCCCTGACACGTCAGAGGCAGCGTCCTGGAACACAGCGTCGCTTGCGCGATGTGGCTCAACAAGAGTGTCAGAAGGTCTGAAGGTTGCGGATCTTCTGTTTGTAGAAGGGTTGGCCGGCGTATACATCACGACTGGACACCAATTTTATAATCAATTCGGTGCTGGGACCATATGCTGGTCCAGAGGGGAGATCGAACCTGGTGAGAACGTTTTCACTCATGAGCTCATCGAGATCGACCTCCATTTTTGGGGAATTGACCTGTCCTTGACTGTCTTCTTGTATCCGGCCCGTGGTTGCGGCCAGCCAGTATCCGGGCAGCAAAGGCTCGGTCAGGCTTGGTCCTCTGTAATTGACGGTCCATCGGTGTTGCGTACCCACACCGATGAGGTAGGTGTAGATGAGGATTCGTGCTAGAAGGGCATCTTTCTCCGCACTGAAGAGTGGGGCCAGACCAGCGTCGTCCAGGGCCCATCGGGGGTCGGTACGAATGCGGACTTTTCCGACTTCTGGGTACGGAACTTGTATCTGTGCCTTCTGCTTATCCGGGTGTACCCCCTGTTCAATCACTCCGTTGAAGTTGAGAGGGAATTGATAGAGACCGGGGATGATGGCGTTATAGGGCTGAAGCATCGATTTTCCTCATCCGGCATCTGGGTGCCAGGTTGGTGGGTGGCTCAGTCAAACAAAGGGGAGCTAAGCTGTCAGCTTTGTAGCTACCAATGTCGACGGATAACCTTACCTAAAAAATGCAATCTTGTCAAAAATCGTTAATTATTTATTCTCTATAATTAGCCAAAAAAACAAAAAACAGCTCGTTTTGAGCTGTTTTACAAGTAGCGCCAAGGGGAATTGAACCCCTATTCTCAGGTTGAAAACCTGATGTCCTAACCACTAGACGATGGCGCCATAACTTATACTTCGAAAATTATAGTGGAAATGTCCGGGATTGTCAACAGGGGATACCGTGAATTTTGTGGGTATATTTTGCTTGACAGAGCCTTATTTATCTGATATTATCTAGCCATCAAACCGCAGACAGTAGCTTCTCGATTCGTCGGGATTAAATACGCTACCGAGGTCAGAGACTCAATTTAAGAGTCTTCTCTTCAAAGGTCGCTGCGGTAATCAACCGCTTTTTTTATTTAAAAAAGCGAAGAATTACCAAATATGGCTAAAACTAAACAAGTTAAATTAGAGTCACTCACTGATCTAAGTACTCATCTCCGCACGGCTAAATCCGTGGTGTTTGCCAATTTCCAAGGCTTAAAAGTTAAGGAAACTGAAGAGCTCCGCAATAAATGTCGCGCTGAAAATGTGTACTTTGTAGCTACGAAAAAAACCCTCCTGGCCAAAGCGTTGACTGATGCTGGTTTATCAGTAGATGTTAAAAACTTTGACGGTGGTGTAGCGGCAGTGTTTGGTTTGAACGATGAAGTTGCCCCTGCTCAATTGACCGCTGAATTTGCTAAATCACATGATGTGGTTAAACTGTTTGGTGGTATTTTAGAAGGAAACTTTATTGATAGTGCCAAAGTAAACGCGCTCGCTAAACTTCCAAGCAAGCATCAATTGCTTGGTCAATTGGTTGGTACTTTGAACGCTCCAGTATCTGGATTCGTCAATGTATTGGCGGGAAACTTACGTGGCTTGGTTGGTGTTTTGAATAACATCAAAGAAGCTAAAGCTTAAAAAATTAATTAATTACTATGTCAGAAGAAAAAATGGTTGTTCCAGAGAAGTTTGCTTCTCTCGTTGAACAAGTAGAAAAAATGTCAGTATTGGACCTTTCAGAATTGGTTAAAGTGTTAGAAGATAAATTTGGTGTTTCAGCTGCTGCTCCTGCCATGATGATGGCTGCTCCTGCTGCTGGTGGCGCTGCTGCCGCTGCAGAAGAAAAAACTGAATTCGGTGTTGAACTCACTGAAAGTGGTGCTAACAAAATTGCGGTGATCAAGGTAGTGAAAGAAATCACTGGTCTTGGTTTAGCTGATGCTAAAGCAATGGTTGATGGTGCTCCAAAAATGGTAAAAGAAGGTGTTAAGAAAGAAGAAGCCGAAGAAATGAAAAAGAAAATCGAAGAAGCTGGTGGTAAAGTTACTTTGAAATAATTTTACAGTCAACAAAAAACCTCTCCATTCGGAGAGGTTTTTTAATTGGTTTAAAGAGCTACTTTGTAAACCAATTGACCATTCAGAATAAAGAGTGTTTTGGCTGTTTTATCAAGCCATAATCCGGTAGGATTGGTCCATGATTGAGAAACTAATTGTTCTCTAAACCCACCACTCTTATCAAAGATAAGTACGCGCTTATTAGTACTATCTAAAATAAATAATTGATTGCTTTCATTTGGAACCACCATCGCTTGCGCACTAGTGAGAGCCGGCTCCACCGGTGCTAAAGAAAATCCTTGTTCATCACCACGGTACCATTTTCTTACTTCACCGTTATTTTTTAACACATACACATCACCATCAATACCCATACTAACGGCGCCATTCAAGCGGCCTTCACCAGACTTCGACCACGAAGTGCCTTGATCAAAACCACTTTGCGTAGCGTTGTGACGGTACATTTTTTTATTTGTACCATCAATGGTGTACAGTGTTTCATTATACAAAGCCATGGTTTCTAAGGTTGGATTGTTGGTGGGGAAACTAATTGTTTTTTTAGTTAAGGTTTGGGTGGTGGTATCCAAAATACCCACTTCGCCACTAGCTGAGCGCAGGGCAATCGCCGTGCCTTCTGGGTCAGCGGCAGCGGCAACCAATTGATTCATCGCTTCGTGTTGGCGGGCAATTACTTCTTGATTATTGGTGTTAATAAAATACCAATTTTGATCATTTGGTCCAAAGGCTAACACCGTGGCGCCGTAACCAGTTAAATGATTTGGTTGGCTGGTAGCATTAACCACGGAAAGATCAGTTACTAATTCTGAAGTTACTTCGCGTTCACCTCGAAGAGTTTTAAATACGGTCTGTAATTCAGACTCGACCGTTGGTAAGCTTTCGTGTTTTGGATCAGTTTCTTTGAGTATTCGCACCAAGGCCAAACCTTCGTTTAATAAAATAGTAGCTTTAGCTTTGTCTTCATACGCTAGACTGGCCTCAGCTGCTTCTTTTTTATCTTGAATAGCGGAAATTAAATTAGTAATTTTTTCTTTTTTAGCCACTGATTGTTGGTAAAAATGTCGGTACGATAAAGTACTAACAAATAATAAAGTAGTAACAACCAAGCCAAGCGTAATCGCTTTACTAATCGGGGGCAAGCTACCTACACTACGCGTAATATTTTGTAATCCACTGCGCCAGGAGTGAATTTGATCTAAACGGCTGCGCTCATTGCGTAGTAAATTATAACTGCCCAGGGCAATATTTTTTATTCCTTTAATACTCGCCAATCCCACTACCGCGAGGGTCTGACCAGCCCCAACCAAAGTTTTACCAATCAACTGTAAAAAACTTTCGGGCGGTGTTTGTCCCCATTGTCGGCGACTGCCGCGTGTAAACGGTCCCGAAGTACTCGGCAGCAAACGAGTGCGTTCGCGTAATTTAGCGAGGGTAGTTTTTACATCTTTAATAAGTGGAGGAGACAGAGTTTCGGCAGTACGATCGGCTGAAGTTACGAGATGATTAAGAGAAGCGGCTGAACCAGCTTTTTCGAGTCCAGGTTTAGGAGTATTTTTTTTGTTCAATTGGGCAATGAGGCCGCCAAATGAATAATCACTACCAATTTCAGCAAGTACTTTTTGAATATGATTGCTTACTTCGCGCACTGGTCGGTCACTGAGTAATTTAACAATTCGGTCTAGAGGAAAATAATCTTTTACATGAGGGGTAGCCACATAAAAGAAGTCGCGACTATTGATTGTTCCAGCCACTAAATCGGAAAAGAACACGGTTTCATCAGCTGGCCCTTCAATAATTTTATAGGTGTGAAGTTGATTATTTTGCCAATAAAATACCGCGGCTTCGGGATTGCCGTGGTAACTTAAATTAATGGCCCCATCCATTATGGTACCAACTAAACAAGTAATTTCCTGACTATGTTCAGTAAGAATTTTTTCGTATTCTCGGTTGACTGATTGTAAGCTGCGCTCTAAAAGATATTCAGTTTTTTCATCACGGCTGTAGTAACGATTTTCCAAGTACTGAATGATATTTTGGCTCGTTTCAATTAATTGACTACTACCATTGGTTAGTTCAATTAAAATAAACAAATACCCCCGTTCTTTTTCGTGGGGGGCGCTTGGCTCGGCTAAATGAAGAATAACATGGGCTTTTTCCAAGGTTTTGCCCGGAGTGAAAAATTCTTTTATTTCTAAATTTTGAGTTGAATTCATAGGGTCTTTTGACTTCTTGAGTACAATTATTATACTATACGCTCATAGAGATTTCAATCCTATTATGCTTGAACAACTTTTTGGCTCAAAAACCCGGGTAAAATTGCTCCGCGCTTTGTATCGTCATCCAGAGAAGTCGTATTTTGTGCGCGAATTAACGCGTGTTTTAGATGCCCAAATTAATGCGGTCCGTCGGGAAATTGAACAATTAGCGAGTATCGGCCTGCTCCTGGAATCAGAAGAAATGCAGACGGCTGATGAACAAATTCAGGCTGGTTCTAGTTTACGCAAATATTATAAACTGAACAAAGACTGTCTCATTTATAACGAACTTCAGGCTTTGTTGCTAAAAGAACAATTGTCCAGTGAAGAGGATTTTGTGAAAGAATTGCAAAATGGCAAAGTGGGGGAAATTGAATTTTTGTTAATGTCTGGTCGGTTTACGCATGATGAGCAAGCACCATCTGATGTGTTGGTGATTGGTAATGTAAAAGAAAAAGTCTTGGCCAAAATGGTGGCAGAATATGAAGTCAGTTTTGGTTTTCCAATCCGCTACACAGCTATGACTAAGCAAGAATTTTTTGACCGGCGCTATGTAATGGATAAATTTATCTTCTCTTTGTTTGAAGCCAAGCATGTTAAGGTGGTAAATAAATTTGATTTGTAGTGTGTTTTTGTTGATTAATACTTCAGTGCGTGAGGAGATTGTTTTGACTCTGTTTAAAGGCGATTTTGTTGCACAGAAAAATTATGCGGTACCTAACCGTGAACTGTTGGTAACAATTGAAAATTTTTTACAAGCGAATACCTTAGGTGTTCAGGATGTAGAGGGAATTGCGACAGTGGTTGGGGTGGGTAGTTTTACGAGTACGCGGATTGCGACGACTGTGGTTAACACCTGGACTTATAGTAAAAATATTCCGATTCTCGCAGTTCAAGCAGAAGAAATGGCTGATCTAGTTTCTTTAGAAAAAAAATTCTTACAAACTTCGCCAGGAATCTTTATTTCGGCTACGTATAGTGGGGAACCGAATATTGGGAAGGGGAAATGATAAAATATTTTATAAATGCGAAGCCCTCCTGGTTTAGGGGAGGGCAGCGGCACTTTCGGGGGTTGTGACCTGCGATCCCGGCGACCCGTTGGGCCATCGTTGGAGCGGTCAGTTGGGGAGAGCGTCGATCTCGTTGAGTCGATTGTAGGTATCGACCTGGAGGACGGTAACCGTGGGTGGAATGCCGATGGGCGCATTCTGTACTCGTGCGCGGATCAGCTGGATGACCAGTAACTCGGCAAAGATCCAGACATCGCGCCCCTGAAAGGTGGTACGCTGTTGATCGATGATCAGGTTGAGAATCTGATCGATGCTCGTTGTATCAGGTTCGTCCAGGTCCTCAAAGGCGAGGTAGGCGATTTCATTATTGTCTTCCTGTTGGATGGTGAGACCCATCAGCATGGGGCCTGTTTTTGAACGGGGTCCAGCCACCAAACCGGGCTTACCGTACACCTGCCGCAATCGTCGCAACAGGTGGTTTTCGGTTTCAGTGATTTGGTCAGAATGGGAAGGGGAAACAACGAGAATGACACGCATGAGGAGTCTCCTGGGAAAGTGTGTTTGTGCAGATATATAGCAGTTTTAGATAATTTTGTCAATGAATCGATACATAGACAAACCTCTGTTTTTCCGCTACAATGAGAGCAATATGCTTACGGATTACCAGCGGTATCGTTTGTTTGAAATTCTCCCCGGAGCAACGGTGTGGCTTACTTTGATTGTGAGTGTGGTCTTGGCTTTTGTTAAACCGCTCTGGATGATTTATTTCATTATTGTATTTGATGTGTATTGGGTATTAAAAGTACTCAATTTTTCTTTTTATTTATTAGTTTCCTGGCGACGGTACAGTCGGGTTAAGAACATTGATTGGCGCGCGCGTTTATTGGCCGAAGTGCCACAATGGAAAGAGCATCATCAGGTAATTTTTTTAACTTTGTATAATGAATCGTGGGCCGTAGTTAAAACCTCGTTACAGAGTATTGCGGCGGGGGTATATGACCCGCGCCAATTTGTAATTGTGGTGGCTGGTGAAGAAAAAACCAAAGAACATTTTACTGAGATTTTTCAGCACGTAAAAACTGAGTTTGGTTCAGCGTTTGGTGACATTATTGGCACGGTTCACCCCATGAATTTACCCGATGAAATTCCGGGTAAAGGTTCAAATTTGCATTATGCCGAACACGAAGTGCGTAAATACATTGATGCTAAAGGCTGGGACTACAAAAAAGTAATTGCCACCATGTTTGATATTGATACGGTGGTGCACGCACAGTACTTTAGTTATTTGGCCTTCGTATATTGTAAGCACCCAAACCCAACTAAATCGTCGTATCAACCGATTGCGTTATACAATAATAACTTGTGGGAATCACCAGCCGTGTTGCGGTTAATGGCCTTTGGTACTACTTTTTGGACCTTTACTTCTTTGGCGCGGCAAGATGGTTTGGTAACTTTTTCTTCACATTCCAT
>DALYDF010000042.1:0-3953 GCA_031973355.1 Candidatus Magasanikiibacteriota bacterium
TTCAACTGTAGTTGGTAAATCATAATTTACCACCAAACCAATTCCGTCTACATCAATCCCCCGCGCCGCAATATCAGTGGCGACCATTACGCGAAATTGTCCGGATTTAAAACCAGCTAAGGCAGCTTTGCGTTGTGCCAAAGATTTGTTAGCGTGCAATTCAGTCGAAGTATGTCCAGCTACCCGAATGGCCGCAGCAATTTTTTTCGCACCATGTTTAGTGCGAGAAAAAACCAAGACACTGCCTTTTTCGCTATTCAAAACTTTTTGTAAGTCTGGTAATTTTTTACCCATCACGGTGTGTAATTGGTGATGTTCAATTTTTTTATTTGTAGTACTTTCAGGAGCCACTTCAATACGCTTTGGATTTTTTAAATATTTTTGACCAAGCTCGAAAATTTCTTTTGGCATGGTCGCTGAAAACAACATGGTCTGACGATCAGCTGGCAATGCGCCCATAATTTGTTTAATGTGTGGCGCAAATCCAATATCAAACATCCGATCAGCTTCATCGAGCACCGCGATTTTAACATTTTTTAATAATTTTTGATTTTGACGCATGTGATCAATCAACCGACCAGGTGTCGCCACCATCACATGTGGAGTGCGTTTCAATTGCTGTAATTGTTTGAACATTGAAGCTCCACCAATTAACGCCACCGTAATAATTTTGGCATCGCGGCCAATCATATGTAATGTTTCTTCTACTTGCAAAGCCAGTTCACGAGTTGGTAAAACTACCAAACCCTGACCGCCACGAGCCAAGCGTTGTAACATTGGCAAAGAAAAAGCCAAGGTTTTACCCGTACCGGTTTGGGCAATACCTAAAATGTCCCCACCTTCTAAGGCTGGACCAATCGCCGCGGCCTGAATTGGCGTTGGCTTAGTGATGTTGTGTTTAGTTAAACTAGCGACGAGCTTTTCGGCTACGCCTAAACTAGCAAAACCATTAGCACTCAAAGGAGTGTCTGTCATAAAAAAATAAGTGACCCGACGAACGCGAGGGCCACTTAAATATGACGCTGGATCCGAGTCTGGGTGCTTTGCCAGTGTTGGCAGGCACGGTGATGACCCCGAAGTATAGACCTTTTTGGCGGTTTTGTCAATGGTTTTGGCTCAATAGAGCAATTTTTTGGCTATAATTAGCCTTTATTTTTAAGTAGATGGGCGAAACTTTGTCGAATTTTAGCAATTTTTGGGTCAATCACTACTTGGCAATACGGATTCACCTCTTTGTTTTGCTCGTAATAATTTTGGTGATAATCCTCAGCCGGAAAAAATTTTTGCAGTGGTTCCAGTTCAGTTACCAATGGGCTGGCGTACACTTTTTCTTCAGTTAATTTTTTCATGAATTTTTCCGCCTCGGTTTTTTGTTCAGCGGTCGTATACAAAATTACCGAACGATACTGTGTCCCCTTGTCCGCTCCCTGTTGGTTACGCGTGGTTGGATCATGAGCCGTAAAAAATACGGCAAATACATTTTCCAAACTTAAAACTTGCGGATCAAATTCCACTTCAATTACTTCGGCATGACCAGTTTTTTCACTAGATACAGAATAATAATTTGGCTTATCATCTGTCCCACCTGCATAGCCAGAAGTAACGTTAATTACCCCATCAAGCATTTGGTACACCGCTTCAATACACCAAAAACAACCACCACCTAACACAATCTTTTCCATATTATTTTTTTGGTACAAATTTTAATGAAATTGAATTCACACAGTGCCGCGTATTTTTCGCTGTCATTCTCTCACCTTCAAACACATGCCCTAAATGTCCGCCGCAAGTATTACAAGTAATTTCTGTACGCATACCATCACTGTCAGTGGTGCGTTTTACGGCGCCAGAAATTTCTTGGTCAAAACTTGGCCAACCACAACCAGAGTGAAACTTCGCGTTTGATTCATATAATGGCGCGTTGCATTGTCGGCAGGTATAAGTACCTTCTACAAAAAAATCATCGTACTCGCCTGTTCCTGGGGCTTCGGTACCTTTGTTAATAATTACGCGGGCTTCTTCGGGGGTTAGTTGATTGAGTTCCATATTTCTTTTTTTAACCAAAAGTAAAGGCAAAGGCTTCGGTGCCAGATTCAAATTCAATAGTAATAATATGATCAGCTGCGTTACCACGCAAGTCAATGAGATTAAAGAGCCGTTCACTGTCTACTAAAACGGCCCCATCTTTGGCTTCACCATAAGCCAAATCATCACCATTAACTTCGGTGGCAGTTTGATATAAATCTTTATTATCCAACCTAATCATAACTTTTGTACTTGGTTTAGATCCAGGACTCATTACTAAAAAAACTTTATTGGCTTTAAAACGATAATTGAGAACTGCATTTTTTCCAGCAATCATCTTTTCGTTTTCTATGGTCCACTCCCCACCTAAACTAAAGGTGTTAAGTGGAATATTATTTTCTAGAGTAAAAGTTTTAGTCTGAGATTTGAGTGAACGAGATGGATAATACCGTTCCATTCTTTCGCTGCCCAAATATGTTTCCGGACTTTGGGCCATATTTTTTTCTTCGAGCACTTCAGCTGACTCAACAACCGATACCGTATTTCCCGGAATTGTTTTGAGCCATTTTTGAATCTCGGCTTCTGTTTCTTCGTAATTACCTTCGCCAATGTGATCGTAGACAATTTGGCCGTCCAGATTAATAATATATTTCCGTGGCCAATAATTATTACCATATGCCCGCCACGTACCATACTCATTATCTAACACCACTGGAAAGGTAATGCCATAGCGTTCCAATTCGCGTTGAACATTTTCAATCTTTTTTTCAAACGCAAATTCTGGGGTATGAATACCAATGATTTGCAAACCCTGATCTTTGTATTTTTCATGCCAGGCATTTAAGTGTGGGAAAGTGCGAATACAATTAATGCACGAATACGTCATAAAATCGAGCACGATAATTTTTTTACCAATATATTGACCAATGGTAAATGGCTCAGAATTTACATAACCAGCCGGATCAGCAATTTCCTGATACTGTGGAAAATTCTCACCAGACAGATTCAAAGCATTTTCTGGTTTAGATAATTTACTAATTAAATTTTCTTCCAAATTACCAATGGTGCCATAGCCTTTTTCCACCAAATACGTTTGTACTTTTTTGTCAGCACCCGTAAGAATAAAAATTCCGACCACCACAAAAATAATTCCTAGTAAACGGCGAAACCAACCAGCTGGATTGGCTGCCCATTTGGCGCGTGCAATAAATTTTTGACCAAGTAAACTGATGGCCAATAAAGTCACGGCGAGCCCAAAGGCGTAAGCAATTAAATATACCGTACCAAGCAACAAACTAGCTGGCAAAACTGTCGCGAGAATTAAAAAGTACGTTGGTGAGCAACTGGAAAACACTGGACCAAGTGCCGCCCCAAGCAGCACATCACCAAAACGCGAATTTACTTGGGCTGATTCATGGAGCAATTCATCAGACTTGCGTCCAAACCCCAACTTAAAACTCAATTTTTGCCATTGAGCGGGAAATAAACTAGCTAAACCAAAGACAATAATTATTCCACCTGAAACTAAGCTCCAAAAACTTTGGGGAATATTTATGAATGCTGTACTTAATTTTAAAATTAAAGTAAAGACAACAATGGAGCCAGCTAAGGCTGCAGTAATTAGATATGGATTACGCTTGGTCCCGTTTTGCAGTGTACCACCAATAATTACCGGTAAAATCGGCAATACACAGGGCGCCAAGACAGTCAGCACTCCAGCAATAAACGAGACCAAGAGTAAAAACATAGTTACTATTTAGTTTGAGCAACAATGTCGGCGAGGTTGGCACTACCACTCCACTTTTTAATCATTGTACCATCAGCATTTACTTGCACAAACGTGTGTTGATAGGTAACACCATATTTTTTCTTAAGTTCTGGATTGGTGTCGTAATCTACCTTTAAGACTGTAGTATTGGCGGGAATTT
>DALYDF010000042.1:3963-4773 GCA_031973355.1 Candidatus Magasanikiibacteriota bacterium
GAGCCATAATATCAGCGTCTGTGGTTTTACAACTTGGGCACCACGGCGCGTGAAAAAATAATACTACTGGACCTTGCGCGGCCAAGGCTAATTTACTGGCATCATAGACGATATATTGCCCGGCTGTTTTTTGCATCGCTTTTTCTGCCATTTTTTGATCATCTTTCATCATTTCGTTTTTTACCATTTCATCCTTTTTCATTTCCACCGGCACCATCGCGTCTTTTTCCATCATCGTATTTTCTGGCACTACTTTAGTATCTTCCATCATCTTTTTTTCCGCTGGCACACAACCAGCCCCAACTAACACCACCGCACCCATAGTAATGACCCCAGTAACTAAATATTTGTTCATACGATTTAACAAAATTATTATTAATAATTCTATGATACCTAAATAAAAAAACTATGTAAAGTAGGCTTTACATAGTTTTTGGGGATAACTTATTTTAACCGTGAATTTCTTGGTACAAGAGCGCGGCCAATTTACTGAGTACCATTACCACTAACGCGCCGAGTAGCCAATCAATTGAGGCATGATGCCAGGTTTGCCACAATACCCCCAGTACCAACACTCCACTACCCGCCAAAAAACCAAACCGGTCAGCGGTTAAGCGGTGCAACTGCGCGCGCTCATCAAGCACCTTTTCTTTCCACACAAACACCGCAAACGCTATAAACGCTACAATTACCAATAACAAAACTAAATTAGCCATCATGGTGGGCATCCACACTGCCTGCACTGGTTCCAAACAAAGACTTACCAAAGCCAGAAGTAGTACCGACAAACTAATTTCGCTAACCAATACT
>DALYDF010000042.1:4783-5797 GCA_031973355.1 Candidatus Magasanikiibacteriota bacterium
GGAGTATAATTCCCCTTTTCAATGGCGCTTACGGTCTGGCGAGTGACCCCCACTGCTTCGGCAAAGTCTTCTTGAGTAGTACCACTTTTAAGCCGTAAATCTTGAACTTTATTTTTAATAATTTCGTTCATATTTACCGTATTCTACCAAAAAAATAATGTAAAGTCAACTAGACAATATCATTACTTGTATTCGTAAAACTGGAAATCCTCGCTATAACCACCATCAATTTTTTGAATCACCCGCGTCACCTCAAAATCATAGGCTAATTCACCATCAGCACAAGTACCTGGAGTACCATCGTCTTTGGCTTCAGGTAACCGATTTGCAGCCACCACATACCCTTCTACTTCCCACAAAGTGGAGCACTGATTATTTCTAAATTCTTGTGAACAGACTGGAGCCCTTTCTGCAGTATCTTCGCTAATTGAATCGCAAACATCGTGACAGGTTTTGGTAGTTTTATCAATAACGGCCGTATCGCCAAGCAAATCAACAAACGGACCAAAACAGCCTGTCGTTTCAGTTGATACACAATAGCTGGTGGGCGTTTCACATCCAAAACCAAATACGCGATTTATAGGCACACGCACCAAAGTTTTGGTACCAGCCACATTGGCGCGGGCTAAATCACGGAACCAATTTTTGAGTCCCCCCTTCGCTTCAATTTCCTCCAAAGTAAATGAGCGTTTAACGGCCAATTTTTTTGGTGCAGTTTCAGGGGGTTTTACTTCGGAATTTGATGCTTCTGTATTTTCAACATCTTTTTTTACCACTGTCAATTGTGAATCTTCAGTGGAATTAACACCATCAGTCAGCCGCTGATCAGGCGTACACCCAAAACCCAATAGCAATAAACTGACTACGACGATTGTTTTTTTCATATAGTAACTATTTACTATACTATATTTCATTACTCTCAATAGGTCAAACCGTTTTTACTAACCTGAAAGCCGCATAAATAATCATTGCGCTGTGTAGTTAACAAATCTGACAAAGTAATTTCTGAAACAC
>DALYDF010000042.1:5826-8137 GCA_031973355.1 Candidatus Magasanikiibacteriota bacterium
TAGTAAAAAATAATTCAATAATTCGCATAATAAAATCATGGCTAATAATTATGCTTGATTGATTTTGTAAAAAAATGCTACTCGTAAAAAAAGTCTGTAACCGCTGATGACAAACAGACAATGACTCAGCCTGTTCACCTAAAAAAATTGCCTCTAATACCAAAGCATTTACATCAAAAATAGATTGTACCGAAGAATTATTCTTTTGTTTTATTTTTTCTAAATTAAAATCTACTTCACGCAAATTTTCATCAATAATAATCGATATTTTTTTACCAGTTTTTTGAAAAATTTTTTCAGATAAAAAAACGGCTGTTTCCTGACAGCGGTGAATTGGACTCGTAAAAATTTTAGCACACTCTAGTAACGGTTCTATTTTTTCATCAGAAAAAAAATTGTTAATAAAATTTCGATCAATTCCCGGACTCAGTGTTTTGTTGCCTAGTGCCTGTAAAATTTCTGGCGGCATATGATCATGATCTTGGTAAGGTAAATCTAGTTTGCCATGTCGCTTAAAAAAATAATTCATATAGATGGGGTGGCCAGGCAGTTGTTACACTGCCCGGCCCATAGGTGAGTTAAGGAGGGAGAATCACCACTGTGCCAGACGGATCATTCACGCGCACTCTCATCCCAGTTTTGAGAATTTGAGTCACGTTTGGAACAGCCAGCACCGCAGCAATTCCCATTTCACGAGCATAGATTGCGCCATGAGCCAGCGCACCACCGACTTCAGTGATCAGTCCGCCTCCAGGACTAATCTTGGCTAAGAAGGGTGACCACGCCGGATCAGTAGTTTGAGTAACCAGAACGACGCCAGGTTTAAGTAGCGAGATCACTTCCCTATCAAAAGGATCGTGAACTACCACTACGATACCCTCCATTGTCGTCTTGGTCACACTAATGCCGCGCAGATTACTACCATCTGTCGTGACCGCAGATGAAATCGTAATCACTCCTTTTTCTGTGAGGGGGAAGGCGTCGGGCAGGCCTTTTATCTGCTCGTAGATTTTCTTAAGCGTGGATCGATTCTTGGCCAGACCAGCCAAAAAATCCACCTCCGCGAGATTCATAACTTCTCGCGGATCCAGGTGAAAAATAAGATTCTCTTTGAATCCCAGTTTTTCTCCCAGAGCCACAGCAATCTGACGCAGACGAGCGTAGACCTTGAGGTATTCGAACTTGAGTACTTCACGCAGGGGCAGGTAGGTTCGAGCTACCTGGATTTCGCGGTTCAACTCAGGACATTCTACACCGCAAGTATTCACCAGTTCAGCAACCAGTGCATTACTTTTGGCGCAAAGCTTTTCCTTTTGTTGCACCTCAACCCCAACACCTTCCGCCATAATTTGCAGGCAATTCGGTTTATCCGCATAGCGGGGCACCGAGATTTCCAGCTCATGCGGGCCCAGATGTCCGTACTCACTGACGATTTCTTCTAGTTTTTTCTTTCCAGTTCGCATCTGGTCAAGTTCAACCGAGAAGAGCAGGTTGGGATTCTGATCTGCGGGAATGCCGTTGGTGATATCACCCACCCATTCATCGGCCTCTTTTCGGCCACACTTTTTAAGGTGAGAAATCAGTCGCACCAATCGCGCATACGCGTAGAATCCGAGCCTGGCTGCTTTCACGAAGTTTGGACAGATCTTGCTTCGGAGCAATTCCACCAACTCCGTGTATTCTGCCACCAGTTCAGGAACAGTTTCTGGCACGTTTGTTGCCCGAAACTTTTCCATGAGTTTTTGCCACTCTGGAATAAATTCCGTATGACAGTAGTGACTGAATTCTTCTTCGAGCTTAACCAGATTGGATCTGAATGTGGCGTACACCTCCATATAACGATAGACGGTTTTGGGTTCGAAGTACTGTGCCAGAAATTCTGGTGTTGGATCCTGCTCGTAGAGAAGAATTTCTGGGTAGTTGGCCAACCCAATATCTTCTTCAATCTTTTGCAGGTACCCAGCCACAATGCGTTGGTAATCCGCCATCGGAATACCTTTAAGACGATACGTCAACGCATCATGCACAATACTGCAGCGCGGTTGGCCAGTCACCTGGACAAAGAAACCCTGGTCCACTTCTGGACCAAGTTCATAGCCCATTTCGTTTCGTGCCTGGCGAATGGCTCCGTTACCGTGCGCGAAGCAGTAGGTAAAAAGTCCAAACGCCATTTGACACGGGTGACGGGTTAGCAGTTCAGCGATGTTTTGATTGCTCAGCACATCACTTTTTTGGGCAAAACCCATGGTTTCCAGACGCGGCCACTCCACTTCTTGGTAAAAGGCTTGCACCTGATCCAAGGAGTAGTCTT
>DALYDF010000043.1:0-1617 GCA_031973355.1 Candidatus Magasanikiibacteriota bacterium
TTTTTTAGTGGTAAGCCGAAGTGCATAATAGACTCCAACTAGCATTATACCAATTCCTAATAATTGTTTCATTGAAATTGTTTCAGTACCTGAGAGCCACAAAAATAATACACTGTATAATGGAAAAGTCATAACCAAAGAAACACCAGTGGTAACATCAATAGTTTTCAATCCCTTAAACCAGAGAATTTTGCCAATGACCGTATTAACTAAACCAATTACCAAAATCATAATCCAATGATTTTGCCAAACCAAACCCCACTGAACTGCTTCATTGCTAAGCAAGTACATTACTCCTAAAATTGGCACTGCCAAAGCCAAACGCCCGACCAACAAACTGGCTGGTGAAATTTGTTTGAGCATTTTTTTCTGCAAAAAATTTCCGATTGGATAAGTGATAGTACTGAATAAAATTATAAAATCACCCATTCTCCAAGTTCCACCTGGCTGATATAAAAGAAGGATGGCACCAGATAGAATAGCGACAGCACCCAATACCTTATTCTTAGTAAGTTGTTCTCCCCAAAATTGCGCAAACAAAACCGTAAAAACAATTTCTGATAATGTCAATGCCGAAGTATTTATCCCCGAAGTCAAACTTGCACCAACATAAAATAAACTGAGTGGAATAACAATAATTGTAATAGCGATGAGACTAAGAGTGGCGAGATATTTTTTATTCCAAAGTTCAGCCAAAGATCCTTCATATAAACCATAGGCCAGTGCGCCAACAAACGCACACAAATGAGTAACAAAAGCTAACGCTAACGGAGGAATTGACTGAACTTGAATGTGGACAAGAACTGGAAACAAACCAACCGTGATAGCGCTCAAAAAAATCATGGCTATACCGCTTTTAGCAGTAGCGGTCATAAATCTTTTTTATTGTCCAAAGCATTATGTCGCACCACTTTGGTAATATCTCGCTGTAACAATTCAATTTTAATTGAGAGTCGAAAAATAGTCAGCAGTAAAAAAGCCAAAGCCAAGTAAATCGCTAAATCCACTCCTCGACCAATTCCCAAAATATCCGCGGCTACTTGGGCACCATTGGGATACCAGGCCATAACCAGCATGGCGACCCAAATTAATAACCACCAAAAAGTACCACGCCAACTCAATACACCATCGCGTCGTCGTTGCCACACTAACCAGGCGCCAGAAACTGCAAATATTGTAAAAATTATTTTAAACACCACCATATTACACAATTTTATTCATAATTAAATCGCGGATTATTTTTAATCCCCCACTCACACCTTGACCAAACTCGCGGTACGACACGGTAATGGGTAATTCGGCATATACTAACTTGTGTCGACGAATAAGTTGCGGAATTTCCGTAGCATGGGCCATGCGATTTTGCTCAAGCTGCACCACCGCCAACGCACGGCTATTTAAAATTCGGAAACCATTGTGGGCATCAGTTAAACGCACACCACCAAAAAATCGATCAACAAACCGACCAATTGGTAAAATAATATTTTTTTTAAACCACGGTAGATTAGATTTTTTTTCTAAAAAACGCGAGCCTAAAATAATATCAGCGTTTTTTTCATGCATTAAAGTAATTCCGCGAGCAATATCCGCGGGATCCAGCTGACCATCAGCATCAAA
>DALYDF010000043.1:1627-7253 GCA_031973355.1 Candidatus Magasanikiibacteriota bacterium
CCAGTTTCCAAAGCCGCCCCTTGACCACGATTTACCTCGTGACGCAAAACCTTGGCACCAGCCGCTTCAGCTTCAGTTGCAGTGGTATCGTGAGATCCGTCGTCAATTACCACCACTTGATTTACCATAGGCAAAAGGCCCTGAACTACGGCTCGGATTGTTTTACTTTCATTAAACGCAGGAACAATGGCCAGAATCATAGGTAGACACCTTACAACATTGCTTCTTTATTGGCAACCGTATAATCAATGGTGCGCTGCAAACCATCTTCTAAACGCACTAAGGGCAACCAACCCAATTCTTCTTTAGCGCGCGTTAAATCCGGAATTCCTTTACGCGTCAAAAAAACCAACGGTGGTTCAAACACAATTCGTGAAGACGATCGGGTCAGTTGAATAATTAATTGAGCAACATCAATCATTTTTAAGACAACGTCAGAACCCAAATTAACAATTCTAGTGGTTGGTGGAGCGGCCATTACGCGCACTAATCCATCTACCAAATCATTTACATAACACAATGATTGTTCTAATTTTTCATCACCGTAAATAACCAGGTCTTTACCCTCAATCGCATTTAAAATAAAATCTGGCACCAATAATCCATCGCGCAATTTCATTCGCGGTCCATAAGTGGTAAAGACGCGCGCAATTTTGGCATCGATATTATACACTTGCCGATACGTTTCTAAACAAGTTTCAGCGAAGCGTTTTCCTTCATCATAACAGCCACGCGGTGACAAATGTTTTAATTTTTGTGCTTCATCATCTTCAGTAAAATAATTATGTTCATCGGTGGCATCACCATAGACTACTGAGCTCGACGCAAACGTATATTTCGCCCGATATTTAACGGCTAAATCGAGGGTAGAAAGCATCGCCCGTGAATTGGCCCACAAGGAATGAATTTTTAAATTTTCAAAATTTTTCGGACTGGTTGGACAAGCTAAATGATAAATTTCTTGAATACCTTGAAATTTAACACGAAATTTATCAAGTTCGGGAAACAGGTCCAGATCCAACGGCTGATTAACATCAAATTTTATAAATTCAAAATCTGGATATTGCAACAAATGTTCAATATTACGCAAATTTGAATTAGAAAAATCATCAATACAAATTACTTTCGCTTCTCGTAATAATCGTTCGCACAAATGTGAACCAATAAATCCAGCTCCGCCCGTAACCAAGACGTTCTTTTTTTCAAAAATTGGCACCGAAGTGGTTGACATAAAATTAACGAGGTAAAAGGAAGAATGAGCCAGTAAAAGGCGCGTCCCATTCACCGGCCGACTTAGCTTTTGGTGTCCACGCGCGAATAGAACCACTCGTATTGGCCGAATAGGTTAATAAATCTTTAGAACCATCATTGTTGGCATCAACAATTACTACTTGCACACCACTAGTTCGACCATCACCAAACGGTGAAAACGATCGCTGTTCAATTCCCTCTTGATTATATACTCGCACCATATCACCCATTCCTGGACCAGAGCCAACCACAAAATCAGTGACCTTGTCAGCCGTCACGTCTCCAATCGCCACATAGGGATTTGCTCCTAAACCAGTCACTATAAATTCTTTTTCTGACACTCCCATTTCAGTATCAACTCTAAACATGGTTTGGTTATTACTCGTAAATACAGTATGTACTTTTCCGGCAAAAATCGCTACGCGCGCACCTTGATGTGTTTGCGCAGCGTTAACAATTTGTAATTGTGAACCATTCTCATCAAATAATTTGTATAACAAAGAATTTTTACCACTTGGGGCGAGGGCAATAATTGTGTCAGATGTGCGCATACCTACGGCCACATTTACCGGTACAACTATTCCTGAATTCCAAGAAGTTTGTAATTGCCATTTATTATTATATACCGAAACAATTCGATTATTTTTTTCACCAACCGACACTGTCACAATTTTTTGTTCCGCACCAGTCCCATACACGGCGGCACTTTCAATGTTCATTGCTTCTGGTCGCTCGTACGCTCCACCTAATTCAAATGAATCATTATAGGCATCACGCATTTTTCCGGCCACACTAATCGCCACAAAAGTTTTGGCGTGCGGCGCGGTAATTACTGGCGCATCAGTTGGTAATACTGGTGGAATATACGCAGTCGTTTCAAACATGGTTGGTGGTAATGCCAACCCATCAGCATAAGCCAGGGCGCGATGGACTTGTAACATACCTTTTCCATATGCCTGAGCATAGGCTTGTTCATCGATAGCTGGCGTATGGTGAACTGTTTTTAATAAGGCATCATAAATTTGTGGCGCTTTCCAATCAATGCGTTTACTTTTTATTAAGGCAGCGGCTCCAGCCACAAACGGAGCAGCAAACGAAGTGCCTTGCCACCCAGCTTCATAACTAGTAGCTAATCCATCTTGCGGTGAGTAACGCACGGTTGAACCAATATTCACTCCTGGTGCCGTAATATCAACACAATTTGAGCCGCTGTTAGAGAATTGGGCTAATTTTCGTTCTGGATTAGTGGCACTTACCCCCAAAATCCGCGGTGTAATTGCTCCATTATCATTACACACAGGATACAGTGGGTCGAGATTTAAATTTCCATTATAATTTCCCATGGCGGCCACTACAGCGACTCCATTTTTATATGCGTATTGTAGGGCTTCATCCAAATCTGAATCATAGTCCCCCACCATACTAATATTGATCACATCAGCACCATTATCAACCGCATAACGCACCGCGTGTCCCAATGGATATAACCGACCACTCCCATTATTTCCTAACACTTTTAAATTCATTAATTTAACCTGCCAATTTAAACCTGCCCCATCACGACCATTATTTCCCACTGCACCAATAATTCCCGCCACGATGCTCGCATGACTAAACACGCCTTCGCCTTTTTCATATTCACTTAGGTCAGTTACTACAGGTCGAGGATCATTAGTATTATCTAAAAAATTCCACCCATAGATATCATCAATGTAACCATTATTATCATCATCAATTCCATTATCTTCAACTTCTTTACTGTTGCGCCAAATATTAGGAAATAAATCCGGGTGAAACGTATCAAAGCCGTTATCAATAATGGCTACCACCACTTTGTTTGAACCCACACCATAATCCCAAGCCCGGTATACACCGGCCTGTTCATACGCTAATTGGTAGGCATAGGGGTCATTGCTGGTTTTACCCCACGCCAAAACCGGCTGCAAAATGAATATTACCGTCAGGACAAGCATTCCTAGTTTTTTTAGCATAATAGAGTGAAACATCTTGATTTTTTCGCTAAAATATGATTAAATTATCACTGTACTTAGTGTTCGCAGTATAGCATAATTTTCACCCCCCTCGCAATATGAATTTTAAATACCGAGCCAAACAATTAATTTTATGGTCTGGCGACACCATTGGGCTAGTTTTGGCTCTTTTTTTGAGCTTAGCCTTACGACAATTAGGGTGGCCAAGCATTACGCAAATTGCCATTCACCTCCCGTTATTGTGGATGTTAATTGTGGTCTGGACCGTAAGTAATTACATCAATGGTTTATACGATTTAGGAAAAATTAATACGGCTGACAAGTATCGCCTTCTCACACAGGCCGGCACCATGTCGCTGGTTATGAGTGTGATTACCTTTTATCTATTTAATACCACCTCATCGGCCACACCAAAAACAGTCCTGGTATTAACCGTTATTCTTGGGTACGGTTTGGCCACACTCTGGCGACAATTTTCTAGTAATATTTTAGCGTTAGTACCACTTCACACTCGAATTATTTTAATTGGCTATACACCAGAAACTGCAGAGGTAATTGAATTATTAAAAAACAATCCGGATAAAGGTTACAGCGTAACTGCTTTATTTGACCCAGACCGTGCTTCGAAAGCAGCGGTAATTCCTAAAGAAATTTCGGTATATAGTACAATCAGCACTTTGCGTGCAGCAATTACTACTCACAAGGCCCACACCGTAATTCCTGCCCCGGGTTTTTCTAATCACCCTGATACTGTTCGGGAATTATACGAACTATTATTTTGGCCAGTACGAATCATGGAATTTTCTACCTTTTACGAAACTATAACTGGTCGGGTTCCAGCCGCTAGCTATTCTGATGGGTGGTTTATTAGTAATTTAGTTAATCGCGATCAACAGCTGTACGATAGTGTTCGTCGAGTTTTAGATTACGCAGTGGGAATTGGAATGGGAATATTGTTTATCACTCTTTTTCCATTTATTGCCCTGGCTATTAAAACTAATTCAAAGGGGCCAATTTTATTTAAACAAAAACGAATGGGGTGGCGCAGCACCACTTTTACGATTCAAAAATTTCGCACCATGTACGCGCTCGCCGCTGACGGTAGTGCGGAAACTGAAGGAGCCGTATTTGCGCAAAAAAATGATGATCGAATTACTAAAGTTGGTACATTTTTACGCAAAACCAGGTTAGATGAATTACCGCAATTTTGGAACTTATTGCGCGGTGATATTTCATTAATCGGTCCACGACCTGAACGACCAGAAATTTTTGCTAAATTAGAAACCGCAATGCCCTATTATCATTTGCGCCTGTTGGTTAAGCCTGGTATTACTGGCTGGGCCGCCATTAACCAACATTATGCTGGCACAATTGATGAAGCAATTCAAAAACTCCAGTACGATTTATACTACATTAAAAATCGGTCCGCACTTTTGGACTTGGTTATTGTTCTGCGCACCATTAATGTGGTACTGCGCATGATGGGGCAATAACCCTACCCCTGACTTGACATTTTTAAAACTCTCGATTAAAATCAGCCGTTCGCCCTAGAATGGCTGTTTATGTTTTAGGCTCGAACACCCTACACTCTTGACGCTGTTCTTCTTGCCCCCTCTCTTTACCTCAGGAGGTGTCCTGTGGATGCCAGTTATTCGAACCAGAGAATCGTCTCTTTCCTGACTCACCTGACTACCCTGCCGCTGGTGACCAGAGAGCCCTGGACTCTCCTGGAAGCGCTGTGGTGCCTCTACCAGCAACTCAAAGAAAGCAGTCGACTCGAGCGCCTGGCTAGTCTGGCTGGCTGGGCTCGTCAAAACACTGACACCATTCATGAGGAGGCGCGCACGCTCCTGCTTGTGTTCCAGGCCGCAGCTATGTGGCACTCGGGGGCGTACCACCGGCGCGATGTTCGAGCCAAGCTCAGCCAGGCCACGGTTGAGATTGCGACACTGCCACGCAGCGAGTGGAGACAGGTACTCTGCGGCCTGTCCGACGAACTCGACGAAGAAGTCGGTATCGAGGCTAAACCACTCTCGCACCAGATCCGCGCCGCTGCCGCACGCCTCCACGATCAACTTCGTCACCCCACCATCTAATCCCGACCTCCCACACTGTGGTTGAGGCCAAACGAATGCCACCTTCATGCATTCGTGGCAGTTAAGGAACTGCCACAATCCATTGTTCCGAAGTTTTTCGAAATAATGGTAAATAAAAAACCCGGCCTAATGCCAGGTTTTTTATTTTACTCATTTTAAATTTAGGTTACACCCAATTCTTTTTTTAAAGCCGCAATACCATCAGGTAAAGTAATTTGTGGTTCCCAGCCTAATAATTCTTTAGACTTTTCCATATTAGCTTTGGTAAAACGCATATCACCAACGCGA
>DALYDF010000044.1:0-7196 GCA_031973355.1 Candidatus Magasanikiibacteriota bacterium
GGAACGGAAACCGTGGTGACGCATGGCTTCTCCTTTTGAGTGCCACTGGGGGGGATTGTACGACTTTGAGCCTTAGCCGAAGCTCTGGCTCGGGAATCCTAGGAATTAGTGGAACTTTCCACCTCCCTTACCTAAAAAGCAAAAAAATGCCTTTCACCTAAAGAAGGTAGAAAATTACCAAAAAATCGCTTAATTTAGATAAAAAGAGCAACGCGAGAACATACCACGAGATGATCATTTTGTCAATAGAAATTTTCCTATTTATGTAGTAGACTAATGCTTAGTATAAACGGGCTGTAGCGCAGTTGGTAGCGCGTATGCATGGGGTGCATGAGGCCGCGGGTTCGAGTCCCGCCAGTCCGACCAATAAAAAAAGCCCCCTCTAACGTTAGAGGGGGCTTTTAATTTTACAGAAATTTAGGCGGCTTGTTTAACGAGTTTGCTTTTTTGTACTCGAGCACCTTGTTTTTCTAAAGCAGTGCGAGGTGTACGACTAATGGTTTTAATGCAGCGAGTACAGAGTACTAACCCATTAACTTTTTGCACATTAATTTTTTGACGACGCAAAGTCTTGATGTTAGAGTGACTTCGGGTAGCTGATTTTTGTGATTTTTTGAAGCACAGGTCGCAGGTGCGGGACATAATATTTAAATCAAAGAAATACTTGTAAGTGGGCTGATTATAGGGTATATTATATATTATGTCAAGAGCACTATTTTATGGACTTCTTTAATATCATTCTCTACTTTTTAGTAATTGTCCCTTCGGCCATTTTTCATGAGTACATGCACGGGTGGACCGCTGATCAATTGGGTGACCCAACAGCGCGGTATGCTGGGCGTTTAACCCTCAATCCTCGTTCGCATATTGACCTGTTTGGTACGATTATTTTGCCAATTTTACTATCACTGGCCTCGGGTGGTGGATTTTTATTTGCCTATGCTAAGCCTGTTCCTTATAACCCGTATAACTTAAAAAATCAAAAATGGGGTCCAGCTTTGGTGGGTCTGGCTGGTCCTTTGGCCAACTTTGCCTTAGCCGTCACTTTTGCGATTGCGTCTAAAGTGGTCCCGGTGTCAGTGACTATGCTTTCGTTTTTTCAGGTGATTATTTTTGCTAACCTTGGCCTGATGGTTTTTAACCTGGTTCCCATTCCACCTTTGGATGGCTCAAAATTATTAGCCGCGTTATGGCCAGCCCGCTCTAGTCAAATTTTAGAACTTTTTGAACGCTACGGGTTAGTATTTTTGTTAATTTTTATTTTCTTTGGGGCGCAGGTTTTATCGCCAATTATTCAGTGGCTCTATCATTTGATTACCTAATTGGGGTGTTGACAAATAATCAACCCTCAGGTACACTCTCCACATCTTACGCCTTTGGCCTAAGAACCTAGAACGGAGTATCCCGACCAAGTCGGGAGAAGTTCGGCTCGTTGAGTCTGAACCGTTCGGAAAAAACTCGTTGAGTTATCTCCGAACCCCGCTTTTCTAGCGGGATTTTTATTTAATTTAGTTACAGTCAAAGTGGCTATGCCTACAATGAACCAAATCTTGCGCAAGGGTCGAACCCCGCTTAAGCGTAAGTCAAAGTCTCCGGCTTTGCAGTTCACCTACGATTCATTGCACCGTGTGCGCACTGAATTGCGTCGCGGCGCTCCATTTAAACGGGGAGTATGTACCAAAGTATATACAACCACTCCTAAGAAACCTAACTCGGCGTTACGTAAAGTAGCTAAGGTTCGTCTTTCAAATGGTAGTGAAATCATTGCTTATATTCCTGGTGAAGGACACAACTTACAAGAACACTCAATCGTCTTGATTCGTGGTGGTAAGGTAAAAGATTTACCTGGTGTTCGTTACCATATTGTTCGTGGTGTGTACGATACCCAAGGTGTTGCTAACCGCAAACGCAGCCGTTCACTTTACGGTGCGAAAAAGGCTAAGGCCAAGAAATAATTGAAATAATATGTCACGTGGAAAATCAACCCCAAAACGTACCATCTTGGCCGATCCTAAATACCACAGTGAATTGGTGGCCAAATTCACCAACTTTTTAATGATTGGTGGTAAAAAAACCACTGCTCAAGCAATTGTATACCGGACTTTAGAATTAGTAGCTGAAAAAAAACAAGCTAATGCTTTGGAATTATTTGAAAAAATCATGGAATCTGTTCGTCCTCAAGTTGAGGTTCGTTCTCGCCGTGTTGGTGGTGCAAACTACCAAGTACCAACTCCAGTATCTGGTGGTCGTCAAAATGCCCTCGCGTTCCGCTGGTTAATTACGGCTGCTCGTACTCGTAAGGGTCGAAGTATGGAAGAAAAATTAACAGCTGAATTCATGGATGCGCTTGAAGGTCTTGGTGGTGCAATGAAGAAGAAAGAAGATGTGCACCGTATGGCCGAAGCGAACAAAGCCTTCGCTCACTTCGCTCGCTTTAACCGTTAAAGCAAAAATTTTGACGTATACCTGCGTTGTCGCTCTGCTCCTCGTTCGACTTAGTGCTGCTAAGTCTCACTACGGTGCTCGCTGCCGCCTTGGTCTACATTCAAAATTATTTGCTTTAAATAATCAATAATTTCTTTTGTATGCCCCGAGAATATTCTCTGGAAAAAACCCGTAATATTGGGATCATGGCCCATATTGATGCTGGTAAAACTACTACGACAGAACGCGTGCTTTTTTACACTGGTAAAAAACATAAAATTGGTGAAGTGCACGAAGGTGCGGCCGAAATGGACTGGATGGAACAAGAAAAAGAACGCGGTATTACCATTACCTCAGCCGCGACTACTTGTTTTTGGAAAGATCACCGCATTAACATTATTGATACGCCAGGACATGTGGATTTTACAGTAGAAGTTGAGCGCTCATTGCGTGTTCTTGATGGTGCTGTAGCGTTATTTGACTCCTCACAAGGTGTAGAACCACAATCAGAAACGGTGTGGCGTCAAGCAGATAAGTACCGCGTGCCTCGGATTTGTTTTGTAAACAAAATGGATAAATTGGGCGCTGACTTTTTCATGACTTTAAAATCAATTAAAGATCGCTTAAATAAAAAAGCCGTGGCTATCCAATTACCAATTGGAGCTGAAGGTCAATTTTCCGCGATTATTGATTTGGTTGAAGAAAAAGCGTACAAGTTTGAAGGTGATCATGGTATGAATATCACCGCCTTTGAAATTCCCGCTGATTTAGTAGATCAAGTTAAACAATACCGCACTGAATTGGTAGAAAAAGTAGCTGAAGCCAGTGATGAATTGATGAACAAATACTTAAATGGTGAAGCTTTTACTGTAGAAGAAATTCGCAGTGCGATTCGTACGTTGGTTTTAAAAGACGAAATCTACCCAGTAATGTGTGGTTCAGCGTTGGGTAACAAAGGTGTTCAATTAATGTTGGATGCCGTTACTTACTACTTACCATCACCGTCAAATGTTAAAGCGATCGTGGCCACTGACCCAAGTGATCCTGAAAAAAAGATTGAAGTGTTGCCAGTTGATTCTGAACCATTTGTGGGTTTGGCTTTCAAAATTGCGACTGATCCATTTGTGGGTAAACTCGCTTTCTTCCGCGTATATTCAGGTATTTTGACCGCTGGTTCATATGTTATTAATACCCGAACTGGTGCCAAAGAACGCGTTGGTCGGTTAGTGCGTATGCACGCCAACTCTCGTGAAGATGTAAGCGAGGTGTACGCTGGTGAAATTGCGGCCGCGATTGGTTTGAAAAATACCATTACCGGTGACACTATTTGTGATGAAAAGCGCGAAGTAATGTTGGAAAATATTACCTTCCCAGATCCAGTTATTCACATTGCCATTGAACCAAAAACTAAAGTTGACCAAGAAAAAATGGGCATGGCCATGCAAAAATTGGCTGAAGAAGATCCAACCTTCCGCATTCATACTGATGAAGAAACACTCCAAACCATTATCTCTGGTATGGGAGAATTGCACTTGGAAATTATTGTGGATCGGATGAAACGTGAATTTGGTGTAGAAGCCAATGTTGGTGCACCACAAGTTGCATATAAAGAAACAGTTCGTCAAAGTGCTGAAGCAGAAGGTAAGCATGTTAAACAATCAGGTGGTAAGGGTCAATACGGTCACTGTTGGGTGCGCATTGAACCACAAGAAGAAGGTAAGGGCTTTGAATTTGTGGATGAAGTTAAAGGTGGTACGATTCCTCGTGAATATATCCCAGCCATCCAAAAAGGTATTAAAGAATCCTTAGACCGTGGTATTGTGGCTGGTTACCCATTGGTAGACATTAAAGCGACGGTATTTGATGGTAGTTACCACGAAGTTGACTCATCTGAATTGGCCTTTAAATTGGCTGGATCCTTGGCTTTCCAAGAAGCTTGTAAAAAAGCCCACCCAGTTATTTTGGAACCAATCATGTCAGTAGAAGTAACTACTCCTGAAGAATACATGGGTGATGTAATCGGTGATTTGTCTGCTAAACGCGGCCAAATCCAAGAAATGACTGACCGTGGTAATGCGAAAATTGTTCGCGCTATGGTTCCATTATCCAGTATGTTTGGTTACGCTACGGCCTTACGTTCAATGTCACAAGGTCGGGCAGCCTATGCTATGGAATTCCACCACTACGCTGAATGTCCAAAAAACATTGAAGCTGATATCGTGGCTGGGAAGAAATAAGGTTTCGTTAGTTACAAAAATTAAAAACACTCCGTTTCAACCGGGGTGTTTTTAATTTTAGAGATAATTATACACAGGTATTTTCTATTAATTTTAAAAACTGCTACAATGTAATTACTTTTATTCATTTTCTTTGAGAGAAATTATGAAAACATTTCGTTTTCAAACGTGGATTGTGGCGGCTGTGGTCGCTATGATGGCTGGTGCCGTAATGCCTAGTCAAGCCTTGGGTGCTACCGCCACCTGCCCTGATGTCGCTGGTAAAGTAGTTAAAGTGAAAAGTTCGTATTGGTTGGTAAAAGACAATCAACGCTATGAATTTGTTGATTTGGTAGCCGTACAAACATGGGATCGTACTCCAATGACTGTTAGATTGGATTGTGTTCAGGACTATCCTGTGGTCGGAGTGGTTAATTACCGTCCAGGTTCTCGTTTGGTAAAAAAAGCTGGTGAACCAACAGTGTACGCAGTTGGTAAAAACATGACTGTACATCCACTCGATGTTGCTGCCGCCAAACAGTGGTACGGCTTAAACTGGCGTGCTCTAGTGCGCACAGTGCCAGTGGCTAAATTCCAAGAATTTACTGTGGGTGAAGCTCTTACCGTAACTAGTTTGCACGATGGTGTTTTGGTTCGTCAAACTGGCAAACCACAAGTGTACTATGTAACTGATGGTCAATTAGCTAAAGTAGAAGGACGCTTACGTCCAGTTTTGTCAGGTAAAGTATTAATTTTACCAGCTAAAGTTTTTGCCAAATTGACTATTTCGGGTAACACCGTAAAAGCCACTGATATTGCAGCTGATCCAATTATGGCTGAAGTGACGGTAACTGAAGGGGTTGTACCAACCACTGTGCCTCCAGTTACTGCCCCAGTAAACACTGTGCCAAGTAACACCACCACTGTTCCACCAGCTGATTCTACTGATTCTACTAAAAATTTCACTGGTGCTAATTACACTGGACCTTTCCCAGCTCCAGAAGGAATGGTGTTAGAAGGATTTATTGGTGCTGCAAAATATTTTGAACCAACAGGTACGGGAATGTATCAATTTATCCCTAAAACCGATGGGGCTCGTTCAATAAATTGTTTAGATTCAACACGTACGGTTTATAAATCAAAAGGTAAAAATTACGACGCTGGCTTTAAAGAAGGTATTTTTTACGGAATTAAGGATGGTGATGTCTTTTTCCCAAAATACAATGACACTCCTCGCGGTTCAGGTAATGTTGGAAACCAATATTACAACGAAGGTTTCCGGGTAGGGTATAAGCATGGTTATGAAGTTGGTAATGACTACGGTACTACGTATGATTGTCGTACTTCTGCTTATAAACCTGGTGATTATGATGCTGATGGTTGGAGAAAAACAACTGGTTTTGAAAAAGCTAAAAATTTAACAGCAGTGTACTTTCCAGGTGAAGTAGGTGGTTATGCGGGTGTTGGTAAAACCTCAGGTAATGCGTATGCTTGGACTCTTAACACTGAAACAGAGGGGATGAGAATTGAAGATACTAAATTAAATAAAGATAAGCCGGTAGTTAACTTGTCTCGGGTAGAAGTGATGGAATCTGTTCCAGAAGGAGCAGAAACTTCGATGACCATGGAAGCCGTGGCTAAAATGTCATATGATGCGGCTCTTCAATATACAAATACTAAGTACAACCGGATTTGTACTCTGACTGAACCGACCATCGAAACTAAAACTTACGGTTCAAACACCTTTACACTTTTGACTTTTGTGCAAATTTGTAAGCCTGAAGCCAAACAAGAAGCAACTTGGAAACTCCAAGCCTATGCTTTTGCTAAAGGTAAAGCCAGCGGTAATGTCTTTACTACCACATTCGTTGATCCTTTTAGCTTAAAGAAAGCTGGAGCCGATGAATTTGATATGTCAAAATTACCAAGCAATGATTTCATTGCTCAATTCTTGACTAAATTGCAATTCAACTAGTCTTTCACGTTAGTATCAAGTAAAGCCCCTGCTAATCCAGGGGCTTTTTTATTGAAAAAAACACAGAGATGTGAGAAAATATAAGTAATAATTATACCTATGCCACTTTATACACCTGTAAATCTTGGTGCCGCTTACGCTGATAATCAGCGCGGTCGTTTGTCTGCCGAGCAATTGATTGCTCTGGCTAAAATGTTGAAATCTCGAATTTTTGTGGGCATCCTGATGGTTTCATGCGATGTGCTACTGCTAGCCTTATTTGGAGCTGTGCTTTTAACGGGTGATTGGCAAAAAGATCTTACTGTTCAGCTGATTTTTGTGGTTTGTACACTCTTTAGTTTGAGTGGTGTGCTTTATGGATTGAATATCTGGGTATCAGCTAAAAAAGCTTCATCTGAATTATCTAATACTCAAGTAATTAAGATTGTGGGCGAGGCCACTAAATATAATTATGGTACAGCAATGAATGTGGCTGGAGCCACGCACACCATGGTGTTGCGACATGGATATATTAAATTAAATGGTATTAAATACGGTGTGTTAAATCCACCTTTGTATAATGAAATTGTTGATGCTAAAAA
>DALYDF010000045.1:0-5048 GCA_031973355.1 Candidatus Magasanikiibacteriota bacterium
AAGCGCGAGAATGATAAAACTAGGACCGATCATTTTGCGGAGTGGAATTGGTTCGGGGAATTTAGTTGGAGTTGGCATATAAAAAATAGTATGGTTATTATACCACACTATTTTTATACTTCTCTTTAAATTAATTCCAAAGCAATCTAACTAAACGGATTAAAATTAAATTTTTGTAAATTCTTAATTGGTAAAAATAAAGAATCAGGTAAGGTATTGCAATCAAACCACTCTCAAACTTCACATTTTTCTAGATCAATCATATACTCAGGTTAATAAAGATTTTATTTTTTCAAGTACGAATTCTGGTTTTTCTGAAAGTGTTCCTTCAGCACCACGAGCCAAAAGGTTCGCTAGACTCCTGTATGTCTTGCGAGATACTCCGCCTTGAGGATTATGTGCCGCAATTAAATCTGATATTTCCAAAAATTTGGATGAAGTTGTGGCTCACGACCATGAGAAAGGTCAACACAATCTTCCCAGGTTCTGACATACCGAACATCTTTTCCTCCTTGTATCTTTTTCGAAACAAGATTTTTTGGTGATCCAACAAAAAAATTTTCCTGATCCATTTGTGGCACCTCTAATTCCTCAAATAAATGTTTTATCGCTTCATCATCTTCAGGATTTTCCCTTAAGATACTTGCCATGAGTTGCATTTTGGTACCAAAAGAACAAGATAACATATCAACCCACCGCTCTATAAACAACACAAACTTTTCATAAGAAATCACTATTGAATCAAGGTGAGTGAGATCTACACTATTTGGAAACATGACTTCATTTTCCTCAAAGTGCTTCTTGTGCTGCGCCAATGTTTTTAGAAAGACAGTGTGATTTATTTTTGTTTCTGCTGTTCGACCATACGAATCTTCGGTATAGCCGTACCAATCTTTTCTATCAAGCAACGCAGAGTCTAAAATAAAATATACCCCCGCTTTTAATGAGCGAAATTGGGGGTCATGTGGGCGCTGAATTGCCACTCTTGCAAAAACATTTGAAGCACCTCCTGTTCTTTTATCTTTTTCACTAGATTTTCCTTTCACATGCAGACCTAGGGCCTCTCTTTCATGTGTAGACAAAAGGAAGCCGGATTTGAGTATTTCTGAGATGTGATCCAGTGAGGAAATCTCATGCAGCAAGCACATTTCTCCCAATTGTTTTTCATGTTCAGAATATTTTTTATCCACAACAGACTCCATAGAAGTAATTTGCTCTGGTAATTGAAAATGATGTGTTTCCATATTTTTAAATATGCTTATTCAATATATATGGTCAAAACTAGACCTGTGAAAAGTGAAATTAGGCGTATTGGTTTTATTTCCTAAACACACTAATCACATTCGCCCCAGCCGCTTGATCCAACCGCTCACCCTTATGACCAAAATATAAATCGACAATTTGCAAATCAGTGGCCTTTGCTAAATTGGTTAATTCTCCAACTGTAAAACCATGGTAATAGCGCTCACCCAAAGTTTCACCCTGCGGATTTTTCCACGGCACCATCACATCAATCCCCTGTTCTGGTGATTCTTGCAAAACTTTCCACCCATGTTTGGCAATATTTTTCTGAGCACTATCAGATAATAAATTCCAATTGGTCATGACAATTAAACCGCCCGGTTTTAAAACGCGTTTCATTTCTTGTAAACTTTTTAACTGTAATTCTGCCCCAGGAATATGGTTAAAAGCGGCAATTGAAAAAATGGCCTCAAAACTGGCGACCTCAAAAGGTAGTTCCGTCATCTCCCCTACCACAAATTCCGCTTCAGGAAATTTTTCCCGCGCCAAAGCAATTAATTCCCCACTTTGGTCCAAACCCGTGTACAGGGCTTGTTTTTTGGCTAAAATCTGGTATAATCGACCATTCCCGCAGCCGAGGTCTAACACCTTGTCTCCGGGTTTGATATACTCGGCCAAGACCTCCACATCGGCCCAATTATATTCACGGGTGGCCGAAAACAACGGTGCAATCGCATCGTACACGTCCCGATTCTGCTCAATAAGTTTTTTAGGTTCCAATTGTGACACAAATTGATGATCAAATTTTAGAAGCACTCGTGAAAGCCAGCCCCAAAACTAAGGCTGAGTTTGATGATGCTCGCCGCATTATTGCCAATGGCTTGTCAGCGTTTCAGCCCGGCAACCGCGCGCTGCTAGTAGCCTATCAGAAGTACTGCAAAAAGAAAAGAATTAAAACCGATGACGATTTGCTCAAATTATTGCGCAAAGCCGAAGTGCGCAGCTTATCCGGAATCGCTGTAGTTACTTCATTAGTCAAACCCTACATGTGCCCTGGACAATGCGTATATTGTCCTACCGAAGCGCGCATGCCTAAAAGCTATATTGCCACTGAACCAGCCGCCGCGCGCGCCCTGGCCATGAATTTTGACCCCTACGAACTCATGCGCCAACGATTGATTACTCTCAAAGAAAATGGGCACACTGCGGAAAAAATTGAATATATTATTAAGGGCGGCACCTGGAATGCTTATACTTTGGGTTACCAATATTGGTATATTTTGGAATCGTTTTTGGCATGTAACCAAATGAGTCAGAAAAATCCAGTACGTACCACGTTAACCGAACACTCACCACTGGCGGAATTGCAAGCCGCGCTCGCCATTGCCCAAAAGAAAAATGAAAGCGCCAAATATCGCATTATTGGGTTAACTTTAGAAACTCGTCCCGATGCGATTTCACCAAAAACCATTTACCACATGCGTCAGCAAGGTTGTACACGGATTGAACTTGGGCTGCAAGCCACGGATAATAAAATTTTAGAATTAATTAAACGCGGACACACGGTGCAGCAATTCCGCGACGCCATGTTATTACTCCGTCAAGCTGGATTTAAAGTAGATTTACATTTTATGCCGGATTTGCCGGGCACCACTCCCGATCATGATGTGGAAATGTATAAAGAAATTTTTAGCGACGAGGGTTTGAAACCAGACATGATTAAAATTTACCCTAACACCGTCATTAAAAGCGCAGAGTTGTACCAGTGGTTTTTGGATGGTCGCTATGTTCCCTACGGCGACACCCCAGCCATGAGTGAAGCGTTAATGAAAATGAAATTAGCCACGCCACGGTATTGTCGTATTTCTCGTTTAATTCGCGATATTCCGGCTACGGAAATTGAAGGTGGAAATACCGTCACCAACCTCCGCGAATTTTTAGAAAAAAAATTACACTCTCAGGGATTAAAATGTGTGTGTTTGCGCTGCCGTGAAATTAGTCGGCAAGTAAAAAATATTCCCGCGACTACTTCACCACAATTATTTGTGGATGAATATGAAACCACTGGTGGTAAAGAATATTTCATTACTTTTGAAGATCCAAATCGCATTGCGGTGTTTGGTTTTTTGCGTTTACGCATTCCAACTACTCCTGTTCCAGAAACTTTAATTAAGCAATTACCAGTTTTAAAAGACACGGCTTTTATTCGTGAACTTCATGTGTACGGCCGTCTGGTTGGTATTGGTAAACACGAAGCCAAAGCCAGTCAACACACAGGCTTAGGTAAAAAACTCGTGGCCGCTGCCGAAAAAATCGCTCGTGACCACGGATTCAAATCCACCACCGTCATTTCTGGTGTTGGGGTACGCGATTATTACCGCCACTTAGGGTATCGCTCCAAAGATACCTACGTTACCAAAAAAATCTAAATCCCGTTCGCGGGATTTTTTATTACCCTTGTTTTTTAAAATATTTTATGCTATTCTCCGCCGAACGGAGGGTTCTTATGTTGGTCAAAGGTGTCATTATCTTCGCTCTCGCTGTAGCGCTCTTTCTGGTGCGGTGGGCAGCCACCATACCGCGCAAGGCGCGGGACATCACACAGTTCCTACCAGAGGGGGCAGCCACCCTTCGGATGACCTGCGCCAACTGCGCACCCACACGGACACTGATCCAAGACGAGGCGGGCTGGTGCTGTCCGAACTGCGGAGACCGGTACAAGTAGATCTCTTTCCCTCGCGCGCCGGAGACGCGCGAGGCCACCAAAAAACCAAAGACCCTGGATTTTTCCAGGGTCTTTTTTATTACGCAGTTAATTTTTATAATGAACGCAAGGTTTGTAAAATCATTTGCACCCCATCTTCATAACCTGGGGTTTTAAGCCGAGCCACCGTCATGACCGCATATCGGGTTCCTTCTTTGAGGGTAAAGACAACATACTCATCCTCTTCTAAACCTCGCTTATTTAAATATCGACCAATTGGCACCTTACCACCAGGAATTGAAGAAGTAAATTCATCCATAATTTTAACCTCACCTTGTCCTGCTTTTATATATTTACTTACAGCTTCTTTACTATTAACAGCATCTACAGCGGCTATATACACACTAAAATCACCCGCTACTTTTTTACCAGGTACAGTCCCTACTACACCGTACACCCCCTCACCCACTAGACTAGTCGGTGCTGGGGTAAGCCAAGTACTTGGTAATTCAAATCGATACTTTCCCTTTTTTTCTACAAACTTTTGAATTTGTGTATCTTCTTCTTTGCTAGTAACAATAGAATTGGCCGATGACTCAGTATTTGAAACATCTGATGAGGTATCATTTAAAAGCGGCGTAGACAGTGGTCGATCATGAACAGGTTGTCCATCCACAGGGGCGCAGCCAGCACCTAAAAATAGCGTAGCCAGAAAAGTTGCAGCGCTGACAGATTTTATCGAGTAATGTAGTTTTTTCATAAAAATTTTATCTAAAATTATTTCTTAAACAATTTGTGTAACTCTTGATAATACAATGGTTGGCCTGTGGCATATTGATATTCAGTGGCTGAAACATATTTGCGTGGGGTATTACCATTTTTATCTTTAATATCCAATTCTGCGCCCGTATTCACCAACGTTTTTACCATATCAAATTGTTCTTTACTTAAAAAATTATTTTTAAGTAATATATGCAAAGCAGTTTCACCATTATAATCTTGAGCATTAGGATCAGCCTTGGCTTTTAACAATAATAAAATATTTTCGCTTTTATCCTCAGAAAAAGAATTGGCAGCATAATGCAATGCCGTCATTTTTTTA
>DALYDF010000045.1:5058-6995 GCA_031973355.1 Candidatus Magasanikiibacteriota bacterium
TTTGCTCCATTTTCCAACAATGTTGTCACCGCGTTAAACGAATAGCCTTCAGCCGCACGCATCAGCACAGTCACACCACTTCCAGAACCTTTATATAATTCACGAGTTTGGGCATTGATATCATACCCATTTTCCACCAACATAGGTATCGCAGCTAAATTATCCCGAATCACCGCAGTTTCAAACGCGGTATATGACATTACTGACCCAGGCTGTTCAGTAAGCTTAATTAATTTCAGAATTGTTTCTGGAGCAACTTTTTCCGCAATCGCATTTAATAAATTTCCACCAGTATTCTCCGCGGCCATAGAATTACCATAACTAATAATTCCCCAAGAAACGAAACCTAGCGCCGCCGCCACGGCAACAATGAGCAGAGGTGCTTTGCCCGGATGGCTTTTAAACCACCCGCTATTTTTCAACGCTTTTTCAATTAAAAATGAAATTATTCCCACGCCACCGAGTACAAATAACCACAATAATAAATCTTGCCAATTTTCTGGCGCGTAAGTAAATGATCGATTTCCCGCGGGTCCAGTCCACAATCCAAAATCAGTTTTGAAAATTTTATTTACACCAAACAAAATCACTACCAAACCACAGGTCCAGGCCATTAACCGCGCTAATAGATAAAAAAATGATTGTAAAATTTTCATAAAATGAACCATTACTTTATATCAAGGAATAAAGTAAAGCAATTGAAGCAGCGCTCATAACCGCGGTGATTAACCAACCCAAAATATTGGCAGTACGCGAATTTTTATGTTCACCCATGATGTTTTTATTATTGCTAATGCGTAAAATTAAAATCATTAAAATTGGTGAAACGGTACCATTTAAAATAGCCGTGTAATACAACATTCTAAACGGTGGAATACTGGTAAAATTTATAAGTAGACCCAGTAAAGTGGCAATGGTAATTATGCCATAAAAACCGTGGGCTTGGGAAAATTTCCGGTACAAACCTTCTTTCCATTTGAAAGCTTCACTCACTGCGTACGATGCTGAACCAGCTAGCACTGGCACAGCTAAGAGGCCGGTGCCAATAATACCAATCGCAAATAAAACTTGCGCCCATTTGCCAGCAATTGGCTCCAAAGCGGCGGCGGCTTGCGCAGCGGTGTCAATGTGCGTAATGCCTTGTGGTAATAAAGTTGCCGCGGCCGCAATCATAATAAATATTGCTACAATATTAGAGAAGATCATGCCGCGAATTGTATCGCCACGCATGGTTTTAAAATCCGCAGTCTTAACCTTTGGCACGCCTTGCCCAAAGGTTTTTAATTTTTTTTCAGCTACCAATTCTTCTACCTCTTCCCCAGCTTGCCAAAAAAATAAATAGGGTGAAATAGTAGTACCAAGGAGCGCAACAATATTAAACAAATAATCACGCGTAAATATAATTTGTGGTTTAAATAAATTTTTAAGTGCTTCTAACCAATTAATATTAATAAAAAAGGCCACCCCAAAATATGCAAATAAAGTAAGCGCAAAATATTTTAAATATTTTACATACACCTTATAAGAAACAAAAACCTCTAAAATTAAAGTAAAAATTGTGACACCAATAATTAACACGGGAAATGATAGTGGAACCAAAAGTTCCATGGCCGAGGCCATAGCTCCCAGATCGGCACCAATATTCACGGCATTGGCCACGACCAATAGAGTGACAATAAATACTAATAATTTTTTAGAATAATTTTCACGAATAACTCCGGACAAACCTTTGCCGGTCACCATTCCAATCTTGCCGCACATTTCTTGAATAGCTACCAAAAAAGGCGTTACCAAGACCATGGTCCACAATTGCGTCAATCCAAATTGAGCACCAGTTTGGGTATAGGTGGCAATTCCGCTTGGATCATCATCTGACGCACCCGTAATAAAACCCGGACCTAGTTTTTTTAGCCAATTTTTAGTTTTAGATTTCATAT
>DALYDF010000046.1:0-6748 GCA_031973355.1 Candidatus Magasanikiibacteriota bacterium
TAATTTGGAAATTTTAGAATCTAATCCTGATACTGCAAAATTACGCGTTGTTTGTAGTCCGGGCACGTATATCCGGTCGCTGGTTCATGATATTGGCCAAGATTTACAGGTTGGTGCCTATGTCACTGCTTTAAATCGCACCCGGATTGGTGATTATAAAGTAATTGAAGCGCATACTTTGGATGAAGTCTCTGCCCAAAGAGAATTATTTATTGAAAATTAAACACTCATTAAAGACCATACAGTTTTTGATTTTGAGTGGAAAAAACAGATCCCGTATGAACTGTACGCAAACTGCGTAACACTCATTCGGGATTAGAAAATAGAATTAAAAACGAGTAAAACAAAAACCACCCGTCCTCCTGCTAAAATTCCAATTATTTAGAATCTTGGCGGGCATGACGGTTTATTTTCTAGAGGTGATTGATTTTGCCCAGTACATTCGGTATTATTGTGATATGTAATCAAACAAATATGTCTGGACATTCTAAATGGCACAATATCCAAGTGCGCAAAGGTAAACAGGATAAAAAACGCTCGGCCACCTTTACTAAACTGGCCCAATTTATTACCATTGCCGCGCAAAATGGTACTGATCCGGAAATGAATTTTTCGCTGCGTTTGGCTACTGAAAAAGCGCGCCAGGCTAATATGCCCAAAGAAAATATTGAACGGGCAATTAAAAAAGGTGCTGGCGAACTAGGTGATGGTGTTCAGCTTGATGAATTAACCTATGAGGGTTTTGGTCCAGGCGGCGTGGCGATTATGATTGATGTGGTGACTGATAATAAAAATCGTTCAGTGGGCGATGTAAAAAATATTGCTGGTAAAAAAGGTGGTACCATTGGTGCGCCAGGTTCGGTGCAGTGGCAATTTGATCGCCGCGGCGTAACTCGCGTGGAATCAGAAGAAATACATAAATATGAAAAAGACCGCGAAAACATTGAGTTATCGTTAATGGACGCGGGCGCGCTTGATATTGTTTGGGATGAAAATGGTTTAGAAATAATTAGTACAATTGAAGACTTGAAAAAAATCACGAGCGCGCTACAAGCAGTTCAAATTTCTATTGAAGAATCTGGCTTAGAGTGGGTAGCCAAAGAAAAAATTGAAATTGATGAAGAGATTGGTGAGAAATTGGGGAATTTGATCGAAGCCTTAGAAGAATATGATGATGTGCGCGCTGTATATACAAACGCCCAATAATTATGCCAACAAAACCTCTTCGTATTCTTGGCTTAGACCCTGGTTTTGGTCGGTTGGGTTTTGGTCTTATTGAACGTCGTGGTCGGGAATGGAAATTGGTTACCGCTGGAATTATCGAAACTTCAGCCAAACAAACTTTTGTTAAGCGTGTATTAACTTTGCATACTGAATTGACTGCTTTGATTGCCAAATATGAGCCAGCTGGCGCCGCGATTGAAGAGTTATTTTTTGCCAAAAATGTCACCACTGGAATTAAGGTGGCGGAAGCACGTGGGGTCCTTATTTTGACCCTGGCTCAGGCCAAAATTCCGTTTAAAGAATTAACCCCCCTTCAGGTAAAACAGGCTTTAACTGGCTATGGGCGGGCGGAAAAGCGCCAAGTAGAGTTTATTGTTACCCATTTATTGGGAATGAAGGGACAAAAGCGTCTCAAAGACGATGCCTATGATGCCCTGGCTATTGCCTTGGCAGCAGCCGGTCCAGGATAGTTTTGGTAAGGCTCAGACTTTGACAAAAATGGCCCCATCTGCTATAGTGGCCTTACTTTATTAACCACAGACGAAAGACCTGTCATGCTCGCTTTCGCCTGATAATCCGTGGCATGTATGCTCTCAAAGCAAAAAAAACAGAACCTCATTAAAAAGTACCAGACTCACAAAGGTGATACTGGTTCGAGTGAAGTTCAAATCGCAATTCTCTCAGCCGAAATCGATGAGTTGGCTGAGCACCTTAAGGCGCACCACAAAGACCATTCATCTCGTCGTGGTTTGCTCCGCAAAGTTGGTGAACGCCGTCGTTTACTCCGTTACTTACAACGAGAAAACGCTGCTTCATATGAAGATTTGGTAAAAAAGCTCAAGCTTAAATCAGCCAAACAATTAGAAGAAACCCCAGAACCAGAAGAAATTCTTTTGGAAGAAGCTGTTGAACATGAAGAACCCGCCAGTTAATCACCACAATCCTCTTAAACACCCCGACCAACGCGTTGGGGTGTTTATTGATGTGCAGAATTTATATTACTCAGCCAAAAATTTACATGGTAAAAAAGTAAATTTTGGCGCCATTGTGCGTGAGGCAGTGGGTAATCGCAAACTAATTCGGGCCATTGCCTATGTGGTGCGCACTGAAACCCAAGAAGAACAACCCTTTTTTGAAGCCCTATATAACATGGGCATTGAAACTCGAGAAAAGGATTTGCAAATATTCTCAAGTGGCTTAAAAAAAGCGGATTGGGATGTGGGTTTAACGGTTGATGCCATTCGGTTATCTCCTTCACTCGACGCAATTGTATTGGTGTCTGGTGATGGTGACTATGTGCCGCTCGTGGATTATTTACAAAAAAGTAGTGGTAAACAAGTGGAAGTGGTTAGTTTCCGTGAAGCAACCTCGAGTCGTTTGGTAGAAGCGGCGGATGATTTCATTGACTTGAGTTTTGAAAAGGAAAAGTTCTTGATTGCTGAACGACCACCAGTAAAAAAATTTATTAAATAATTATTCACGTTCGTCGTAAGACATCTAGATCCGATTGGATCTATCGCCTTACGATGAACACAAAATTTGTCTATATGTTAGATATCAAATCTTGGTCACTCGAATGGGGTGGCCGCACTTTGACCATTGAAACTGGTCGTTTTGCATTACAATCCACTCGCTCAGTAACGGTTCGTTACGGAGAAACAGTTATCATGGGTACAGTGGTTAAGAGTTCAACTGTTCGCGCAGGTCTTGATTATTTCCCACTCATGGTAGATTTTGAAGAAAAATTATACGCCGCGGGAAAAATTAAAGGTTCTCGTTTTATTAAACGCGAAGGTCGTCCAAGTGACGAAGCGATTTTAATGGGTCGGTTAGTTGACCGTTCAATTCGTCCATTGTTTGACGACCGCATGCGCAATGATGTGCAAGTAGTAGTCACACCATTGGCGGTTGACGGTGAAAATGATGCGGCGATTGTTGGGTTAGTAGCGGCTTGTGCTGTGTTGACTATCTCTTCAATTCCGTGGAATGGCCCAATTGCAGCGGCTCGGATTGGTCTTACCAAAGAAGGTGAATTTATTTTAAACGCTACTCAAAAACAATTGGAAGAAAATGGAACTTTGGATTTAGTAGTAGCTGGAAACAAAGAAAAATTAGTCATGGTAGAAGCTGGTGCGAGTGAAGTACCAGAAGAAACTATGTTAAAGGCAATTAAGTGGGGTCTTGAACAAACTGACGCTGTGGTTCAATTCTTGAAAAAAATTCAAAGTGAAGCGGGTACACCAAAAGAAGTAATTGATGAAGCGATCATGGAAACTCCAGTTGCTAAAGCCAAGGAATTGGTTAAAGCACTGATTGAAGCCAACGCTGATGAATTAATTTTCAATTCTAAAAAAATTACTCGTGTTGATCGGTACGCGATGGTTGATGCTCTCAAAGTAGTGGCTAAAGCCAAAATGACTGAAGCTGGGTTTGAAGATGCTGTGCAAGCAGGAGTACTCGCCGAAATGAAATACTTGGTTGGTGATTGTGTTTCCGCTCGTATTTTAAATAAAGAACAACGGCTTGATGGTCGTTCATTAACTGAAATTCGTGAACTCCAAACTGCCGTTGATTTATTACCTCGGGTACACGGTTCAGCCATGTTTATGCGCGGTGATACCCAAGTTTTATCAGTAGTTACACTCGGTGCGCCTGGTGATGTACAAACGATTGATACCATGGAAGAAGATAGTAAAAAGCGTTACATGCACCACTACAATGACACGCCATTTGCGTACGGTGAAGCCGGTCCAATTCGCGGACCAGGTCGCCGGGCGATTGGTCATGGTGCCTTAGCAGAACGCGCGCTTGAACCAGTTCTTCCTGCTGAAATTGATTTCCCATACGCTATTCGCGTGGTTTCAGAAGTGATGGGTTCAAATGGTTCAAGTTCAATGGCGTCAACTTGTGGTTCAACGATGTCACTGATGGCCGCTGGGGTACCAATTAAAAAACCGGTCGCGGGAATTGCGATGGGTCTTGCTTCAGATGAACAAGGTCGCTGGAAAGTATTGACTGACTTGCAAGATATTGAAGATGGTAAGGGTGGTATGGATTTTAAAATTGCTGGTACTGCCGATGGTATTACTGCTATTCAAATGGATACCAAAACCCAAGGTTTGTCATGGGACATTGTAGAACAAACAATTAAACAAGCTCGTGAAGCTCGTTTGGTAATTTTAGAAACCATGAAATCAGCGATTGCTGAACCTCGTGCTGATCTTTCAGAATACGCTCCACGCATTGTCACTATTCAAATTGATCCAGAAAAGATTCGTGAGGTGATTGGTCCAGGTGGAAAAATCATTAACAAAATTATTGATGAAACTGGCGTTCAAATTGATATTGAACAAGATGGTCGCGTGATGATTACCTCGAGTGATAAGGATGGAATGGCTGCGGCAATTAAAATGGTAGAAGATATTGTTAAAGAAATTCAAGCTGGTGAATTGTATGAAGGCCCAGTAGTTCGGTTAGAAGATTTCGGTGCCTTTGTGCAAGTTTTACCTAACAAAGACGGACTTGTTCATGTGAGTGAAATTTCTTGGGACCGCGTTGGTAAGCCAAGCGATGTGCTTAAACTTGGTCAAGTTGTAAAAGTTAAAGTTAAAGAAATTGATAATCTTGGTCGGGTAAATTTGACCATGAAAGAATTGACTGCCAAACCGGAAGGTTGGACTCCGCCTCCACCACGTGCGCCTCGCCCAGAAGGTGGTCGCCCATTTAAACCGGGTGGCAATCGCGGTGGTTTCCGTGATCGCAATTAGGTTTGAAAGATGTAAAATATGTAAAAGATCCTCATTTGAGGGTCTTTTTTTGACCTTGATTTCTTCTAGGAAATATGATGTAATGAGCTCGATTTATGCGGATGTGGCGAAATGGTAGACGCACTTGCCTTAGGAGCAAGCGGGGTAACCCATGAGAGTTCGAGTCTCTCCATCCGCACCAATTATGTTTAACAATACAACAATTTTAATTACACTAAGCAGTCTACTGGCTTTGGCTTCTTATGTTGTATATATTCATGCAATTTTAAAAGGTAAAGCCAAGCCGCATCGAACTACTCGTTTTGTCTTGGTAATTATTACCGCCTTAGCCACTGCCGCCTTATTTGCAGAAAAAAGTACGGTCGCCATTTGGATTCCAACCATATTTACGGTTGGATCCGTAGCGATTTTTTTATTAAGTATAAAGTATGGGATGGGCGGATCATCAAAAACCGACATCCTTTGTTTGCTCGTAGCGCTTGCGGGAATTGTGTTTTGGAAAATAACAAGTAATCCCTTGTATGGATTATACGCTTCAATTGGCGCTGATTTTGTGGGACAAATTCCGATGCTACTTAAAACCTATCGGTATCCGGAAACTGAAGCCTGGCCATTTTATGGTATTGATGTAGTAGCCGCGATGTTAAGTCTTATTGCCTTACAAGAATGGAAAATAGGGGAATATTCATATCCATTATATATTGTTTTTATAGATATGTTGACCGTTATATTAATTTTACGCCCAAAAATTTTGGCGTATGGATTTAAAAAATAAAAAATCTTGGACTGATTGGCGCTGGCAAATTTCTCAGGCTGTGCGCACTGTTGAACAATTGAAAAGACTCGTGGAAATATCTAAGACTCGTGCAGAAGAGATTGCTGAAGTTTTACAGTCACGCGAAAATGGAATTGTGGATGAGATGCGGCTAACTCCATTTTTATTATCATTAATTAATTGGGATGATCCACAGGACCCAATCGCGCGCCAGCATCTTCCGAGTAAATCAGAATTAACTGAAGATGTTTTTTCACTGGATACAATTTGGGAAAAAAGTGAAGATTTTGCTGATGGTGAAAATAGAATGATTCAGCAAAAATATCCAGATATTATATTGTTGCGCCTCAGCAATACGTGCCATAGTTATTGTCGATTTTGCTTTCAAAAAGAACGGACTCTACAATCCTCAGTTTCAACTAAAACTGGTGAAGAAGAATTTAATCAGGCTTTAGAAATTATTCGTAATAAATCAGAAGTTCGCCAGGTACTAATTAGTGGTGGTGACCCACTAATTTTAACTGATGAAATTTTACTAGATCGTTTACAAAAACTAGCCGCGATTCCACATATATCTACCCTGCGTCTTAATACCAGAGTGTTGCTCCATAATCCGTTTCGAGTCACATCAGAACTGGTTAGGCAGCTGAGAATTCTCACCGAAAATTCTTGGAATGAAAATCGTGAGCGGGGGATTGAATTTAATATTGGGGTACATTTTAATCATCCGACCGAATTGACACCCGAAGCGCTAAAGGCCATCCGACTGCTCCAGAAAAATGGAATTCAGGTGTATAATCAAAGCGTGCTGTTAAAAGGTATTAATGATCGTGTAGAAGTTTTAACTGAATTGTTTCGTCAATTGCGTCAAGAAAATATTGACTTACATTATTTGTCAGTGGCCATGACTGTGCCCGGGACGAGTCATTTTCGCACCAGTGTTCGTGCGGCCCAGGAAATTATGACGGAATTAAATCGGACC
>DALYDF010000047.1:0-6297 GCA_031973355.1 Candidatus Magasanikiibacteriota bacterium
CACATAATCGGGATTTCAACAATTGAATACCCCTGTCTTTTGGCAATAAATAAAATTTCCATATCAAATCCCCAGCGATCAATTGTGCCTTGGGCAAATATTTTTTTTGCCCGTGCTGGAAATAATTTAAACCCACACTGTGTGTCTTTAATTGGTAATCCTAAAAATAGCCGGATCAACAAATTACCTAAGCGAGCCACAATTTCTTTAATTCTAGCTTGATGCCGTACAATCACTGATTCTGGCAAAGCGCGTGAACCAATGGCAATTGTTTGGTCAGTACACCGAGCTAATAATTTAGGTAATTCAGTGATTGGTGTTGATAAATCAGCATCCAAAAATAATAAATATTCTCCTTGGGCAGCTAACATCCCCCGACGCACTGAAAATCCCTTACCACGGTTGGTTTCATTTTTTAAATACTGTAACCAGACATTGTGTTCGAGTAGTGGCTGCATTTTTACCACTGTATCATCGGTTGAACCATCATCAACCACAATCACTTCAAAATCAGTATCGTATATCGGCGTACAATACTCTCGTACGGCTTCAACCGCCGCCACTATTCCTTTACCCTCATTATACGCTGGCATGATTACGGAAATTTTCATATTACCAGTATGTATAAAATAAAATTTGAATCATAATAATCTGCCACATTTGTAATAACAAAAAAGCTTGTTTTGTTTTTTCACTGGTACGCGTAACCATGGTTACTAAAAATCCCATCATTAACGGAACTAAAAACACCCAAATTCGCTCATTTTCTCCCTGAAAAATACCAATTATTAAAAAGAAAACCAATGCACCCGCACCAAGCCAATGCCAGATATCCTGAGTGTTAAATATACTACGCCGATCACGAATCAGTTGATAGACAAAAGGTAAACCTAAATAAATTCCAAAAGCTACTGCGTTCATGATCATAAAATTAACATAGGTACCCACTGATGCAAAATTACTATCAACAATTTCTTGATTCAAAGCGCGCGCGGCTAAAAAATTATGGACAATTGAATATTCAGTCACCACATAAACCCCCAGCAACACGCTGGTCATCACCATTCCACTCACTAATACCCGCGCAGCGATTATTTTTCGCGCACCCTTGTCACTATTTTTTTTCAGTAAAAAAATACTATACCCCAACCACAAAGGACCAGTGAGTAAAAATAAAAAATTAGAAAATAAGGCCGCGGCCATACTCACCCCGGCCACTACCGACCACAGCATACTTTCTTGCCAGCCCCGATAGACGCTATATAAAGTTACTGACATCAAAAACAAGAAAAATATTTCCAATGAAGTGCCTGAAAAAATAATCACACTCGGAACAACCATACACAGTTCAGTAAGGTTGCGCGCAATTTTTTCCGAGTACTGTTTTTTCCAAAAAAAATACAATGGCCATAAACTCAGCGCCCCAAAAGAAATTATCAAACCAGCTAATCCAAGGTATGTAAACTGGAAAAATCGTTCACCTGCGTACAAAAATAAGACATATCCCGGTGGATGGGTTTGAGTATGAACTGGTAAAGTAGGTAATATCTCAGTGTATTGTTTTAAAAATGGTACCACACCCACGCTATGCACCAGTGGCAAAGTACCGGTATATTCCCAATAACTCCGTGTTAATGGATCAATAATACTTTTTACTCCTTCACGAATTCCGGCCACACTAAAACTAAACAAAGCCATGAATACAATCAGCGTAAGTAGAAAAGCTCGTTCTGACCAGCCATGTATGCGAGCGCGATATCGCCAATACCCACCGGCCAATAACACACTTATTACCAAAAAAAATAAACTACCCACTCGAGGTGACGGAAGTGCATACATCAACCAACGATCAGGTAAATAGCCTTGCGCAAAATGATAGATCGCATATTTCGCACCCACAATACCGAGCAGACCACCAATCACCCAGGCAAATAGGGCTGAATTACCCGGCTCTTTTCTAAAACCATACCAATACACCACCCCAATCAAAACCAATAAACCAGCCACGCTAAAAATTCCTTGAATAATAAAAGGTAATTTTTCAATCCATAACGGATTTGGTGTTTGGCTAGAAATTTTCGCAATCAACTCTACCCACATATTATTTTTTGGCAATTACCATATACCCCAACGGATAATGTTTTGTTTGGGCGCGTTTTACCAACCGCATAACAATCCAATCTAAACCTAACACCAACGGTACTACCAGGATTTTTACTACACGAGGTAAAATAATTTCAAATTGAGAAAAAGCCGCTACTACCACTCCCCGACCAAAGGGTTTTAATTCAACCACTGATAATCCGGCTTCGGCAAAAATATTCCGCAGGGTTTCTTCAGAATATCGCCAATAATCATGCGGGTCAGGATGATAGGCCACTAAAAATGGGATCACGGCAATAATATGACCATCAGTAGACACAGTTCGGCGCAATTCCTTCAAAATATGTTGGTAATGATAAATATGCTCCAACACATTCATAAGCAAAAAAGTATCAACCGAATTATCGGCGTAAGGTAAAGGATCCGATTCTAAATTAATGCGCTTTCCCCCATTTTCCGGAGTAGATAAATCTAAACACTCTAAACGACTATTTTCTTTTTTAAAAAATCGGTGGTAGCTCGCTAATTTTTTACCGCTCCCCACGTCCACGGTTAACCCGCGCAGCGTATACTGCTGACACTCAGCATTCATGAGAATTCGGTAGATATCTTTACCACGCCACAATTCAGCCAGGATACTCATAGATCTTTTTTAATATAACGATTATACCACAATTGCCACATCACAATCGCCCAAATACTGTTTAAATTATAGCGCTTTCCTGATAAATGCCCTTGCCACAAGGTATCAATTCCTTCAGCCGTAAAGAATTCTGAATTAGTCTTAGCTTCTTCCAAAACTGCCGCTACCGGATCTTTTAAATCGGTTCGCACCCATTTAGCCATCGGTGTAAACCAGCCCCGTTTTGGTTGATTCAAAACATGGGGTGGTAAAAATGGTAAAATTGCGTCCTTCCAAATTTTTTTACCTTGAAAATTTTTCGAATTTTGCCACAAAGAAATTTTCCACGGCACGGGAATTTTTTCACCTAATTCTATTAACCGATAATCCAAAATCGGTACTCGCGCTTCAACCCCATGCGCCATCGACATGGTATCAGTGCGGTGCAAAGACTCATCACGCAACCAGCCTTCACGATCAATTTTCATGAAATAATTTTCAAAATCAATCTGCGCATCTGGTGTTTTAAAATATCTCTCCGCCAAATGATCAGCCGCGGCCTGTGGTAAAAATTGGTGTGGCGCAATAAATGTTCGTAATCCCTCATTTTTCTGTGCCAAAAAAGCAAGCACCTGATCCTGATTAGGTGATAAGCGTAATTTATTTCCCAGTGCTTTCAGTCCGATTTTTTGCAAACACCACGCCAGGGCTTTTCCGGTTATTCCTAATCGCTGATACTTACTTATAATTCGACTATAATAATACCGTGGGTAACCACCAAATAATTCATCGGCACCATCCCCACCCAATACCACGGCCACCGATTCTTTGGCTTTTTTAGCCAATAAATACATGGCTCCAGCCGTAGGATTAAAATTAGGCTCATCTAAATGCCAGGCAATTTTTTTTACTTCAGCCCACAAATCAGTGGGGGTAATAAGTAATTCAGTATGCTCCGTCTGGTAAAACTCTGCAGTTTTACGGGCTAAAACCAAATCAGCGTTGAATTTATGATCCTGATCTTCGACCGCAAAACCAACGGAAAACGTCTTGAGTGGTCCACGATGAATCGCCTGGGCCGCCCCCAATACTGCAGTTGAATCTAGTCCCCCACTTAAAAATATACCTACCGGTCGATCAGAAATTAATTGTTTTTTTACACTATCACGAAATAAATCTTGAATTTCAGTTACTGTTTGTGTGTATGATTTTTTTTGTTCACCCGCAAATGGTTCCCAATATTTAACCATAGTCAAACCTTTTCCCTGCTGCCACCGCGCATAATATGCCGCGGGTAATTTTTTAATACCCGCAAACATTGTTTCTGGCTCAGGAATATACAAAAGTTGAAAATACAAATTAAACGCTACTGGATTTACGTGGCGTGGTACCGCATGTTCTAAAATAGCTTTAATTTCTGAAGAGAAAATTAATTGATTATCTTGTTCACAATAATACAAAGGCTTAATACCCGCGTGATCGCGGGCTAAAAATAATTCACGCGTTCGCGTATCCCACAAAGCAAAGGCAAAAATACCATTAAATTTTTTTACACATTCAGGCCCATATTTTTTATAGGCATTTAAAATTACTTCCGTATCACTTTCGGAGTTAAATGTATACTCACTCGCTAATTCTGCTCGCAATTCTTGGTAATTATATATTTCACCATTAAAGATAATCACCACTTCATGCGCTGCGTCCCACATTGGTTGATGTCCGCGTGGTGACAAATCAATAATCGCCAAACGATTGTGGCCAAAGGAAATTTCTTCTCCCACCCATTCGCCCGTTTCATCTGGCCCTCGGTGGGCCGTGGCAGTATTCATGTTCCGAATCAGCGTACTATCCGGAAAAGTAAACCCATTAATTCCGCACATATTCGTTTCGTTTATGTAATTGATAATGTCCCACCGTAGCAATAACCGTGTAATTTTGCATTTCAGTCTCAGTATTTGGCACTTGCACCGAACTCACAGAACCCGTTGTTACTAAAAAATCATAGCGTTTAGCCCAATCAATCACCCCAAAATGTAGCTCAGGATTAATTTGCAAATATTGTTCCACCGGGCGATCAGTCAAAAAAGCCACACTTGGACTATTAATAATTAAAATAGTATCGGTTGATTTCGTATGTGCTGCTAGGGTTTCATTAAAAACAGTGGCACTACCATCATTATATAAGGAATCATTATGTCGTGTCACCAGATGCACTGATTGAAACATACACAAACTTGCGATCAGCAATCCTGCTAAATACTTTGGGAAGATTCTCATTAGATAAGCGGGGGTAAATAAAAATAACATAACGTGGGCGGCAAAAAAATATCGATACCAGCCTGGTGTTTTTAAATACCACAAAATAGTCATGGTACAAAACGCCAGCACAGTAATTTCAGTTACGTCCAATGACTGACGACGCTTCCGCGCTACAATTATTCCTAAACCAGTAACCACCACTAGAAACAATAAGTGTATTGGCGTGCTTTCCGTAATAAAACGCCGCAAATTTTCAACAATTTGCGCCATAAAATTACTATCTGCGTACGAATTTGAATAGTAATGTCCAGTGGTTAGCAAACCAGACAGAGAAACATCAGGTAAAATCGTTCGCAGCCAAATTACAATTGGCACAAGAGCCACTCCAAAAATTACACTCGTGCGCTGCCAAAACACTTTCGTAGTAAACGAATGTCGATACCACTCTCCGAGCAAAACCGCTGGCAATACAATCAAAAAGAATGGTTTAGTCGCCACACTTAACCCAAACAAAAGTCCAGCCAAAACCAATCGCCACAATTTCATGTCTCTGGGAGAGGCTAGTAACCCACCAATAAAAAATAATAAACCAGGCACCTCACCCAACACCGCTCTCCCATTACCATATAAGGGCGCAAAGGACATTACCAATAACAAAGTGCCCAGCGCTGCTTTTTCACCATACAAACGCTTGGCTAAAAAAAATGCACTCAAACCAAATGCGAACAAAAAGATAACCATTGGTAACCGAGCGGACAACAACGAATTATCAAACAACCACAACGCTCCAGCGACAGGCAATAACACCGGATAATTAGTAGTAATTAAAAACGGTCTTTCAGACACAAAACTATCCGGACCAACAGATAAACTATACACTCCGTTTTTAACCAAACTTTTAGCAATTCCCATGTTAATACCCTCATCAAACCAGGTAGCCGGACTCTCCGCAATATTCCAGGTCACCAAATAAGCAAACACGACCACCGTTACGGTGAGCCACACATAAAAATATTTTGTAAACCAGGCGTGTAACATATTCATAAACTAAAAAAATCTTTGTAAATGCTCAATTACAGTGTGGTAATACAGACTCATATCAAGTAAACTAATTAACCCCAATCCAGTCACCGGAATTAAAAAATCTTTTTGTTTCCACCAGGCATTTTGAAATTTTGTTTCCACCACTGCATAGGCCGCATATACGGCCAAAAATGGATAAATCTGGAATCGATACCGCGATTCTACCACAGTTACGAGCAATAAAATCGGGGCAGTGAGCATTAATGCGAAAAAAATAGTAACTTTTTTAT
>DALYDF010000048.1:0-5766 GCA_031973355.1 Candidatus Magasanikiibacteriota bacterium
GTGCATTTTGCCGGTTTGAACCATTTCATGTTGGGCAGCATTCCACAATGGGTCATGAGTTTTGGCTTCTTCAAATTGTTTTTTGGTATACACATATTCGCGCGCATCGCTGGCATGTGCAGTTAAATTTTTTTGGGCCCAGTCTGGAAAACCATCAGGGTTATCGTAATTTACATTATAAAAACAATAATTATCAGCCAATTCTCGGCGCACAATTAATTCTTCCAAAAAAACCGCTGCGTTATTTTCTTGCGGTAAAATTTTGGCAATTGATTGTTTAGCTTGGGTACACAGGGTCAAAGCAATTCGCTGCGCGGAAATCACCCCGTAATGTAAGTATGGCGAGAGATTAGATTGCGCATCAGCCATTGGGTCATTGCGATGGTCTTTATATAATTCCAAACCTGAATGTAAAAAATGAGTTAGGGTTTTGTGGGCGTCTGGTTTGGTAAATGCAGTAGATGGTTTAAGTTTTAACCAACCATTACTAGGTTTTTTACCACTATAGGGGTGGGTCACTTTTGGCAGTGGAGGAAATTCAGTCAGATATTCTGGTAACAATCGGTGTAATTTGGGACGCAATGTATATGCGCCATACTCTTGTTTAGGTGAAGCAATCCAGACAGGAACAATATTATGAGTATCCACTTCAATTAATGTAACTGGTAATTTTTTAGCCACTTTATTTTTCCAGGCGCGTTGAATTTTGAGGGGTGAAAAATCAGTCACCACTGCGCCAGCGTGGTGGTCGTTGAAAAAATCTAATAATAAATCAGCACTTTCATGACCTGTTTCATCAGTTATTACAAATAAGGGAATGTGGTGGTGAGCCAACTTTTTTTCCAGTTCTTCCAGAATACTTATTTTAAAATGTAATTGCCGTTCTCCCCCACCCAAAAAATTTGGTACCAAATTATATACGGCAATCAAAGGTACAGATTGTTTATTCGCCAATTCAGCCGCTTGTAAAAGCGCCCAATTATCTTCAGCCCGTAAATCACGGTCAAACCAAAAAATAATTGGACCAGGGCCAAGTGGGTGGGTATTAAGTGTGTGACTACGGTTGAGGGTCATAGTAAATATATTTACAATAAACCTAAATCAATTTCCTCATATGAATTAACTATGAGAGTAGCATCAGTCAAAAAATCACGCGTAAAAGTAGTGGTAATACCCACTGAACGCATTCCGGCGTTTTTGGCAGCCGCTAGGCCATTAGGTGCATCTTCAAACACTACACAATATTTGGGATCAACCCCCAGTTGTTTGGCAGCGTGTAAAAATACATCAGGTGCAGGTTTGGAGCGCGCACCAACGGCGTAAATACTATAAATATGTTCCCCAAAGTACTGTGATAAGTTTAATCTACTTTCAACAATATCTAAATAGTGTGATTTAAGCGAAGTGCCCACCGCTGCAGGCAATTGTCGATGTTGATTGAAAAAATCTACAAAACCAGGGATAAAATCAACCTGTTTTTTAAAATATTCACCAGCTAAATCAATTCTTTCTTGAAGCATGGCAGCACTATCGCCTTCTACGTCAAAATATTTTTTAATAATTTCCACTCCATCAGAGAGTTTTGTGCCAACTAATTGTACTTTTAAATCATCCGGAAAAGTTCCCTCTGGTGCAATAAGATTATGGCGACGACAAAAAGCTAGGTCTGCCGGCATCCAGACTGATTGCATGGTATCAATAATTACCCCCTCAGCATCAAAAATTAAGGCTTTAACTGGTTCAGACACATTATTTGGCATTAACATCAGCCTGGTGAATTCCAAACGTATTACCTTCGGTATCCAAATAATACCCTTGCCAGGCCATGCCGGCCAAGGCGAATTTTGGCATCGCGACTTTTCCGCCAGCCGCTAAAATTTTCTGTTCACACTCATTATAATTAGCCACTTCCATGGTACAGACAAACGCATTGACGCCACATTGTTGTTCAGCAAGTGGCATAGGACGTTTTAAAAGCCCACCGTGAATGCCTGGTTCTTTAGTATCTTTTTCACCAGTCATTACTACCCAATAATCCCAACCAAGACCAGGCCAGAGATCTATTTTCCAGCCAAAAACTGCGGTATAAAAAGCAGCCGCGCGTTCTGGTTCATCAGCTTGAATTTCAAAGTGTACTGGTCGGTTCATATTTTTATATTAGTAAATAATCATGAAAACTTATCTAAAGGTACCATTTCGAAATATCGCCAATAACCGCGAGCATTTCTTGATGCACCGCCGGGTGAGATACAAAAAATGTCCGGGCGTGTATGCTACAAAATTCTTTTAAATTTCCTGTCCAAGGTTTCCAGGTTTTGTCCTCGTAGATACTAATTGTTGCTCCTGCGGCTTTGGCCAAAAATAAACCAGCCGCGTAATCATAAGATTTTAACCCAAAACTAAGATAGGCATCGATACGATTAGCCGATAAGTAGGCCAATTCCATCGCCGTGCAACCCAAGGAAGTCCCCTTACCCATCATTAATCCAAAATTTTCCATAATTTTATAGCGGGCCGGTTTCATCCATTTTTCTTTACCAGGACCAATGGATAAAAAATAACGACCACCAAGTGGTTCAGGGGTAATTTTGCAAACGCGTTCATTTTCAAAAACCCCACCTTCGGTCTCCAAAAACGAAGAAAACATTTGATCGGTAATTGGATTGTAGACAATACCAAATGAATCTTCCGTTGAGTCACCCAAGCGGGCAACAGAAATACCACAGAACGCAATTTTACGAAGAAAATTATCAGTACCATCAATCGGATCAATGTGCCAAACAAATGCACTAGTACCCGCATGATCGCCATGTTCTTCGCCAATAATGGCATCACCAGGAAAATTAGCTTTAATATATTCAATCAATTGCGCTTCAATCGCCTTATCTACTTCAGTAACCACTGAATTATCCCCTTTTATTTCGCAGTTCGTATCTCCGGCCACAAAATATGCCTGGGCAATTTTACCAGCATTTCGAACTACTTCTTTGAATTCATGAAATTTTTGTTCACTCGTCATACTGTTTTTTGATTATTTGTTACGATATACCTGAAACCACTGTTAACCGAATTTAATAATTATATAAGAACCCAAAAAAATTAAAATCGCACCTCCAAAAAAATACATATTTAAGTTGGTACGAAAAAGCAAAAAACTAAAAAATATAACAAAAAATGGGTAGGCAATTTCAAAAATGGAGGCCGTTGAAGCTCCCAAGATTTTTATTCCAGAAAAAATAAAGAAAGTGGCCAGTGCGCCAAGCAGTATTGAGATAAAAACCAGCCAAAGATTTTCTTTACCTGAATCAAATAATATTCGTATTGGCTCAGGATTGAGAATAATAAATGGTATGGAAACTAGCAGTATGATTAAGGAGTCAATAAAAATTAAAGCAAATGGAGAAACTTTAGTTAATATTTTTTGATCAATTGCATATACCAAGCCCCATATAACGGCAGCCGCAATCGCATAGACGAATCCACTTATTTTCATAGGGTAGGTTATGGGTAATATTCTACTTTAGTGTAATACTTTTAATCACGACAGGTACGAGCGGTTTATCTGAACCATCAGTTTGTACTGAATTAATGGCTGTAACCACTTCCATTCCATCGGTAACTTTTCCAAAAACCGTATGTTTAGTATCCAAGAAATTATTGGCCGCTACATTAATAAAAAACTGACTGCCATTGGTATTTGGGCCAGCATTAGCCATGGAAATTGTGCCCACATCATTTTTATTACTAGGCATAATTTCATCGGCAAATTGGTAACCAGGACCGCCCGTTCCCCACATGGATTTTTTAGCATCATCTTTAGAAAGTGGATCACCACCTTGGTTCATAAAACCTTCAATTACGCGGTGGAATTTGGTGTTATCATAAAATCCACTCTCGGCCAATTTTACAAAATTAGCCACGGTTTTTGGGGTTGCGTCGTTTAATTGAATCGTAATGTCTCCTTTGCTTGTGTGTAAAATAGCCATCATATAAGTATTATTAATTTTAGTATTAATTATGGTTTTTGCATTAGAATCTACAACTGTGGTTGGTTTAGGTGAATCAACGGGCTTAGTATTATATGAATCCGTTTTTACATTTTCCTGAGTCTTTACAGATACCCCCACTTTTTCAGATGTCGAGGAACATCCGGCACCTACTAACAATAATCCAATAAAAATCCCTAATGTTAATCTCATACTAATTTCTTTTCCATAAAAATGGTAATCAAATTATCTTCACCAACTTGAGTAATATTTTCTCGAATCACTGTATAGCCTTGTTTTTCATAAAAACTTTTAGCACTAATACTTGAGAAAACTTGGCTTAGTAAAAATCCTTTTTCAAGGATTAACTTTTCTACATATTCAAGCAAAGCTTTACCAACCCCTTGGCCATGAAAGTTATGATCAACAAAAAAAGTTTTTAATTCATTATCTTTCATACCAAGCACACCACGAATCTCACCATCCTCTGCTACAAAATAATCGCGCTCGTGAGCCATATCACGCGGTCGACAGGGATCAATTTGTAAGATAAAATCAGTCACCGCTTTGGATTGGTCTTTAGCATTTACCTCAAGAATCGTCGATCTAATTAAGTGCTCAACTTTTTCTAAGTCACTCGGTTGAATAGGGCGGATAATCACAATTAAAAATTAATTCCCAGTAAATTAAGCACGATTGGTGCCAACGGATCAGCCGAAGTGCCGTAGACCATTACTCCACCCAGTAAACCAGTGACTAAAATGGCGAGTAAAGCGGCAATTGCCAAAATTCCGGCCAACCATTTATTACTGAGAATTTTTTCCACGGTTAATGTTACTGGTAAAACAAACTTAAGCGCATTTACCTTAGTAAGCATCGGGTTAATGATTGGCAAAAACTCACTACCCAACAATAATCCGTACAACCAAGTAGAGAGAGCGGCAAAAAAAGAGTGCATTTCCACTACGTCATGCACCGGATTATTTAATTCTTCCGCAATTTCACCAGTGGTTAGAGCGGCTAGCGCTCCTAAAAAACCAAACACCAGTAGAGCTTGGCGTATATGGGCCCAGCTAATTTTGGGAAGAAATTTTTCTAAAGGGGCAATTTTGAGGAGCGAGTAAATAAATAAGAGAGCGATCGGAAAATGGACAAAAATGGGGTGAAGATCGTAGGTCATAACGGTTACTTATTTATTCGTAATTATGTATAGTTTACCGCATTTTTCGAAGAAAAGTCTAGTATATTGACAAAATAAGTTTTTTTATGTATTTTATGAAGTCATTTGACCGCCTACCGCAATGGTGGGTTGCATAGAGGAGCTCAAAAATGAAGTACGAAGAAGTCAAGCGAATCATCGAGGAAATCGATCGTCTCGATGGTGTTGGTATGGGTTGTGTGCGAATCCACTTCGGAGACGGCGAATCACACGTGGCCCAGACCATCTGGGTGAAGGTTGAGCCTCACGCTCTGACCTACACCGACGTGCATATGGAACCGCACTGTCCACCGTTCGTGGTGCGGTACGATGATGTCAAAATGGTTACGAACTTCGTAAAGAAGGAGGCATCGAACCGATTCGTACGCATCATGTTCAGCGACGGTGAGTGGCATAGCGCGTTGCAAGAGACGCTGACCGTGGACGCCACGCACGTTCACTACGACTCGGCGCAGCTACCCATGAAAGCATCGAGGATCATGGTACCACGGCGAGTCGTCTTCCACATCGACGGCCTGGATCATGATCACCCGGCAGCACAAGTCTTCACGACTCACTGAC
>DALYDF010000048.1:5776-6080 GCA_031973355.1 Candidatus Magasanikiibacteriota bacterium
CCCCATCGCCAGCCCGTGTTTACCCGCCTCTTTCGAGAGGTCGCGCGTCGAACACGGGCGGGCAAACACATTCATCCTTTTGGGATGTTTTTTTATTTCCTACACTCACCAATTAGTATATACTGATTATATAATCCCTACTTATAAACAACTATGGAGTCCCTACAATCTCAATCCCCTTCTCGCTGGCGCGTACTTGGCCTTAGTGCCCTGATAATTTTAGTGTTTGAAGCTCTTGGTATTATTCTGGGTACTTTTATTGGTGGTTTTTTTACACTTCTATTAATGATTTTTATTGGCTTTG
>DALYDF010000049.1:0-2155 GCA_031973355.1 Candidatus Magasanikiibacteriota bacterium
TAAGTTGAGCAAACCGACCTTCAACTGTTTGTAATTGAGCACCAACACCAGCTCCGCGCACCATTTGGCCGCCTTTACCTGGAGTCAATTCAATGTTGTACACAAATAAACCAGTTGGAATAAATTCCAGTGGCATACGATTACCCACAATTGGTTCAATCGCTTTTTGTGAAGACATTACCGTGTTACCAACAGTCATTCCCTGTGGCACAATCATGTATGCTTTGGTGTCGTTAGCATATTCAACATAAGCCACGCGTGCACCACGATTTGGATCGTACTCAATTGTTTTAATGGTACCTGAAACATCAAATTGAGCTTGTTTAAAATCAATAATCCGGTATAAGCGTTTAACTCCGCCGCCACGATGACGAACAGTAATAATCCCCTGGTTATTACGACCAGAGTGTTTTTTGAGCACGCGCACCAATGATTTCACTGGTTTAGAGCTTGTTAAATCAGAAAAATCTGAAGCACTTGCTTGGCGACGTGAATTGATAGTAGGTTTATATAATTTCACTGACATATTCGGATGCTAGACGCCGGTATGAATAGAAATGGTCGATCCGGCTGGCAAAGAAACAATCGCCTTTTTCCAATCTTTACGGCGACCAGTATTCTGACCAAAGCGGGCTACTTTACCTTCAGTAATCAAAGTGCGCACACTACTTGGTCGAACTCCGTAAACTTGTTCGACAGCTCGAATGATTTCGGTTTTTGTAGCGTTCATTGCTACGGCAAAAGCATAGGTGCCTCGTTTTTCATCACGTGCTGATTTTTCACTCAACAACGGGCGCATCAATACGCGGTGGGCAGCTCCCATTTTACCGCTTTTAGCAGCCGCAGAACTAGCCGCAGTTTGAGTGGCTGACTTGGCAGCTTGAGAGGTTTTAGTTTTCTTAAAAATTGCCATATGCTTACTTTAATCTTTTTTCCAGCACGCGAATTGCGGCTTCGGTTGCTACCACTGTGTGGTGATGCAAGAGATCAACAACGGACACATCACTGGCGCGCATTACATCAACTTTATTAACATTAGCCGCAGATTTCATCACTGCTTCGTCTTTAGCTTCAGTAATAATTAAGGTTGAGCGATGTCCAGATAAAGCAGCGCGAAGTTTGGCAAAACTTTTAGTTTTTCCATCAGTTGGAAAAGCTTCAACCACTGCAAAGCGATTTTCTAAAACTTTATCTGAAAAACACATTCTCACGGCGGCTACATTCATTTTCTTATTAATTTTTTGAACGTAGGTGCGTGTAGAAAGTGGACCAAAAGTTACCCCACCACCCTTCCAAATTGGAGAGCGAATAGAGCCGTGGCGAGCACGACCAGTTCCTTTTTGTTTCCATGGTTTTTTACCACCACCGCGCACTTCACTGCGGTCTTTAGTATCAGCCCATGGTTGGCGAGCATTAGCCATTTGTGCTACATATACTTGGTGCACCAAATCTAATTTTGGAGTAACACCAAACACAGCTTCATTTAAATCTAAAGTTCCTTTTTCACTACCGGTTGAAGAAAATAATTTTACTTGTGACATATAATTATTTATTTGTTTCTTCAACTGGGGCTTCGCCCTCAGTGGCTGGTGCCGCTGTTTCTACAGCCGGTTCCTCTGCCTGAGTAGTTTCTTCAGTAACTTCAGCTGGTGTTTCAGCTACTTCCATTTTTTCTTCAACTACTTCAGCTTTAACTTCAGCGTCAGTAATTGATCGTTCAACCACAACATCACCACTAGAAGTAGTTACAAACACAAGACCGTTACGAGCACCAGGAATCGCACCTTTAACCCACAGCTCGTTTTCTTCAGCTTTAACAACGACTACTTCTAAATTCTTAACCGTAATTTGCGCATCACCCATGTGGCCGCCCATGCGCATTCCTTTGAACACACGTTGAACACCACCCGCACCAATCGAACCAGGCATACGGAGGTTATCTTTATGACCGTGTGAAGCAGGACCACCAGCAAAACCATATCTCTTAATCACTCCCTGAAAGCCCTTTCCTTTTGAAATACCTGTGACATTTACAAATTTTGAATTTTCGATTGTCGATAAATCAAGATCCTTTCCTAGGTTTGCATCATTTGCATTCTCAACTTTCACTTCATAAAAACGCACGTAGTTAGTTTCTACACCTGCTTTTTTAAGC
>DALYDF010000049.1:2165-5637 GCA_031973355.1 Candidatus Magasanikiibacteriota bacterium
TGAAGTACCTACTACCGCCACTTTGTCACCAACTGCAAAAGTATTAGCCGTGAAAACATCACCACGCTTTAAGTCTTTAGCCGCTACCGGTACTTCGCGCATAAAACGCACGGAAACACCTGGCTCCCAACTTAAACCTTCTAAGTGACCTCTTTGTGGCTTGCTTACACGAAAGGTTTTTTGTGTATCAAAACCAAATTGAACGGCTTCTACGCCGTCATTTTCTTTTGTCTTAACTTGTGTGACCACGCATGGTCCGGCTTGGATGCGAGTAACTGGAACAACGGTTCCGTTGTCCAAGAAAACTTGCGTCATGCCAATTTTTTTACCAAGAATAAATTTCATAACTTCAATTAACACTACTCATTTGGTTATAAAAAACTAGAAGGAAAGCCACCCAGACCGTGCGAAACGTCTGCTTGGTTTACCTTCTAGCCAATTCGTTAAACGATAATTTGGCTTATTTTAGATAAATTTTATCTATTTTTCACCTATATACTGGCTGTGTACCGCTCCAGATGTTTTCTTAGACCCTTTCGGGCAGATCTTATCTGTGTTGGCTTTTGGCCAGAAAACTTTGTAACGCTGCAATTGTATACCAGATTCTTAACTTTGTCAAGGCTTTTTCTTAGAGCATCTTCACTTCCAAATCTACCCCACTTGGCAGGTTCAAATTCATGAGTGCGTCCATGGCTTTTGGGTTTGGGTTCAAGATATCAATCAGGCGCTTATGAGTACGCATTTCGTACTGTTCTTGGGCAGTCTTATTAATAAAGGTTGAACGGTTAACACTAAGCTTTTGGATTTGGGTTGGCAATGGCACTGGACCCACTACAGTCACGCCGTTTCTTTCGGCTGTGTCCATAATGGTCTTAGTGGCAATGTCGATGATCTTGTGATCGTAGGCCTTGATTTTAATCCGCATCTTTGGCCCACCGTTTTGTTCAGTTGTTTCTTTATTTTCAATTTTTGCTGACATAATAAGGTGCATTAAAGAGCAGAAGCCCCCCGAAAAAATCGGGGGGCTCCACTATAGTTATTAGACAAGAATTTTAGTTACTACGCCCGCACCTACTGTGCGACCACCTTCACGGATGGCAAAGCGCATTTTTTCTTCAATACCAACTGGAACAATCAATTTGATTTTCAAGTTAGCGGTGTCACCAGGCATCATCATTTCAGTGCCTTCTGGCAAAGTAATGTCACCAGTAACATCAGTGGTACGAATGTAGAATTGTGGTTTATAGCCATTGAAGAATGGTTTATGACGACCACCTTCTTCTTTGGTCAAAGCATAAACTTCAGCTTCAAACTCAGTATGAGCTTTGATTGAACCAGTTTTAGCCAAAACCATACCGCGCATTACTTCGTCTTTCTTAGTACCGCGGAGGAGGATACCAGCGTTGTCGCCAGCCATACCTTCTTGAAGAGATTTGTTGAACATTTCAACACCAGTAACCGTAGTTTTCATGGCACCTTCAGCTTGCATACCAACGATTTCTACTTCATCACCAACTTTAATACGACCGCGTTCAATACGACCAGTTACTACCGTACCACGACCTTCAATTGAGAACACGTCTTCAACAGGCATAAAGAATGGCTTGTCGAGATCACGTTCTGGTTCTGGGATGTATTCATCCAAAGTTTTCAACAAGTCAAGAATTGGTTTAGAAGCAACTTCATCTGAAGGATTTTCAAGAGCCTTAAGTGAAGAACCACGTACTACTGGAGTAGTGTCACCAGGGAAATTATATTTTTTCAAAAGATCGCGAACTTCTTCTTCAACGAGATCAATCAATTCTGGATCAGAAACTTGATCAACTTTGTTGAGGTAAACAACGATGTAAGGCACACCTACTTGGCGAGCAAGCAAGATATGTTCACGAGTTTGAGGCATTGGACCGTCAGCTGCAGAAACTACGAGGATAGCACCGTCCATTTGAGCAGCACCAGTGATCATGTTTTTTACATAGTCAGCGTGGCCTGGACAATCAACATGAGCGTAGTGACGATTAGCAGTTTCGTATTCTACGTGGGCTGTAGAAATGGTAATACCACGAGATTTGGATTCTGGAGCTTTATCAAGAGCGTCCACTTCCTTTACATCAGCACTAAAACCATGAGCAGCAGCAACTTTTAAGATTGCAGCAGTGGTGGTAGTTTTACCGTGGTCAACGTGACCGATGGTACCTACGTTTAAGTGCGGCTTGGTTCTTTGAAACTCTGCCATACGAAATACTATATCGCACCTGCTGAGGTGACCCAGCAGCGTTTTGTTAACCAGCGATACTAGAAAAAAATAAATAAATTGCTCTGCTATCTTGAAAAACAAGTTAACTGAGCAGTTTTTTGCTAATTTGCTTCGGGATTATATCCAATCCTTCCTCTTAAGTCAAGAGGAAAAGGTGGGGATATTGTGGGTATAACTTACCCAAGCGGCTCTTCGAGAAAAACAGGGTCATCATTGAGCGGTTCAGGCTCTGCATATTCACTCACCTCTTCGGTTACAGTTGGTTTTAGACCTTGTTCTCCTAGCGATTCATAGCTCACTTTCGTAAAATTACCAGCCATCACATCACCTAGCTTGTGCCAACTACTATTTTTGGTTGAATCAGGGACAATTTTAACGGGAATCGTCACTGGCTGAGTAACGATCGGCAAAGCACTTTTAACTACTTCTGGTAAGGGTTCAGGTAAAGGTTCTGGCGCAAATTCTGGTTCAGACACAACCACTGGTTCAACCTGAACTTCGGTGGCGACTACTTTTTTTTGTTCTTCTGCGCGCCAATCCGCAATTTGTTGATTTATTTTTTGCAATAGCAAAGCGTCTTGTTCTCTGTCTGGGTCATTTTTTTGTTCAAACATAACTACTGGTGACACAGTCGCAACTGGTTCAGGAGTTACCGTTACTGGAGGTTTTTGACTACTCGGAGCAACCGGCTCTTGGTCTAGTAAAGATTCATAATCATCAATTCCCAGAACTACAAACTGATTTTCCGTTTGCTTATCAAGAACCACTAATGGACTTTTAGATTTTTTAGCTAACTGAAATAAACGATCAAAATTTGTATTCATAGCACCAAAATATTTTTTATTTTATACTTGTTATAGTGCGTGATTTTAGGTAATAAGTCAAGCTGTCAATTTTAGAAAATAAAAACAAAAAATCCCCTTTTGGGGGACTTTTTTAAAGGCGAGCAAATGATTTTCCGCTGACGCGGAGTTCACGATATAAATGTGACAAGAAACCTAATCGTCTAACAGTTGTTTGTGAATTTCTATCCGATTCCTCGGATTGATCTCCAGAAAGGAGGTGATCCATCCCCAGCTTCCGCTAGGGATGCCTTGTTACGACTTCACCCTGATCATTGACCCTGCCTTAGTCCCCGTAAGGAGCTTTCGGGCATTGCCAACTTTCGTGGTGTGACGGGCGGTGAGTACAAGACCCGAGAACGTATTCAACGCGCCG
>DALYDF010000050.1:0-4281 GCA_031973355.1 Candidatus Magasanikiibacteriota bacterium
TAAAATTCCGAGTACTCCAAACTCCACGCCTTTAAACGGCAGTAAGGCAGTCAACCATTGTCCAGCCGAAAGCCCAAACAAAGTAGACAAAATAATTGACCCGCACGCTCCGCACCCCACCCCCACCATACTGAGTACTACGCCGCCGAGTCCAGCACCAGTGTTTTTAGAAGCAACTTGTTTACTCATCTGAACAAAGAGTATGCTCACAGTAATGCCGCCCAAAAGCGAAGACAAGACAATGAGTACTTGCGAACCAAAGGTGAAGTTTGAGGTAAACAAACCAAAGGACGCGGCCAGCACGGTTAATTTTTCCCACACTGAAAAACTACTTGAAGTGAGGACTGACCAAAACAATTGGTAATTGGCAATCCACAAGTTAATGAGAAAAAACCCAAGACTGGCCGCGGCCATAACTAGTATCAGGCGCAGTTCTTTAAACAGCGGAATGGTTTTTTTAAGCGCCAGATAATAGTTTGCGAACATACTTTACTTTAGGAGCGGGTCAATGAGCGCACTAAGTTGAGCCAGTGGCAAAGCTCCGCTTACTGGAATTTTTTGATCTCCAGCTACAATGATGGCATACGGCGTGCCGCGCATACCAGCTTTTTCCGCTTCTTCTAGCTGACTTTGAACTTTAGCCGCGAATTTGTCACTGACTAAACAGGTGTTGAATTTGCTTACATTTAGGCCGGCTTTTTGCGCAATCTTCGGTAGTTCTGACTCAGCCAAGCCATCATTGGATGGCGTGACAGCAAACAACGTATCGAGGAATTTCCAAAAGCCTTTATTGCCACCGATTTCCCCCGCACATTCCGCGGCTACGGCTTCTTTCCGAGCTTTTTTATGTAAGGAATCCAGTGGCGCGTGTTTATATACCCACTTAATGTTGTCACCGTATTTGGCCATTGCTTGGTTCATTGTATCGTGAAACCGTTTGCAGAACGGACACTCAGTATCAGAAAATTCCACAATAGTTACTTTGGCGTCCTTACCCCCTTTGTAATAGTCCTGGTCTGTGATTGCGGCCAGTTGAATATTTGCCTGAGTTTCTTCTTTTGCCACTAGGCTTGGGTTAGCCGCCGCTTCCGTAGTTTTTTCAGTGTTTAATTTTGGAATCGTAAACACATCTTTAAACAGAATTCCTACGATTAAAGCTCCTAAGACTAGGACTGCCCCTCCTACACCAGCCATAAAAGTGGCTTGAGGCGATAATTTTGTATAATCAAATTTCATAGTTACCTAAAATAATAAAATCCCTGTTCTTTAAAAAACAGAATGTTAATTATTAGGTAGGTTAAAATATTTTTGGGTTCAATAACCCGAAGCGGAAATAATCTAAAAAAGGATTCAAGACTGCAAAACTTCCCAGGTGACGGCGAATTGTGCGTGCGTACCCACTGACAAACCTGGACTGGAAGCGAACCGTAAAAAGACCAACCAAAACCACGAGTAAGAACAAGGTAACCACTGGCAAAATCGCCAGAACCTGATGACTAATCCCAATTGGCTCTTTTACCATAGCACAGCAATCAGTCTCTGCCCCTGCTTCGGCTGATTCCATACCAGCGGGGTATATCTCAGGAATATGCTTATTTAGCAGAAGGTGAATATTTGCGGTGCACACAAAAACCGCCATAACTAGGAGGCTCATAGCGACTAGCCAGGTAAGAAAAGAATTCTTTGGACGCATACGGGACAAGTATAAAATATGTTTGGCTAATCACTCAACACACCCGCGTCACAGTAAATTATCCATCGTCAACCGCTCCACGTCACCCTGTAACGACTTAACGGGCATACCACGAAGATACAGGGCAGTCATACGAATGTCTAGGTGACCAAGTAACTGCTTCAATCTATAAACATCCGTTCCACCATTTACTATATTTGCTGCAAATGTATGGCGGAACTGGTGTGGGTGAAATTTCACTCCGCTAGCTACCGCAACTTGAACGACAAGATGTTTAAATCCAGCCCTGGTAAATGGTGTGTCGCCACTTCCAGAGACCCATAAATAAGGTGTATTGTAGTGTCCACGTCGTCGTTCTTCTAAGTACTCCTTGAGTGCACCAATAACAACTGGGTTCAGTGGTAACACTCGATTTCTTTTTGATTTTGAAGTCTCAGCGCGCACAGTAAGTTGGTGTTCATCAAGATTAATGTCTAGTAGCTTCAGACCGATTAACTCACCTTTTCGCAAACCACAATAAAGTAGCACTGAAAACATAGCGAGGTTACGCCTTTTTATCAGCACTGACTTCCATTGGACTGAAAAGGCAATTGTCGAAAAAATCCTTTCAACATCTTCCTTGCCCAAGTACTTCTTGTCACTGTAGTTAACGTCTGGGTACGGCACCCCCAAAAATGGGTTCTTCTTCAGATAATTCTTTGCTCTGAGCCATTTAAAGAATTTGTCTAGTTTGTTGCGGTATGTAGCAATGGTTGAATTTTTAATACCTGTAACTATTTTTGTTTTACCCACCAGCCGTTCTCTAGTTTGCAGTCGCTTAAAGAACTCGGTCATTATTTCAGGTGTCAGTATGTCTAGCGTTGCTTCGGGGAAAATTTTGATAAATAAATTGAAGCACGCTTCATACCCTCGCAATGTTTCACTTCTTAACCCGCCAGAATAGCGGCACTCTTCCAGGAATACTTTGAACAGTTCCTGTAACGATTTTTTCATATATCACAAGCCTATTGCTCGTGGGATGTGCGTGTACTAATAAATTAATACCCATCTTAATACACAGGCTCGCAGTGCATTCGCTGCCTAATCGCTAGCACCCGCCTTGCCTGTCTAGTTGGTTTACCAGCATAAACAAAGCGCTTAGTGTTCCTAGCGATGTATCTTGCCTGACGATCAAGTATCAGTGTTTGGTAGCTTGGATATAGGGGAAAACGACGATTCACCGTACGACTCGCGTACGTTAGGTTGTAGCAGTATCTACAACCAAAATAGTCACCACCTTTATACAAAACGGCCACTCTACGGCCGCAATTTTTTCCGACTTCTGTGATGATCGGACACAGAAACCAATATCTAACTCCACCAAAATAACACGTTGTGGTCTCAAGCTTGATGTGATAATCAAGTGGCTGTTGGGCAGTGCCACTAGATAGCCTAATCCACCGAGACGTTTTATCTTCATAACCTTCCAGACTAAGCCCGACATGCCTAGCCCATTGATTGTTTTGCCAACTCAAACCACCAAGCTTCCGTCCCGATAAATATCCCAACGTCTTTAGATTAGAAATTCTGAGCTGAATCAAGGATTCAACTTCAGTTTTTTTAGTTGGGTAATGACGGCGGCCCATACAGTCTGCCGAAAACAATAGACATTTAGTAAATACTTGTTCAGTTGTTCACACGGTTCGACTAAGCCGTAGTGAGCAAACAAGCATCATAATGTCAGGTTAAAAGACCGTTAGATTCACCACAAAAAAAATTGAACATCTTCATGGTATGACTAAGGATATAGGAAAGAAAAAAACTGTCAAGAGGTGGGCGGTGTTGAGCTTATGATTGTTTTTGAAAAAGTAATGCCAAGAGATACGCAAAGGTCACTTGAAACCAAAATGTTGTTCCAGACACAGAAATTGTTTTGCCAAGGACGTCCAAAAAATTAAGTAGAATAAAAGATAACGCCAATACGTGCCCAAAGTTATTCCTCAGAAATTCACTGAACTGAAACGGTTTATTCAGCAGGCTTTGGTCGTTTAGTAAGCTTTTGCATTTGGCGCACCGTGGATCAGCAGTGAAGTAGTCTTTGGAAGGCGTGATGTAAGTGACATGGTCACACATGATACAGCGGTAAACCAAATCATTATTACGCTTGTGTTTAGACGCAATAACTCGCTGCTTTTTAGTTAAAAAGTACCAAATACCCCACACTATGGCCGCAACCAATAATCCCCAACCCAGGTAGGTGGTATAAAAAGCAGCCATAAACAGTAGAAAGTAAACAAATAGAATGATGAAAAGCATAAAAACAAAAAAGGGGTCTACCGTTGCTTTGGCGGCACCTTTCGGCGCCCAGCACCGTTTCCAGTACTGACGAACAAACATGCCAAAGACGGGAGACCGCCTCTGTGTGTTTGTTCGTTTTTTGGCCATACCTAGGGTTTTAACACCATAGGGTTAGGTCACTAAATTGTACGGTTAGTCTATACCAGACAGTGTACTGAAGTCAACCAATTGGTTCTAGCAGCCGTAAAACTGAGGATAAATCGGTCTTAAGCACTGTGCACAGCACCTAACCTGTGTTACCCTGACTTCAT
>DALYDF010000050.1:4291-4997 GCA_031973355.1 Candidatus Magasanikiibacteriota bacterium
TTTCAATAAACCTTTCACGGACATTACTTTTGCAGATGTCGGCGCACTTGTTGGTAGACAAACAATGGAAAATCAAAGTCTTGAATATAAAAAGGTTCCTTGGACACACGACAATGCTGGGAAGCGGGAACTTTTGCGAGACATTAGTGCAATGGCTAATGCCTATGGCGGTTATATAATTATTGGCATTGAAGAAGACAAGGCAGACCAAGCCATAGCCTTTGTTGATGCTCCAAATGCAGAAGACGAGCGGGATAGAATAATAAGTATGGTACACGCCAATCTGCAGCCACGGATTGCGGGTTTAAATATCAAATGTCTTACTGATAGCACCAACCACATTATTCTAATCTATGCCCCATACAGCCACAGAACACCTCACCTAATTACTGGGGAAGACCTCTATCAATTCTGGATTCGTCACGACCGACAAAAAGCACGGATGTCCGTAGAAGAAATCAGGGACGCAATGTTAAAAAGCGTTGGACTTATATGCGTGAAATAGTAGCACGCCCTTTTGTAGTGGTGAGAGCAATTCCAAATGAAAGTACACATGAATTTATTAATACTCGCGACCCAATCTTACGCGGACTCTTGAAAAGTCCACCCAATTCACGGCCTTACGGCCATGGATGGGACTTTCAATTTCGCACTGAAACTAGACCTAGTTTGCTTGGTTTAAAAATTGACAGAGGAGACGACAGTA
>DALYDF010000051.1:0-4667 GCA_031973355.1 Candidatus Magasanikiibacteriota bacterium
AATGTCTTGGTCCGCGAACTGAAAGGTTTGGCTTTGGATGTAGAATTACATGATAGCAACCCAAGTGAATCAGCCGAGGTCGCGGCTGAGGGATCAGAAGAAAATGTAGAAGCCTAAACTTCTATAAAAACTCTTACCTCATATGCAATATAATAACCCCCTCGCTTCACCAAAATTTGATTCACTCCGTCTTAAAGTTGCTTCTCCTCAAGTAATTCGTGGTTGGTCACACGGCGAAGTATACAAACCAGAAACCATTAACTATCGTACCCAAAAACCAGAAAAAGGTGGTTTGTTTGCCGAAGAAGTATTTGGACCAACTAAAGATTGGGAATGTTACTGTGGAAAATATAAAAAAATTCGGTATAAAGGCATTGTGTGTGATAAGTGTGGTGTAGAAGTTACCCACTCATTGGTTCGTCGTGAACGCATGGGACACATTGAATTGGCCACACCGGTTTCACACATTTGGTTCCTCCGCACAATTCCGTCTCGTCTTGGTTTGGTTTTGGACCTTTCAATTCAAGCTTTGGAAAAAGTAATTTACTTTGCTTCTTTCATTGTTACCCATATTGATGAAGCGGAAAAAGAAGAAACCGAAGAAGCTTTGAAAAAAGAATATAAGTCAAAACGCAAACAATTGGAAACTGATTACGCCAAAAAGATTGGCGCTTTGGCTGGCAGCGAAGCTGAAAAAATGATCAAAGAACGCGATGAAAAAATTGGTTCTTTAGATGAAGATTTTTCTGCAGCTGAAGGTGAATTGAAAGAAATCACCATGCTCTCTGTGTTATCAGAAGCGCGGTACCAAGAACTTTCTATCCGCTACGGTCATTTATTTGAAGCGGGAATTGGTGCTGGTGCGATCCACAGTTTGTTATCTCGTTTAAATTTGGATGAAACAATTTCCCAATTAGAAAAAGAAATTGAAAAGAGTAAGGGTGCTAAACGCGGCCGATTGGTACGTCGCGTAAAATTGTTAACCTCATTGAGTAAAAATAATATTCGTCCAGAGTGGATGATTATGGTAGCGATTCCAGTGGTTCCACCAGATTTGCGTCCAATGGTTGCTCTTGATGGTGGTCGTTTCGCTACATCAGACTTGAATGATTTGTATCGTCGCGTAATTAACCGCAACAACCGGTTGCGTCGTTTGATTGAACTTAATGCTCCAGAAGTTATTTGTCGCAATGAAAAGCGCATGTTGCAAGAAGCCGTTGATGCACTCATTGATAACAACGCGCGCGCTACTAAAACTGTTCGCGCCAGTACTGGTCAAAAACGTCAGCTCCGTTCATTGGCTGATATCTTAAAAGGTAAACAAGGTCGTTTCCGTCAAAATCTTTTAGGTAAACGCGTTGACTACTCTGGTCGTTCCGTAATTGTGGTTGGTCCTAAATTAACGATTGATCAATGTGGTTTGCCAAAATCAATGGCTTTGGAATTGTTCAAACCATTCGTAATGGCCGAAATTATTAAACGCGAATTGGCTCACAATGTCCGCTCAGCTTCTCGATTTATTGAAAGCAATGCGCCAGAAGTGTGGGATATTTTGGAAAATTTAACCAAAACTACGCGCGTACTTTTGAACCGTGCTCCAACCTTGCACCGTTTGGGTATTCAAGCTTTCCGTCCAACTTTGGTAGAAGGTAAAGCAATTCGTTTGCACCCATTAGTGTGTGCCGCGTTCAACGCTGACTTTGATGGTGACCAAATGGCCGTACACTTACCACTTTCTGAACAAGCTAAGTGGGAAGCGGAAAATTTAATGGCTTCAGAAAAGAACTTGCTTAAACCAGCGACTGGTACACCAGTTATTACGCCACAACAGGACATTGCGTTGGGTTGTTACTACATGACCAAATACAATGACACTGATACCGCGGAAATTAAGAAAACTTTTGCTGATATTACTGAAGCTAAATACGCTTATAAAACTCGCAAAATTACTTTGAAAGAACGGATTAAAGTGCGTTTATCCGACATGTCAAAATTTGCTGAAGGTACGAATTCAATTATTGAAACTTCAATTGGTCGGATTTTCTTCAATGAAATTTTCCCTGATAAACTTGGGTATTTCAATGAAACCATTACCAAAAAACATCTTTCAAGTATCATCCAAAACTTGTTAGAAATTTACGGTCAAGAACAAACAGCCGTAATGCTTGATCGTATTAAGGGTCTTGGGTATAAATATGTTACTAAATCTGGTTACTCATTAGGTAAAGATCAATTCCCAATTATTTCTGAAAAACCAGTCTTGTTGGCTGAAGGTACTGAACGGACTGAAGAAGTGTCCGAACAATATGCTGAAGGTTTGTTAACCGATGCTGAACGCCACGCTAAAGTTTTGGAAATCTGGACAGAAATTAAAGACCGGATGTTGTCTCGAACAAAAGATGTGTTGAATAAAAATGACGCGGTGTTTGCGATGATTGATTCTGGTGCGCGTGGTTCATGGGCCCAGCTCGGTCAGGTGATCGCGATGAAAGGTTTGGTAGCCTCACCAAGTGGTGAAATTATTGAATTGCCTGTTAAAGGTAACTTTAAAGAAGGGTTTGATGTGTTGGAATTCTTTATCTCTTCACACGGTACTCGTAAAGGTTTGTCTGATACGGCCCTCCGTACTGCTAACGCTGGTTACTTGACTCGTCGTTTGGTAGATGTGGCCCAAGATGTGATTGTTCGTATTCAAGATTGTGGTGATACCACTGGTGAAGTGTTCACCAAAGTTGAATCAGAACAAATGGGTGAAAAATTATCTGAACGCGTGTCTGGCCGGTTTGTATTGGCTGATGTGGTAATTGATGGTGAGGTATTGGTTAAAAAAGGTGAAGTAATTACCCCTGAATTATCACGCGTAATTGAAAAATCTTCATTAACTGAAGCCCACGTGCGTTCAGTGATGCAATGTAAATTACCAAAAGGTGTGTGTGTTAAATGTTATGGCTACGACCTCGCGCATAACCGCGTAATTCACACCGGTGTGGCGGCTGGTATTGTGGCCGCGCAATCAATTGGTGAACCTGGTACACAGTTGACCATGCGTACCTTCCACTTAGGTGGTGTGGCCGGTGGCGATATTACACAAGGTTTACCTCGGGTTGAAGAATTATTTGAAGCGCGCATGCCAAAACGCAAAGCGTTACTGTCAGAAATTAGCGGAAGAGTGGAAATTGAAGATGCTGATGGTAAAGTGATTACTGGACCAACTGGCCGGAAAATTTTTGAAGGCCGTCGTGGTCAAAAAATTGTTAAAATTGTTGGTGATAAACCAGAAGAATCAGTATATACTTTTGGATCAGTTGATGAAGTGCGCGTAGAAAATGGTGTAACTGTTAAAAAAGATGATGTATTGGTAGTTCGCGGTACAACTGGTGAAGAAATCACTGCTAAAGCCGATGGTACGGTAATGCGTTCAGGAGCGTCAATCACGGTTATCCATGATGGTACAAGTGTGAAAGAATACGTGGTACCAATGGGATACAAAGTGTGGGCTAAAAATGGTGATACCATTGCTCGCGGGGCTCAATTGACTGAAGGCAGTATTGAACTTAATGAATTGTACGAATTAAAAGGACGCGACGCGGTGCAACGATATATCTTGACTGAAATTCAAGAAATTTACGCGGCTCAAGGTCAACGCTTGAATGATAAACATATCGAAATCATGATTAAACAAATGTTTAGTCGTGTGTATATTGAAGAAGCCGGTGACACTGAATTGTTGCCTGGTGAAGTAGTAGAAAAATCTCAATTATTGATTGCTAACGCCGAAGTTGAAGCCGCTGGAAAAAAACCAGCCCGTGGTCGTGAACTTTTACTCGGTATTAGTAAAGTTGCGTTAACCACTCAAAGCTTCTTGTCATCTGCTTCTTTCCAAGAAACATCTCGCGTGCTCGTTAACGCCGCGATTACCGGAAAGATCGATTATTTAGAAGGCTTAAAAGAAAATGTGATTATCGGTCGGTTGATTCCGGCTGGTACTGGTTTCAAAGCCGAAGAATAAAATGTTAAAAAGAAAGGACCGGAAACGGTCTTTTCTTTTACCCCCTAACTTTTGTTGGTGGGGCAAATGAATTTCATGATTGGAATTTAATTGCCCCATCAACCATCCAAAGGAGGCGGGGATGACATTGCGCAAAAGACTGGTTCAAGCTCGTGAAATCGAACAGAACGAGGAGCGAGAGCGTCGCGAGCGCGAGCAGATGCTCGCATTCGCTGCTCACGAAGAGGCGGCTGGCCGTACGGGCCGGGCAGCCTCACTCCGAGGGCAATTCGGGCTCATGGAGCCCGACAAGCGCTTCGGTTTCACGGACTGAGCGAGGACGGTCGAGCGTGCTTTATGCGCGTTCGACCACCAATTTAAATTAATAAGTTTTGTTAATTTAAATTGGTATAAAAAGAGTTTTAAGACAATATGTCTTTTTTGTTAATCAATAAACAAGCTGGGTGGACCTCTCTCGATGTCGTCGCCAAACTTCGGGGAATTTTGCATATTGAAAAAATTGGCCACGCGGGTACGCTTGATCCATTTGCGACGGGTCTTTTAATCGTTGGAGTTGGGCGCGAATCAACCCGGCGTTTGGAAGAATTTAAAAATTTTGAAAAAGAATACGAAGTAGATTTAAAATTTGGTTTTACGAGTACCACCTATGATTGCGATG
>DALYDF010000052.1:0-3787 GCA_031973355.1 Candidatus Magasanikiibacteriota bacterium
ATTTTGAATCCACTTCAAATACAAGTTCATCGTGTACTTGTAAAATCATTTTCACTTCATTTGGTTTAAAATTCTTCCGAAGATAGTCGGACACATCAATCATCGCTTTCTTGATCAAATCCGCTTGTGTGCCCTGCACCGGCATATTCATGGCCATGCGTTCACCCGCCGCACGCAATTGGTGATTGGCCGAATGAATTTCTGGAATATAGCGTCGCCGACCCAACAATGTTTCTACATATCCATTAGCTTTGGCGAATTCAATTGTCTCATCAATATATTTTTTCACCCCCGCAAACTGTTCAAAATATTTAGTAATAAAATCCTTGGCTTCAAATTGCGAAATACCAGTACGCGACGCCAAACCATAAGCCCCCATACCATACAACACCCCAAAATTAATTTCTTTGGCCGAAAAACGCAATTCCTTAGTTACTTCTTCTAGTGGAATATTGTGAATTACCGCTGCAGTGGCTTTATGAACATCTTCACCCTTCTTAAAAATCTCAATTAATTTGGCATCCTCAGCCATTGAAGCTACAATTCGAAGTTCAAATTGAGAATAATCCGCCACAATCAAAGTTTTACCTTTTGGCGCAATAAACGCTTCCCGAATCTTTTTTCCAAACTCCGTACGCGCCGGAATATTTTGTAAATTAGGATCAGTACTCGATAAACGACCCGTTGCGGCCACAGCCTGATTAAAACTACCATGCAAACGCCCAGTTTTTTTATTCACCATGGTAGGCAAAACATCCAAGTAGGTATTTTGTAATTTAGTTAACTCCCGATAATCTTCAATCAATTCAATAATCGGATGCGAACCACGCATTTTTTCTAGTTCAGCCGCCGCAGTCGAGTATCCAGTCTTACCTTTTTTAATTCCCGGCACCTTTAATCCCATTTTTTCATACAAAATATCCCGCAACTGAACGGAAGAAGAAACATTAAATTCTTCACCGGCTTCTTTCCAAATCTGTTTAGTAATTGAATCCACTTGTGTGGCCGCAATTTTGGCCAAGTCTTGCAAATACTCACTATCAATTTCCAGACCGTTCATTTCCATTTCAGCCAACACTGGAATTAATTTCATTTCCAAACTATAAAACAATTCTTCATCGTTATTTTTCTTCAAGGCTTTACAATAATCTGGATAAGTCCGCTCGACTACCGATAAACAATACGCGCGCGATTGCAATTCTGGCCCAAACAAAGTTTCTTGCCCGCTCACCGGCGCTTCTTCGGCCAATTCCCGCAGCGCAATACTGGCCACATCGTGTGCGCGCGTACTTGAATTGGTAACATAAGACGCAATCATCAAATCAAACAGCCGATTGCGCACCAAAATATCCGCACTAGCAAAACATTTTATTAATTGTTTAACATCATGACCGCGCAGCTCAACATGCTCATCACTACATAAATCTTTCCAGGCTTTTTTATCCGCCGCATTCAAGATTGCCCATTCTACAAACACTGGTTTGTCTGCATTCACCACAAAACCCACAAACTCACCGTTTGGAACTACTGACCCAGTTACCACTTCCTTGGCCACCCAATAACCTACTTTGTGAAAACGCGTAATTAATTCCGCTGATTTACCTGGTAAAATAGTTTCTACAATCTCTTGGCCAACTTTTTTACTTTTTTTCTCACTTTCTACTACACTATCCGGTCCACCCAACCGCTTGGCCAAAGCCACAAATTCAAATTTTTGCAGCAGTGGTAAAAGTTTGGTTTTATCCAAAGGTTTTACGGCAATCTTTTCCAAATCAAAATTCAAATCTTTCATTTCACAATGAATCGTCGCCACTTCGTAACTCATTCGCGCTGATTCTTCACCAGCCACTAATTTAGCATATACGCTTGGGCTCAACCCAGGATTACCTTTTTTTATTTCTTCATATAAATTATCCAAAGAACCAAATTTTTTAATCAAACTTGTGGCCGTTACTTCACCAATCCCAGGCACACCCGGGATATTATCCGAAGTATCCCCACGTAAACCTTTATAATCAACCACCTGTTTAGGTCCAAAACCATATTTTTCTAACACTGCGGCCGGATCCATTAGACCAAACTCAGATAAACCTTTTTTAAAGGTACACACCTTAACATTCTCTTCTACCAACTGAAACAAATCCATATCTCCAGACACAATGATTGTTTCCAGATTTTTATCATCTTTTACCAAAGCCACAATCGTACCAATAATATCATCCGCTTCAAAGCCCGTTTGTTCAAAAATCTGAATCCCAAACGCGGCCACCAAATCATGGATCAACGGAATTTGATCGTACAATTCTTGATCAGCCTTTACCCGCTTCGCTTTATATTCTTTAAAAAGTTCATCGCGGAAAGTCCCGCCCGCCATATCAAAAGTCACCGCCAGATAATCGGGTTTAAAATCAGCCAACACCTTAAGCAGCATGGTCGCAAAACCATACACCGCATTCACCATGTGCCCATCCTTTGTCGTTAAGGGCGGAATCGCATGATAAGCCCGGTGAATCACCGCATTACCATCCACAATAATTAACCGTTTTTGTTCTTTTTCCATACCCAAACATTGTAGCATGCGGCCATAAAATAAAAAACCCGCCTCCTGACTAGGAAGCGGGCTCGAGTTTGTTTACATCTGCTGAATTTGAGCTTGCGCCTGTTCAATTTGTGCAGTCTCTTCAAGACACTTTTCTACAATTTTAATTTTTAAATCTAAATCACGACCATCAGTCCCTTGTTTTAGCTGATTAGGTAGGCGATCATAAACCTTCTTCCATTCCGGCAACAACGCTTGAGCATTAGCTTCAACTTTAGCAAAAACCGCGTCTTTATCATCAGCGTCGCGCGGACGATCAAGCATAGTTACAAACGGCTGAATTTGATCCAGTTTCCGGTCCAACTCTAATTGTTCTACTGCAAAATCATTTTCCGGGGACACAGAGTCAGTGGTATCAGAATCTAGACTTCTAACCTGAATTTCTGATTCTTGGAGTCTCTTACCCATTTCTGTTTTTGAGGCTTCATTGGCTCCTACAGGAGAGCCAGTTTCAGTAGACATATGTATTTTGTTTAATCTGATCTATACAAATTATAGCATAAAAAACCGGTTTTGTCAATCCATTAAAATATTGACTTTTCCGCTCATTTAAGCCATAATGCTTTCACTTTTAATAATTCTTATGTCCTACATCCGCAAAGATTTACCTCAATCTCAAGTTGAACTCTCCATCACTGTCCTACCTGAGGAATACAAAAAGTTTCTCGCTCAAGCGGCTGAACGAATTAGTGCTCGTGTAAAAATTGAGGGATTTCGCCCTGGCAAAGCCCCTTACGATATTGTAAAACGCCAGGTAGGGGAAATGAATATCATGCAAGAAGCTTTAGAAGATATTGTTCAACATAGTTTTTACGAAGCCGTTATGGCTGAAAAACTAGAAACAATTGGGATGCCTAAAATTGATTTGGATAAATTGGCCCCAAATAATGAACTTACCTACAAAGCAACAGTTTCTTTGATGCCTACAGTAGAACTCCCTGATTTGAAAAAAATCTCAGTCAAACGCGAAGTCAAAGAAGTTACTGATGCTCAAATTGACGAAGTCTTGGAAAATTTGCAAAAACTACAAGCCAAAGAAGTGCTTAAAACTGGCGCCGCCACTGAAGCCGATGTCTTAATGATTGACATGGATATGAAGTTGGACAATGTTCCGGTCGAAGGCGCTCAAGCAAAAAATTATCGTATCTACTTATCTGAAGATCATTATATTCCTGGTTTTAACACTTC
>DALYDF010000052.1:3831-4125 GCA_031973355.1 Candidatus Magasanikiibacteriota bacterium
AAACCCACTATCAAAAACACTTGGCCGGAAAAACAGTGGAGGCTACCGTGACGGTTAAAGATGTCTATGAACGCCAATTAGCTGAACTGAATGCGGATTTTGCCAAGGCTCTTGGCCAAGATAGTATGGAAAAATTGCGTGACCTGCTTCGTACCAACATCGGTAAAGAGGCGGAACAAAAAGCAGATCAAAAAGTTGAAATTGAAATTTTTGATGCCATTACTGCTAAAACAAAGTTTAGTGTTTTACCTGAAGTCTTGATTGATGCTGAGCGGAAAAAAATCTACTACGAAT
>DALYDF010000053.1:0-3699 GCA_031973355.1 Candidatus Magasanikiibacteriota bacterium
ATGCCTGAATTTTTAACTGAAAAATATAATGACCAATATAAACAAGCCGCTGCCGCGGTAATTGCGCCGACGGCAGGATGTATTAACCAGCGCAACCAGGGCGTAGGAAAAAATACTAAGATGGCGTGAAAAAAACTAACATACGAAAATAAAGCCATGGTAATCGCCAATGAAACTGCACGGCGCAAGGGTTTTTCGCGAATAAACACAATTGGCGCTGACCGGCGACTCCACAAGGCAATGACAACGGCCGAAAAAACCGCTAACCCAATTACGAGAACTAAGGCACTGGTCCACTCTAAAATAATAAATAATCCTAAAAATCCAACTTGACTAAATACATATAACGGCCAAAAGAAACGGCGTAGACTGGACCTTTGTACAACAAAGGACAGAGCAATCACAATAAGAGCAACACTGATCCCCAGCCCAATTCGATAGTGTGGTAAGGCCCAAATTAAGGCATACACCAAACCAGTTAATCCGGCAATGATTGTTACACTTAAGCGTTCACCAAACTTAATCATACTTACGGAGTAGTAGTACTGGTTTGAATAGCGGCAAGAAGATTGGTAATAATTTCTGTTTTTTGTTCAAGAGATACCGCTGTCTGTGTTTTTAATAATGATTGTAAATGGGCAGTACGTAATTCTTGTGGCACACGAGCGGAAAAGAAAAAGTCTTCGAGGGCTTTATTTTTTTGTTCCGTGGTTTGGGTGGCATCGGTCAAGGTGGCCAAACTAGCGGTAACAGCTGCTTGATAGTTACGTTTAACTTCTTCTGGCGTAGAAGCGGTTTGAGTGTCAATTTGATTGGCTGTTGAGTTAAGCGGATTGGTAATCAGTGGCGTTTTACCAAAAAACCAATATCCTAAGGCAAACAGGCTCACAAAAACGACCACTACCCCAGCAATTAGGTATTTGGCTGTAGTGTTTGTACGAGAAGAAAAGACAGTGTTGGGCATAAAAATTTTCTATAGTATAGCGCACATTGAGGCACATTTGCAAAATAGCGAAAAATAAACTAAGCTTAGCCCAATATATGCCTACTTTTGCTGTAAATCGCCGGGCTCGCTTTGACTACCAAATTATGGAGTCAATTGAGGCTGGAATGAAATTAACTGGGCCAGAGACTAAAGCCATTCGAACCGGCCACATTACTCTGGCTGGAGCGTTTGTGACTTTTCGGGGTCAAACGCCATTTTTAACTAATGCCCACATCGCCCCCTACCCTTTTGCCCAATACCCGCTTGGGTACGATCCGACTGCGTCACGAGAACTCTTATTAAAAAAGAAAGAAAGCGCTTATTTACGCGGAAAATTAGAAGAAAAGGGGTTGACAGCCTTACCCTTGTCCGTATATACTAAAGGCCGTTATATTAAGCTTGAAATTGGCTTAGGTAAAGGCAAAAAAGCCTATGACAAACGAGCCAGTATTAAAAAACGCGAGCTTGATCGTGAATTAAAAAGTCTAAGGGGATGACAGGTTTCGCTAGGTGGAATTTGTTATTGCAATTAGGCATGTCGGCCGCACCGCCGTTAGAGGTGTACAAAGCAATAAGTGCCAACTTATTCAACCGCATGAAGACCGCTGTAGCTTCTGCTTTCAGCCCTTCATTCGCTCCTGCTCTCGCTTAATAGCCTGTAGCCATCACTCTTCTGACTCCTCATAAGAAAATAGTGGTGCCAACCCAATGAGGATATACCGGCTTCTCTGACCAGAAGTGAGCCGGAAGAACCTGGCTTTGGTCTAGGCTGCTGATATTTTGTCGCTTTTTCACCAGCAACCGAACCAACAAAGCTGGCTAAACATGTAGAATAGTTCAGTAACCCATCTATACCCGAGTTCAATTCTCGGCATCTCCACTTATTTATTATCTATGCGAATCTCTCGTAAAAAACGCCCAGAAAAACCCCTCATTGCTTTGGTGAGAAAAAACGAAGACTTAGAATACCCAGAAACATTGGTGATTGGTGAGGATGGCAAAAGTATCGGTATCATGAAAACAGCAGAAGCTATTCGGATTGCCGAGGAAAAAGGCTTGGATTTAGTGGAAATTAACCCTAAAAGTACACCACCAGCCACTAAATTTGTTTCCTACGCCGAGTTTAAATACCAAAAAGAAAAAGAGGCGCGTAAACAAAAAGCGCACTCACATGTCAGTGATATTAAGGGTATTCGGCTCTCAGTGCGGATTGGTGAACATGATTTATCCAATAAATGCGAGCAAGCTAAAAAATTCTTAGATCGTGGTGATAAAGTAAAAATTGAATTAATTGTTCGCGGTCGAGAACATGGTAAAATGGACTTGGCTACGGAGATTATTAAGGACTTTATTAAACGAATCGAAACCCAGTTACCAGTACGCCTGGAACAAGAAGTACAGCGACAGGAACACAAACTGTTGGCGATTATTGCCAAAAAGTAAGTATACTCCCCCTTTAAACCAAGCTATACACAGCTTTTGCCCTTGACGGGACGGCCTTAACCCTTTATAATAGGCCCACTAAACTTGTTATGAGCCTCAAAACCAACAAAACAATTGCCAAGCGCTTTACGATTAAAAAATCAAAAAAGGGCGGCACCAAACTCTTGAAGCGGGCCAATGGCCAAGACCACTTTAATGCGCGCCAGACTGGTAAAACCAAGCGCCGCAAGCGCCGAGATGTAACCATGTCTGAAACCGTGACGAAAACCCTTTTGCGCGGAATGCCTTATAATGTTTAATATATGCCACGCGTAAAACGAGGAGTACATCATTCTAAGCGTCGCCGCGGAATTTTACTCAAAGTAAAAGGCTTCGAAGGTGGACGCAAAAGCTTAATGAAATTGGCTAAAACTGCTGCTACTAAAGCTGGTGGTTATGCCTACGCTGATCGCAAAGTAAAAAAGCGAACCACTCGCACTTTGTGGCAAGTTAAAATCAACGCTGCTTTAGAACCAATGGGGCTTAGTTATAGTAAGTTCATGGGTAAACTCAAAGCAAATAAAGTAGAAATCAACCGTAAAATGCTTGGTGAAATTGCAGCTAAATACCCAGAAGTATTTAGAATCATCGCTCAATCAAAATAATTTTCCAAAAGCCCTGACAGTGTTTGGCGCTTGACTCTGGACTGTCCCCTCCTTCAGTCCTTGTCGCGTCGGACACTGTCAGGGCTTTTTCTTTACTTATCTTGACAAGGGGCCACTAAAAAAGGTATAATCCTGTCACATTTTATAATATACTATATGGGAATGCGTAAAAAAATGCGCAATTTGGCCAAAGCCAGTTGGAAAGTTGAAAAAACTAAACGCGACAAAAATAAATTGAAGCGTGAAATCAAGATGGCAGCCAAAGGCATTGCCCCAGCTCGCATCAAACATGGTTTACGGGCTAAGAAAATTACTCAAGCTAAACGCGTTGGCGTTCGCCCAGGTAAGAAGATGACCGTTGCTAAAGCTAAATAAAATTTATTTTCGCTAATCTTTGAAAGGTTTTTGACCAGACATTGTTAGCGAACTTTTGGATCGGTAGTTCAACTGGTTAGAGCACTGCCCTGTCACGGCAGAAGTTGCGGGTTCGAGTCCCGTCCGATCCGCCTATTATTCTACTTCTAAAAAACAGTCTTTATGGACTGTTTTTTGTTTTTGAGGGTATACTATTGGCATTATGTCTAAAAGACCGCAAATACTTACAGACGCTGGTTACGAAATTTACTG
>DALYDF010000054.1:0-352 GCA_031973355.1 Candidatus Magasanikiibacteriota bacterium
GAAGTTAGTGATCCGACCGTACGATATAGGACGGCGGAAGCTCAACGGATAAAAGCTACTCCGGGGATAACAGGCTGATCGCGCCCAAGCGTCCATAGCGACGGCGCGGTTTGGCACCTTAACAAATCGGGGTGCACAAACAGTGATGTTTTTCCCAATTACTTTTCGTCAAAATTGTTTAATTAGATAGAATCAGAGATCATATCGGCTTATAACGGAGAACCCGTCAGTGATACCACATCACCCGGCAACCCCGTGGGAAGTCATCCTTAACCGGATTGACCCCGTAACGACTGACCCGAAAGGGGAGACTTGCGACTGGTAATGCCAGTGCAGGTAACACGCCGACTCT
>DALYDF010000054.1:362-1662 GCA_031973355.1 Candidatus Magasanikiibacteriota bacterium
GAATCAGAGACCAAAATCGGCTTATAACGGAGAACCCGTCAGTAGTTCCACAACTACCCGGCAACCCCGTGGGAAGTCGTGCCCTAAAAAGCATTGACCCCGTAACGACTGACCCGAAAGGGAAGACTTGTAGCCAGTAATGCTGGCACAGGTAATACGCCGACTCTTGTTAAGTAAAACTGAGATCATGCCGATCACGGCCCGTAAGGGTTCGGCTACCATCCAGAACAAGAAGATGATATAGTCTACACCAAATGAAAGTTTGGATAACGTACGATGTCGGCTCATCGCATCCTGGGGCTGGAGAAGGTCCCAAGGGTTTGGCTGTTCGCCAATTAAAGCGGTACGCGAGCTGGGTTCAGAACGTCGTGAGACAGTTCGGTCTCCTATCTGTTGTGGGCGTAGAATATTGAGAGATCCAATTCCTAGTACGAGAGGACCGGGATTGACGAACCTCTGGTGTGCCAGTTGTATGCAAAGCATCGCTGGGTAGCTAAGTTCGGTTTAGATAAGCGCTGAAAGCATCTAAGCGCGAAGCTGTTCTCAAGATTAATATTCGCTATTAGACCCCTTGTAGACGACGAGGTTGATAGGCACCAGGTGAATGCCGAGGTGTACTAATTGGTCAACACTACAGAAGCACAGAGTTGTGCTTACATTACCCAAAACAATTCTAATTAACCATTAGAATTAAACACTCAATTAGTTGATTGTTTATAATAATGGTTAATATGAAATCTGTTTAACTCTAATTGAGTGAACGCAGATAAAAGAGGTTCAAATCTTGGTGGTTTTTGCGGCGGTGGTACACCCGTTCCCATCCCGAACACGGCAGTTAAGCCCGCCAGCGCCAATGGTAGTCGAAAGGCAAGAGTAGGTCGCCGCCAAGATTTGCATCTTTTTTACAGAAAAAAATACCCCAGAAGGGTATTTTTTGCTATTGATTTTTTTAAATAATAGAGTAAAATGGGCAGGTCTACTGCTCTACGAGCAAAAGGAGTGTGTCATGTCGAATCCTGGTATTAAAATTCGTTCGTTTCCGTGCAGGGTGCTTCGTGGTGGATTCTGGCAACCCATTCGCAAACAACCTACACAGGAAAAGTCCGAACATAGCCAGCGGCGAGTCGAATTTCCTCGACTCAGTGCACGCGCTTTGATGGATAGAGAATATCTACCAATGTCTGAGGTGGGTGAACACATTCGTCCAAACCCTGAAGAGTACAAGGTAACTCTTACTCTGATTCGTTCCGCAACTTCGGCCTGCTGATGTTCGCGGCGTTCACAGTGATCGGCTGTCTTC
>DALYDF010000054.1:1672-3693 GCA_031973355.1 Candidatus Magasanikiibacteriota bacterium
AAAAGGGTGCCGATATGGAGGGAGAAGTTAGAAAGCTCACTGCTCATCTGGACCTGTTGGTTCTGGTCGAGCCAGCGCCGCGACACTGCTTGCACCTCATGGATGAGGCGTTCGACGAGCTCATAGAATTGATGAGACAAAAAGGTCTAAGTGAGCGTGTGGAATGGTGGAAGGAGATGTTGTATCGGTATTTTGAGGTGTTTGTGCTTCACTGAGCTCACATCGGATGACCATGACTTTGGTGGGCGGCGGAGAGCGTCGTGGAATTTCCGCGACTCTTCGCCGCCTGCCGTTCGAAAATTATTTTAATTTGATCCCTACCGGACAATGATCAGAGCCCATCACTTCGGGAAGAATGAACGCGTCAGTAACGCGTTTTTTTAATTGTTCGCTCACCAAGAAATAATCAATCCGCCAGCCAACATTACGGGCGCGGGCATTACTCCAGGCTGACCACCATGTGTAATTGTTTGGTTCGTCGGGGTGATGGAGACGAAAAGTGTCTACAAATCCATTTTTAACAAAATTAGTAAATCCTTCGCGTTCTTCGTCAGTAAAACCATGCACTTTGTAATTATCTTTTGGTCTGGCCAGATCAATTTCTTCGTGTGCCACATTGAGGTCACCACAGGCAATGACCGGTTTTTTAGTTTCTAATTGCTTGAGATATGCTAAAAAAGCAGCATCCCAGGCCTTGTGCCTGAATTGCAAGCGAGATAAATCATCTTTAGCGTTTGGAGTATATACATTTACTAAATAGAAATCCTCAAATTCTGCACATACAATCCGACCTTCGCGATTAGAATCGCGGCCCTGTTCATCCACCAGGGCAAATTTACTGGCAATTTCGGGTGAAAAATTAGTAGTTACTGACAACGGTTTGGTTTTGGTAAAAATTGCTGTTCCAGAATAGCCTTTTTTGATTTCTGAAGAGCACCAAAATTCCTGATATTGCGGGAAATCATAAACAGCTTGGCCTTTTTCAGCTTTGGTTTCTTGTAAACATAAAATATCTGGGTCATGGGTGGTCACAAAATCAGCAAAACCCTTTTTAAGGGCAGCGCGCAAGCCATTAACATTCCACGAAATAAGGGTAATTGACATAGTGAAAATAGTATAAAAGCTAGAGAGAAAATTGTCCACAGCGGTTGATTTGCCAGATCTAAACTTCACTGGTATATTGGGCTCTATTCAGATCATTAATCGTTGTTAATTATATGCATATGCACGAAGAAATGTTAGAGACCGTGAAAGAGAATTTGCTCAAACACATGCGACAAATTTTTTCTGAAATTGAAGAAGGAATGGCCAGAACGCATGAAGAAAAATTTGCTTTACTTGAGGATGCAATTAATAATGCGGGTGATTTTGATGAATTAAAAGTGGCGTTTGAACAATGGCATTTGGATCACGCGCATGATGTGGATTTGGAATATGAAGTTGAAGAAATTTGGGATGCTGTTTTAAATGGAATGAAAGGGTAAGGTAGTGGTAGTTAGTTGCCTGAGATTTTTAGAAACCTGGCATAAAAGAAAATAATATGAATATTGAAGCTTTAGAAATGATTGCTAAACAATTGGTGGTTGATGGTAAAGGCATTTTAGCGGCTGATGAAAGTACTGGCACAATTGCCAAGCGTTTTGCCAAAATTAATGTAGAATCAGTTGAAGCCAATCGCCGCGCGTATCGTGAATTATTATTTACCACCCCGGATTTTGCTAAGCATATTAGTGGAGTGATTTTATTTGATGAAACCATTCGGCAAAAAACTGCTGATGGCGTGATGTTTAATTTTTTACTACAAGAAAAAAAAGTTATTCCCGGAATTAAAGTAGACCAAGGCACTGTACCACTCGTGGGTGGAAGTGCTGATGAAGTAATGACAACGGGATTAGACGGTTTGGCGGAACGATTAATGGAATACTATTCGTTTGGTGCTCGATTTGCCAAGTGGCGCGCCGTGATTAAAATTGGTGCAGAAATTCCGACTGATGTGTGTTTAGAAACTAATGCTACACTTT
>DALYDF010000055.1:0-2860 GCA_031973355.1 Candidatus Magasanikiibacteriota bacterium
GGCTCACCCGTAGTAATAAGATAGTTTCTCACTTCACTAACCATTTCGCCGCTACCGCACAAAAAATAATGAGCGGCTTTGGGCAAGTTTGTTAAGTGACTGGTTACTCGACCAGTTTGACCAGCCCAATCTAAGTCAGGTTGCGAGAGCGTAATAGTATGTGAGAAATTAGGGAACTGCGCGGCCAAAGCTTGGAGGCGATCTTGCCAAAAAATATCTACTTGCGTTCGGACACCAAAAAGTAACGAGACTGGGGCTGAATATGCGCGGTTCTGCAACACATCACTAAGCATACTCATTACTGGCGCCAATCCCGAACCTGTGGCCACAAAAACCAACGGCGAATCTATTTCTGACTGCACCGTAAATCGACCCACTGGCCCGTAAAAATTAATTTGGTCACCTGGTTTTAGAGCCCGGAAAAAATTAGAACCCACGCCATCGGGCAAAAGCTTAACACATAATTCCAGTTCAGTTTGGTGAGGAGCAGAGGATAGAGAATAGGATCGTAAAATCTCACCAGTTTCACCGGGGACACACACTTGAATAAATTGCCCAGCTAGATACTCAAAACCAGCCGGACGAGTAAGGGTAACTTCTAAAACCTCGTTAGCAATCGGGGTAATTTTAATGACTGTGACTGAATTCTGAACACGTGCCATATTATTGACTTTTAGCTAAATTTGGCATAAAATTGCCTTTCCAGGCTATCATATTTATTGTCGTTTGGCAAAATATGTCTTTCACCAAAAAAACCACTAAACAACGAATAATTTACTTGGACCATGCGGCTACCACGCCCACTGACCCGACTGTCGTTAAAGCGATGGCGCCATTTTGGACCAGAAATTTTGCCAATCCTTCGGCACTCTATTCTTTGGGTCAAATGAGTCATGAAGCGGTTGAACAAGCGCGCGCCACGGTGGCCGAAATTTTGTTTACCCAGCCAGATTGCATAACGTTTACGAGTGGTGGCACTGAGGCTAATAACTTGGCGATTTTTGGATTAATTAATAAGACCACTAAGAAAAAATTACATATTATTACCACGGCTATTGAACATCATTCAGTGTTAGCCCCAATTCAAGAATTAGCCAAACAAGACAAAGTTTCTGTTACTTATTTGCCAGTAAATGAGCGTGGAGAAATTTCAATCAAAGAATTACTCGCCGCCATTCGTCCCGAAACAGTTTTAATTTCAATCATGTACGCCAATAATGAAATTGGCACGATTAATCCAATTGCGGAAATTGGCCGTGAATTATTAAAGTATCGCAAAAATAATAAAACGCAATGGCCATATTTTCACACTGATGCCTGTCAGGCTACAGGAACTTTAGATTTGCACACCGAACGTTTGCATGTGGACTTACTGACTATTAATGGCAGTAAAATGTACGGACCAAAAGGCGTAGGTGCCTTATTTGTGCGTCGCGGTGTACAAATCCAACCACTCATGTTTGGTGGTGGTCAAGAAAATGCACTACGAAGTGGTACGGAAAATGTGCCAGCAATTATTGGGTTTGCTAAGGCCTTATCATTAGTGCAAAAAAATTATTCCAAAGAAGCTGAGCGTCAAACACAATTGCGTAATTATTTTTGGAAAGAAATTAGTAAAAAAATTCCGAAGGTAACACTGAATGGACCAGAATTAAGTGGCGATAATCGTTTAGCCAACAATCTAAATGTTCAATTTGCTGGCTTAGAGGGGGAGACACTGGTATTATATTTAGATGCGTACGGAATTATTTGTGCGACCGGTTCAGCGTGTGCCACCGATAGCGATGACGCGTCACATGTTTTAACCGCTTGTGGTTTAAAATTGGTAGAAGCTAACGCGAGTGTGCGGTTTACTTTGGGAAAAACAACCACTAAAAAAGATATTGCTACCGTGATAAAATATTTACCAGGTATTGTCAAAGGAATTCGGGAAATGCAAAAAAATTCGTAAACAAAAACTCCCTGCCTCCACGCGTACCAAGAAATTTTTCTTAGCAGGCGCGGTGCCAGGGAGTCTAGGATTCTCTAACACCGCCGGCGTTACCGCCGCCGGTCGTCGTCGAGCCTGATGGGCCGAACGACTTCTCACATCGCCTTCAAGTACTTCAGCAAATGGCTGGACACCTCCTTGGTGGCCAGAGCGGCCAACAGGACCCGATTTCCGAAGATGACCTTGAGACGTTGCCGTTTCTGCGGATCGATCATGATGTGCACCTCCGGTGCAGCTAGAGAATAGGCTCAACCTAGCAGATTTTCCTATTTTTGTCAATATGGCCTTACAAAAGCCAACAATTTACTTGGACCGCGCGCTCTATGACGATGCGAATGAAGAGCGGTCAAAATACAAATCCAAACCTGGTTTAACCCGCGAGGTGGTTTTGGAAATTTCTAAACAAAAAAATGAACCAGAATGGTTGCTCGCCAAACGTTTGCAGGCCTTTGATTTATACGAAGCCGCGCCCATGCCGAGTTGGGGACCAGATTTATCAGGCTTGGATTTAGACCAGATTATTTATTTTGTGCGGCCTGATACGGAAGAAGCGACTAGTTGGGATGAAGTGCCCGCGGAAATTAAAAAAACGTTTGATAAATTAGGAATTCCGGAAGCGGAAAAATCCGTGCTCGCGGGTGTGGGCGCGCAATATGACAGCGATGTGGTGTACCACAATATTCAACAAAAACTCCGCGACCAAGGCGTGATTTTTGAAAACATGGATACAGCCGTGCGTGAATATCCAGAGCTCGTGCAAAAATATTTTATGACGCAGTGTGTGCCAATTAATGATCACAAATTTGTGATGCTGCACGCCGCGGTGTGGAGTGGGGGAACCTTTATTTATGTACCCAGAGGCGTGAAAGT
>DALYDF010000056.1:0-1665 GCA_031973355.1 Candidatus Magasanikiibacteriota bacterium
GCTAAAAAAACTGACTTTTATGTTTTGCCAATTAAAAGTACTGGTTTTGCTAAAGGTGTAGTGGTCAATTGCTCCAATTAATATGCGTTTCAATGTAGTGACAATTTTTCCCGATATAATTACCAACTACTGTGATTCGGCAATTATTGGCCGGGCGCAAAAAAATAAAATTATTACCATAAATCCAATTCAATTGCGTGATTTTACGACTGACAAACATAAGACGGTTGATGATACTCCGTACGGTGGGGGAGCAGGAATGGTAATGAAACCGGACATTATCTACGCCGCCCTTAAAAGTATTGATGCAATTCCTTTTAAAAAAGTTGATGGCTTAACTAAGATTAAAAAAATTTTCACTGGTGGTGCGCATCAAAAAAAACGAACCGTTTTACTATCACCACGTGGACGACAATTTAACCAAGTAATTGCCGCAGAGTGGAGTAAACTCACTGAAGTTACTTTTGTGTGCGGTCGGTACGAAGGAGTTGATCAGCGCGTGGCTGAACAGATGGTTGATGAAGAAATTTCCATTGGTCCGTATGTATTGGCTGGTGGCGAGTTGGGTGCACTGGTTATGATTGAGGCGGTCGCCCGTTTGCTACCAGGTGTTTTGGGAAATCCAAATTCATTGACCGATGAAACGTTTAATTCATTGGAAATTGATGACGCTGAATATCCACAATATACGCGACCAGATAATTTTAAAGGTTGGGAAGTGCCAGAGATTTTACGGTCTGGTGACCACAAAAAAATTGCAGAGTGGCGCAAAAAAAGCACTGGAAAACAGGGTAAATAATAATCAATAAGTTATCCCCAGTTTATCCGTTGTATTCTCTATTGACAGCTACTAAGCAAACAGGTACAATGGCGGAGCACTTAAATTCCCTCCAACCAAAAGTTCGTTCAAGTCCATTTGGCTTAGGTCAAATGCGATACTGACGAGAAAAAGAGTAACCCTGTGGTTCTCTTTTCTTTTTCTTAGAAGGTTTAAGCTGATCATTACAATTCAGCAGAGCAACAAATGAATACGATAAGGTTCACATTATAAATGTGACAAGAATACCAAGATAATCGTCTATCCAAATTCACAATCAATCTTCTAGCTGAGTAGCTAGCAAGTATTCTCGAAAGTTCTTAGGAACTTTTTTTGAGAGTTTGATTCTGGCTCAGGACGAATGTTGGCGGCGTGTCTAAGGCATGCAAGTCGAGGGATCGGCCCCGCAAGGGGTACGGACCGGCAGACGGGAGAGTAACACATTGGTAACTTACCTCTAAGACGGGGATAGCCCACCGAAAGGTGGATTAATACCCGATGGTAACGCGGGGGCACAAGCCATTCGCGTTTAAAGATTTATCGCTTAGAGCAAGGCCTATGATCTATCAGCTAGTTGGTGAGGTAATGGCTCACCAAGGCTACGACGGATAGGGGACGTGAGAGCGTGATCCCCCTCACTGGGACTGAGAACTGCCCAGACATCTACGGATGGCTGCAGTCAAGAATCTTCCGCAATGGACGAAAGTCTGACGGAGCGACGCCGCGTGCAGGATGAAGCCCCTCGGGGTGTAAACTGCTTTTATAGGGGACGAATTCGTGACGGTACCCTATGAATAAGAGGTTGCTAACTCTGTGCCAGCAGCAGCGGTAATACAGAGACCTCAAAC